>NZ_NPDL01000003.1:0-300000 GCF_002811475.1 Leptospira hartskeerlii
TCTCTCCCGCGTCTTGCGGAGTAGCGACTGCTACCCAATATAGATTGTCAGGAGTTTCACTCTTTAGAAGAGAAGCAGATACGACCGCGTTATCTTCATTGTAAGTAGAAGAAGAAGTTCTCGAACCGATAAATCCGGAGAAGATAGAGAGACTTTCTGAAAAAATATTTTTGGAAGAGGAGTTTGCCGCGCCGTCATGGTTCCTAGTAAAAATAAAGATGAGAACAACTACAACGAAAGTAGAAGAAACCAGTAATACGTTTTTCTTAGATGGCATCGGCCGAACAGTATATTACATCTCGCTCCGTTATGCAAATTCTTTGTAATTATTTATTAGAAAAATGTTATAAATATTTGAAAACATGCTCTAGTAATTTTTGCAAAGCAAAAGAAGAATAAAAATCGATACTTAAGTCATAAAATTATAAACTAGAACGGATCGCACTATGATATTCTTGGAGATGAGTTCATTCTTTTCTCTGGAATTTATGGCTTTTCTTGTTCATCTTTTTGACAAAGTTTTTTCACTAGTTTTCCTAAATCGAATGATTAGACAAAAAAGGGAGTTTTTTAAAAGGGAAAGAGATAAATTTGGAAATATGCAGGCGTTACTTCGGTTTTTTTTCGGGCTTAATTATCGTTTTGCACTTAGGCAGTATAGAAAAGCGAAGATACTTTCTTCCGTAAATTTTGCGCCGGTATTTACTCGAAACGCATACTTGGAAATTCTGATCGTACTCAGATATGTTTATCTAATCCTACCTATCATCATTCTACCGTTTGCCTTCTATGATCTAGTAGATGCATTTTCGGATGCTAAGGACAATTCATTCGTTCTATTTGATCTGGTATTTTATTCCGTTTTCCTAACGATGAATGTTCTTTTGAATTCCGGTCGTTTGCACAGAGCGGATCTGGATCGGATCAAATTATTTTGCCGGCTTGGGGTCCTTCTTCTTTCCCTCACAGGGACCTGTATCACAGTTGTGGTCTTTCCCAGGCTTCCTGAGATCTCTCTCTTCTCCACGGCTATGTTTAGCGTGGCGATCATGTTTAGATTTCCGGACCATACAAAGTATTTTATCTACACGATCAATTATGCGATCCTATACGGTTTTATTTATTATAGCGGTAACAGAGAACCTGTACTATTGCAAAACCCTTTGGTCACTCTGTTTTTGATCCTGATCTTTGATCGTGTGTCCTTCTTAACTTTGGCGAATACTTATCTTAAAACCCAAAGGATCATTCGTCTAAATGAAAGGTTAAAAGAAGAAGATACGAATAAAAGTGATATGATCAGTATTGCTGTTCACGATCTGAAGAGCCCACTTTCAGGGATCATGAGTATTAGCACGATCCTTCGTAAAAATTTAAAATCATTTTCCGATAAGGAGAAGAAAGAGATCCTTACTGATATAGAAAGTTCTTCCAGAAAAATTTTAGGGCATATTGACGATCTTGTCGGGATCGCAGCTTCCGGTTTCGAAAATATTAAGATCGATTATGATATTCTTAATATAAATTCTTATATAAGATCTACGATCCAAAACTTCGATTACCAGGCTTCTTTGAAGAGAATAAAATTTCATACTCAATTTGATAAAGAAGATCTAAAAATGCGCTCAGACAGAAAGGCGGTTGCGAGCATTCTGGATAATTTGGTTTCAAATGCTGTGAAATATTCACCTCCAGGCGGTTCTATATTCATCCATTCTAAATTGATAAAGGATAATGGAGATTTTATACAGATCCAGATCAGGGACGAGGGGAAAGGATTCACTGACGAGGATAAAAAACTTTTATTCTCTAGATTCACTCGTCTATCCGCTAAGCCTACCGGCAATGAACCTTCTACCGGAGTTGGGCTTTATGCAGTTCATAGATTAGTAGAACTATTGAATGCAAAGATCAGTTTAGAAAGTAAACCCGGACAAGGTGCAACATTCACACTTCTATTTGCCAGAACGAAAATTTCAGATTGACCATTTGAGAATTTTTTATAGAAATCGCTAAGCATGGTGAGAGCTGTTCTAGTCGAAGATGATAAGCTGATGGCAAGGACCATCCAGCATTATTGCAGGGAGGCATTCGGAAAAAGTTTAGTCTCTCTAAAAACGTTCGATGAATTGACTCCTGCTCTTTATAGTATTAAAGAAAATCCTATCGACCTTCTTCTTTTAGATATCAACTTGAAAGGACAATCCGGATACGAGATATTGAAACTTCCCGAAAAAGATTCCTTTTATACGATTGTGATCTCCTCGGACAAACAAAATGCAGTAAGTGCATTTGACTTCGGAGTTTTGGATTTTGTAGCTAAACCGTTCACTAGAGAACGATTTATCGCTGCAATCGATCGTATGAAGTCCGCGTCCGCTTCTAAAGCGGATTCTATGCGTAAGAATAGTATTTCCTTGAAGAAAGATGGAATGATAGAAGTGATCCGATTTCAGGATATTCTATATTTAGAAGCCTCAGGAAATTTCACAGAGATCCATCTTAAATCAGGCCGCAAAGAGTTGATCCGTAAAACGATGGAATCCGTTCTATCTGAGCTCAATTCCGATTTTTTCCGTTCTCATAGATCTTTCATTATCAATCTATCCGAAGTAAAAAAGATACTACACGGAAAAGGAAATCATTTTAAAGTACTTCTAGGCGATTCCGCAGAAGTTGCCTTATCTAGATCAAATTATAATACTCTAAAAGATATGCTGGGTTGATAAACTCGAACGTATCCACAGGCCGGTGAATTCTCAATTTTCAAGTAAGTAAAAAAAAGCCCGCAGGGTTTGGCGGGCTAAGAAAAATCTATTTCGTTAGATTTCTTTATTGGATACTTGCACCTCTTGTGACTGCTTTTTGCCACATAGTAGCGAAGAAGTCAGCAGAGCGATAAACAGGTTCCAGATCGGAACGTTTGAGTCCTTGCTGTCTTAAATCTTCAAAGAAGTCAGGCATAAGCCCAATATGAGAAGCTCCTTCTGTGTTAAAGTCGAATGTCCTGTTACCGAATGTATATTTTGCCATTGAAGGAAGAGCTGAAAGAGTTGCAGCTTTTCTAATGGAAGCATCCGGTGCAAAAGGATATGCTACTTTAGCAGAATCAGGTTGAGTGATCGTAGACACTCCTCCTGGACATGCTCTGGTTCCGTAACGAGGTCCAGGCATATGAGCGAATCCGTTAAAGTCTGTTCCGACAGTAAGTCTTCCGTCATAAGCTGGGTCTCCGATCAGATTTCTAAGATATTGATAGGATTGAGCAAATGTCTGAGTGGTTCCTCCACATGCGTGAGAAATATATTTACCATCAGAGTTTTGTCTCCATTCCCCTACTTCATCCAGATTTCCTTGTCCTGGGATCAGTCCGATCATTCCACCTAAAGCGATGATACGTTTGAGTGCCGTTCCAGTAGGATTAGCCTCATGACGATTTGTTTTGTTCGCCATATCATATACACCGGTGTGACCTGTTACGATACCTGGATAAGCTTGTTGTTCTGCGTAAGTCAAAGCTCCTTCCAAGGATCTTGCGGACATGTGACCCACGTCTATGATCATCCCTTTTTGCATTAGGGCTTTCATGATCTTAGGTCCGTAAGAAGTTAAACCTGCTACGTTACAGTCTTGTCCGTAATGTTTACAGTCATACTTTGTTCCACTTCCAAGGATATTGTAGAGACCTGCTCCACCGAATCCGTTTGTTTTCAAGTGAATTGGGAATATATAACGTAAACCTGCGTCATACATTTCTTGAACACCTTGAGTGATCATCGCATCAGTACAAGTTGTAGTATTACAATCTACTAGGTAATCAACTTCCGCACCTAAAACGACTGCGAGTTTACCTGCAGCGACCACACTTTGTGCTTCCGCAGGAGTTTTTACTATACGGAACCATCCAAGACCCGCTCCCCCGCTTTTTGTATCGATCCAAGTCTGCATATCATATACTGCTTGGGTTTGACGACGTAAAGTGTTCATGTCGTTTAGATCGTAGATTGGATCTGTTGCGATTGCGATCCCTTTGATAATATCCGGAAGACCATTATCAGTTGCTCCGAACATATAGTCACCGTTCACCGCAAGAACTACCATGGTTCTTAAACCGCCTTCATAGGCACGTTTGATCCATTCGTAATACATTGTTTGGTGAGTGTAGCTATTGTTTGCCGGCCAATAAGGGAAACTTGCGTATCCTCTATTATCATGTTTTGCTGTAGAAAGTAGAGCTCCAATAATATCATCTTGAACGATTGCTTCTACTCTGGAGTGTCCTGCAGAGTGGCCTTCGTTAGACATACTAGGGCAATCAGGAAGTGCAACTGCCGGTTCTCCATAAGGAGATCCATGGAAGATCACTCCACCAAAACCTAGGTTAGCCATCGGGTGAGTATGAAGATCCACATAACCAGAGAGAGTTCCTGTTCTTTTGAGAGAATCGCTAGTACCTCTTGCATACGCTTGCGGAGCGGACTCGCAGCTTGAATCTGCAACGTACCATTCTCCCCACATTCCTGTGGAGCTTCCTGTGTTCACGCATCTATCAGGAGTAGTATAGGTTTTACCTGCGATTGTGATCGGCATTTTAGCGCATGCTGCTTCCCAAGTCATACCTACAATATTCCATAAACGGGAAGAATATTTTCTTTTGCCCGCATAGGTCCCGGATGTTTGGCAACCATCATTCTTATGTGTCCAGTTATAAGCTCCACCGTCGTCCGTTGCTGCCCAGTTCGCTTCGCAGGAGTCATCGAGTACATCGAATTGTCCCCACTCATTGAATCCTGTGTTTACACAACGACTAGGTTTAGTAAACGCTTGGCCGTTAACGGTTGCTGGCATATTCGCACATGTAGTTTCCCAGCTTTGTCCCGAAGGGATTCCGTAAAGGATAGCTGAATACTGACGCTTGCCAGGGAAAATTGACGTACAGCTGTCTTTTTGAAACGTTCCCCAATAAGGATCCGCAAACACGGATGCACTTCCTGCGAAAAATACTACGAAGCCGAATACGTATCTTCGTATTGACCGATAATTCATAATTCTCTCCAAATCTATTTTTGGTTTATGTGTTTTTCATATTCGTTTTTTACATCTTTTAACTTTTTAGCATATAGTTCCTTACCGGCCAGGATCATTCTTCTAGAATCGTCGTTCAAACGTTCCGGATATCTATCCTCCATGATCTTCAATAGCTCCAATTGATCTTCTTGTAGTTTGATTTGAGCCGTATAATACTCATCTATCTCTTTGCGAGTTGCTTTATTGGAGTAGATCTTTCCATAAAGAGCTGCCCAATCTTCTCTAAGTTCGTGTTGGGCTTTCATTTCCACGGCATCTCTTGGAGTCGCTACTGCTACCCAATATAGATTGTCAGGAGTTTCATTTCTTAAGAGAGAAGCAGGTATGAGTCCTTCTTCTTCATTGGATGAGGAGGAGGAACCGGAGCGTAGAATATTGGAAAATGCGGAAAAACCTTCGGAAAAGAAGCTATTTCCGGAATTAGAAACGGCAGCATTCTTAGAAGAAGAAGGTAGAAGTAATAAGAGCAAAATTCCTGCGACAAGTAGTGATGAAACCAGGATAGTTATTTTCTTAAATGACATAGAAAGGAAAATACTAGGTTTCTAAGCCCTATGCAATGAGTTTGGGATGAAAGTGTATCTATGTATGATGAACGGAAAAATTCTTATCTACTCCTTATATAAGGGAAATCTTTATATTCTATCCGTTGTTATATAAAAAATCCGCGATTTTCGTGCGGAGATCACGGTGCACACAAAGTAATTTTGAAATCCTAAATCCGAGATCTTCTATTCTTAGCGGCTTCGCGTGAAAACAAATCGAATCAGTTTTTATCGCACGCAAGGCGTTAGATCGCTAAGGATTTTCGAATAAAATAACGTAAATTCTATTAAAAAGACTAAACAAATGTGGATCTACGGGGTCTATTAAGAAGATCGTAAATATGCTGAAATCTGATAAGATTGGCTCCCCCTGCAGGGCTCGAACCTGCGACCCAGTGATTAACAGTCACTTGCTCTACCGACTGAGCTAAAGGGGAGTGTCTGGTAGCAGAATCCAGTTTTTAGAAATGAGGCAGGCTGGCAATGAAAAATCTTCGAGACATAGGTATTTTCTGATCGGATCTACATACAATTTTCCGGCAAAAACCGAACAGCTTTCGGAAAAAGTACTACCTGAAAATTTGAAAGCTATAGTAGCGTGACATAATCCAAAAACGCACTATATTTTGCCGGAGTTTCATAAGGAGAATGCTATGAAGCTAAATAAACATTTCACTTCACCTGAGAAGGGATTTTCTAAGGATTTAAACTGGGTTAAGAGGAATTCTAAGATCTCTAACCCTGATGGTTCCGTCGTTTTCGAAGCCAAGGACATTCTTGTTCCAGACCAATGGTCTCAAGTTGCTGTAGATATTCTTGCCCAGAAGTATTTCAGACGTAAAGGAGTGCCAAAATACTTAAAAAAAGTAGATGAAAAAGGCATTCCGGAATGGTTACAACGCTCTGAACCGGACACTGAAAAACTTTCTTCTTTAAAAGCGGAAGATCGTTTCGGTGGAGAGAGTTCAGCACAGGAAGTTTTCAACCGTTTAGCGGGCTGTTGGACCTATTGGGGATATAAATACGGTTATTTTTCTGACGAAGAAAGTGCTAAAACTTTCTATGAAGAAGTCTCTTTCATGCTGGCTTCTCAAATGGCAGCTCCCAACTCCCCTCAATGGTTCAATACTGGATTACATTGGGCCTATGGGATCGACGGTAAATCCCAAGGACATTTCTATGTGGATCCTACCAGTGGAAAATTAGTAAAATCTTCTTCCGCATACGAACATCCACAACCTCACGCATGTTTTATTCAAAGTGTAGACGATGATTTAGTGAATGAAGGTGGTATCATGGATCTTTGGGTCCGTGAGGCTCGCCTATTCAAATACGGTTCCGGAACGGGAACCAACTTCTCCAACCTGAGAGCGGAAAACGAATCCCTTTCTGGCGGAGGAAAAAGTTCCGGTTTAATGAGTTTCTTAAAGATCGGAGACCGTGCTGCTGGTGCGATCAAGTCTGGTGGAACCACTCGTCGTGCTGCTAAAATGGTATGTTTGGATGTAGATCATCCGGATATCGATCGTTTCGTAGATTGGAAAGTCGAAGAAGAGAAGAAAGTAGCTTCTCTAGTAACCGGATCCATTCTGAACAACAGACATCTAAATGCGATCATGAAAGCTTGTTACGAGATGGAGGGAGAGGATCGTTTCGAACCTAAAAAGAACTCCGCTCTTAAAAAAACTATCATAGAAGCTAAGAAAGTTTTAATTCCTGATAATTATATCAAGAGAGTGATCGATCTTGCGAGACAAGGTTATAAAGAACTCATTTTTGAAGAATTAACCACAGATTGGCAATCAGAAGCGTATAATACTGTTTCCGGTCAGAACAGCAATAACTCAGTTCGTCTTCCGAATGAGTTCATGACTGCAGTTGAACAAGATCTTCCTTGGCATTTATATAACAGAACTGAAAAGGAAAAAGCTCTCAAAGAAAAAAGAGCTGCGAAACCTGCAAAAACGATCAGAGCAAGAGATCTTTGGGATAGAATTTCTTTTGCCGCTTGGTCTTCTGCTGACCCAGGAACACAGTATCATACTACCATCAACGAATGGCATACTTGTCCTGAAGATGGAAATATCAACGCTTCCAATCCATGTTCAGAATACATGTTCTTGGATAATACTGCGTGTAACCTGGCTTCTGCGAACTTACAGAAATTTGTAGATCCGGAAACTCTAGTCTTTGACGTAGAAAGTTTCCGCTATCTTTGCCGTCTCTGGACAATCATCCTTGAGATTTCCGTGACCATGGCTCAGTTCCCTTCCAAAGAGATCGCAGAACTTTCTTATAAGTTCAGAACTTTAGGTTTAGGATATGCAAACTTAGGTTCCGCATTGATGATCATGGGAATTCCTTATGATTCTAAGGAAGCTATGGCAATTACCGGTGCAATTTCTTCTATCATGCATATGACTTCTTATGCTACTTCTGCGGAAATGGCAAAAGAACTCGGGCCATTCTCCGGTTATGAGAAGAATAAAAAACATATGCTTCGAGTACTTCGAAATCATAAAAGAGCAGCTTATAATGTTCCTTCCGAAGATTACGAAGGACTGACTATCACTCCTGTTGGAATTGATCCTGCGTACTGCCCTTCTTACCTTTTGAAAGCTGCTCAGGAAGATTCTGACAAAGCGGTTTCTTTTGGAGAGGAATTCGGATACAGAAACGCACAAGTTACAGTAATTGCTCCAACAGGAACAATCGGACTTGTGATGGACTGTGATACTACCGGTATCGAGCCTGATTTCGCTCTGGTGAAATTCAAAAAATTAGCGGGTGGCGGTTATTTCAAAATTATCAACCAATCCGTTCCTTTGGCTCTACGTAAACTTGGATACTCCCCTTCTGAGATCGAATCTATCGTAAATTATTGTAAAGGACATGCTACCTTAAACGGAGCTCCTGTAATCAATACTCAAAGCCTGAAAGAAAAAGGTTTCACGAACGAGATCTTGGAAAAAGTAGAAGCTTCTCTTCCTTATGCGTTCGATATCAATTTTGCGTTCAACAAATTCAACTTAGGTGAGAATTTCTTACAAAAGAACCTTGGTATCGCAAAAGAAACTTATGATTCTTTCACATTCAATCTTCTCGAGCATTTAGGTTTCTCTAAAGATGAGATCAATAAAGCAAACGATTATGTTTGTGGAACGATGACCATCGAGAACGCTCCATACTTGAAAGAGAAAGATTATCCTGTATTTGATTGCGCGAACAAATGTGGTAAATACGGAAAACGTTATCTTTCCTATGAGTCCCATATCCGCACTATGGCTGCTGCTCAGCCGTTTATCAGCGGTGCGATCTCTAAGACGATCAACCTTCCGGAAGATGCAACTATCGAAGATATCAAAAACGCTTACTATATCTCTTGGAAGATGATGGTAAAAGCGAATGCTCTGTATCGCGACGGATCCAAACTTTCTCAACCGTTAAACTCTGTATTGGAACTTCTAAACGGGATCGAGTTAGAAGAACAAGAAGAGATCGCAGAAGCTGCAGTTTCTAAAGATCCTTCTCAGTTTGCAGAAAAGATCGTTTATAAGTATATCTCTCATAGACGTAAACTTCCGAACAGACGTGCAGGTTATACTCAAAAAGCGGTTGTAGGCGGTCACAAAGTTTATTTAAGAACTGGTGAATACGAAGACGGACAACTCGGAGAGATCTTCGTGGATATGCACAAAGAAGGTGCAGCATTCAGAAGTTTGATGAATGCATTCGCGATTTCCGTGTCTTTAGGTCTACAACATGGAGTTCCATTAGAAGAATTTGTGGATGCATTCACATTCTTCAAATTTGAGCCAAATGGTATCGTGACCGGAAATAAACATATCAAAATGAGTACTTCCGTAATCGATTTCATCTTCAGAGAACTTGCTATCACGTATTTGGGAAGATATGATCTTGGCCAAGTAGCTCCTGAAGATTTAAGAGGAGACGAGATCGGATCCAGAAAATCTTCCGAGTCTATCCAGCCTAAGGCAGATGTTCAGCCAGCAACTTCTGCAGTAGTGGAAACTGCTCCTTCTTCAGAGCCGGAAACAATTTCCTACTCTCAGATGATGAGGACGGAAAAACCAAGTTCAGGGATTGCTTTAATGGAAGAGATCAAAATGGCAAGGATCAAAGGTTATACTGGAGATTCCTGCACAGAATGTGGATCTTTCGAGATGGTAAGAAACGGTTCCTGTTTGAAATGTATGTCCTGCGGGGCAACTACCGGATGCTCTTGATCTAAGAGATTCAGAGCGCGGATAAATGAAAAAACCTCGGGTGGCTGATTATACCATTCGAGGTTTTTTTGTATCTTTAGAAAAAGTGAATATTCTCTAAAGCCTGCACTAATGCCAGATTGATTGAAATTTGCTTTGGATTAAGGAGCCGGACTTCCTGGCAAACCTGCAGGAGCATTCAAACCAGGGATCTTGAATTCAGGTCTTTGGAAACTTCCGGTGATCGGGATACATTTTCCACTTCCACCTTTTTCTAAAAGATCCAATGCACCAACAATGATCTGGTTTTCTGCAGCAGAGGCAAAATTCCTTTCTAATTCGAAACAGGCTCTTAAATTCAATTGGGAATTGGAGAATGAATCTGAAAGTCGGATGTTCCCATGAAGATCCAATCTTGCTACCGAAGTATCTATAATAAATTCTTCGAACTCTACCATTCCTTGGTCTATTTTAGAGGTGATCAGTATCTTATTTACGAAGAAATTTTCTATTTTTCCTACAAAAGGAATTTCAGGAAGATTCGGAAAAGATCCGAATTTTCCTTCCGGCATTTTAAGAGAGAATGACCCACCGAACCTGCTGGCCGGTACGGACAAAGAGTCCAACTGCAAGTGGCCTTCTAACTCTCCAATGTTTCCTAGAGTTTGGCCATCGTAGTCTACTTCCAATTCTTCTATCTCGAAATCACCGTTTACTTTTTTTCTCAATAAAGAAAAAAGTCCTGCTTTGATCTGAGCATCTTTAGATCTGATCTTGAATGTTTGGCCCATGATCTCCATGGACTTTACGGAAACTTTTCCGAGTAGAACTGAGACAGATAATTCGTTAAAAAATACACTGCTTGGTTGTCCGGAGGAAGAATTCATGAGCTGTCGGACTATATTTTCGTAAGGGAACAATAGGATCAAAAAAAGAAGAAAGGAACTGAGCCCGCTTCCGATCAATATGAGCTTTTGTTTGAGGGAAAATCTAGGAGTATCTTCTTCCTCTTCCGGAGGTAATTCCTCCAATTCCATCGTGAGGAATTCTTCTTCCTCGTTGGAGATTAGTTCTTCCTCTTCTTCTTCAATTTCTATTTTTTTAGCGCGAGCCATCTTATTTTCCAGGAGCGACACTATAGGCCGCGATTTTCATGTTCACGTCGTAGGTATTTTTGTCTTGGTAAGGTTTATTGGTCTGGAAATATTCCACCCTGGCATTTACCTTATTGCCTTTATCTATATCATACAATACAGACATAACGTTTTCCAGAGGTACACCTCTTAAATTCACTTCGAAAACGATTACTTGGTATTTTCCTTTGTCGATCGCTTTTGCAGGGATAGGCCTCATAGTGGAGATTCTATCCTTCACTCCATTATCGGAAAAGATCCTTTCCAGCTTCGCTGCAAAGGCACTCTGGTCATTCTCCCCTGTGTTCACGTTTTCCAAAGATCTGAAAAATAAATAGTCGGAGATTGTTTTGTCCAATTGGGCCACGAGTCCAGGAGTATTGTTTACCGTTTCAGAAAGATCCGTTCTGAGCCTGTAAATTTTACGGACTACTAAGAATACAAGAAGGACCAAAATCAGTCCGGCCGCGATCACTAATAAAAGTTTTTCCCTAGGTTGTAATTTTTGCCACATAGACGGGTCCCTCTTAATCGTTTTCTTCGATTTTAGAGGTCACCTCCATTTTGATCACAAAGGAGACTTTAAACGTTTTGAGTCCGAAATTCGGACGGTTGCTATCTAATTTTACATTTTTAAACATGGGGGAACGCGCCAAAGAGTCCTGTACTTTTCCGATTTCTGAGATCTCATTTACTGCGCCTTGGATGGATACTGAACCATTATCGTAAGTGATACTTTGGAATAAGAATGGTTGCATTCCTGGATCTGGAAACTTTAAGGAAATCTCATGTAGTACGTCTAGCACACTCGGTTTGGAAAGATACTTTCTGTAGAGTTCAGTTTTTCTTTCCGCACCATCTCTTAGGCTTTTTGCAAACTCTATTGGATCTCTGTTAGAAGGAACACTGGAACCTGTGCTAGATTTTACTTTTTCAGCTAGGATCTTATTTGCGGCTGCGAGTTTTCTTTTATCCGAAATAATACCCAAGAAAAATACACCGATCAAAAGTACAAAAGAAACCGAGCTCAATATAATATGAGGTTTGAATATGCTAATGTCGAATAAGTTCTTGTTTAATCTTTTGACATAAGGGGTTTCTAAAAAATCTATTTTAGCTTTTTTAGATTGAATGAGGTGATAAGCCATTCCATAACAAGTGGCAAATCTGTCCGGGTCAGCGCTTAAGAAATCGTATCTTCTGGCCTGGATACCTAGGTCTTCTCCTAAAAAGGATTCCAGGTCCTTGATCTTACTTCCTTCTCCCGAAAGATAAATTGCCTCGGGTCTTTCCGTTTCTTCTAAAGAAAGGAAACTTCTGCGCACTTCTTCGCTTAAGGATGTAAAAAATTCCTGAACAATGACAAATGCCTTTTTGATATCTGCAACTTTGAGTTTGTATTCTTTTGCAAATAGATTCAAACCGTCTTCCGGAGAATGGAATGGTTCGAATTGTATACTGGTCTTTAAGGCCTCAGCCTTATCTTTAGGGATCTTTAATGCTTTGGCGATTTCTTCCGTAAGAGTATCTCCACCCACGGAAAGAAAACGAGTATGAGCAATCTTTCCATCCTTAGTTACATTCAAGATGGATTTTTTGCCGCCTATATCCAACTGGGCGACATTTGCAAATTGTATCTCTTTATGTAAGTGTTTGGAGATGATAGAACCCAAACATATTGAATCCACAAAGATCCCGCGAAATACAAGACTGGATTCTAAAAAAGGAGAAGCTAATGTATCGAATTCCGAATGATGAGAAGTATAGGTAATTACGTCCGATTTTTCCTGATCGATCCTCCAAACGGAACCCAATACTTCCACAGTTTCCATCGGAAAAGGAACTCTACTTTCTATCTCGAAAGGGATCACTTCTCTCACCGCTTTTTCGGTGGTTAAAGGAATAGAGATTTCTCTTACGAAAAGTCTATCTAAAGAAAGACAAAGAACGATGGCATGTTCTTCCGCAAAATAGGTGTTTATAAAACGAAGTACGTTTGTTTCGTACTCCTTTTCTTCCATTCTGGAGATAGGCATGGATTCCGCTCTAAGCAAAGTTAGGTTCCCTGCCACTCTTTGGAACAGTACACCCTTTACGGAATTTGTACCGTAATCTACGGTTAAAAACTTTTCGTATAAGAACATTAATCTTCTCTATAATATAGCATCAGGTTATTGGTCAGGTCAAAAATTCCGGTGATCCTACGTACGATTTTAGGTCCTTTCATAACATCGGAACTTTTTTTACTATTATAGTTTCTTTCTACTTCCCCGACTGCACTGATCCGAAATATTTCGCCTTTTGTTTTGATCCTTCCACCGGAGACATCGGTTCCTTCTCCTGCTAATTCTTTGTAGAGGGAGAGTCCACCAACGGAAGGCACTTGGAATTCTGGAATGGTTTCCAGATCCTTAATCTCCTTCAGGTAGCCGCCCTTTTTGATTTTCATTTTCATGATCTGAAGAACGGATTGGCGGTTCATAAAATCGGATAGAGACATTAAAACGAAGTACGGCGCCGCGTTCAAGTTGATTCTATCGTCATAGTTTCTCTGGAAGGGCACAAATGCGGTTAAATTATTTGCCAGAACAAAATCGGACTCCCCTATCAGGCTTCTTTCCTCGTCGGACATAAAATCCTTGGAATACTTTTGTTCGTAGTCCGGAGGTTTTTGAGAGCCATACACTATTTTAGGATCGAACCCTTTTACTGAGGTAAGCTCTGAAAGAGAATACATGTACGCGTTTTTGATCTTTCTAGGCGGAGTCAGTTTTTCATAGTATGAAATTTCGAAATTTCCCTGGCTATCATCGTCCAACCAATCTACTACAGGATTGAAAAGCTCTTTCTTCATTCCCAAACGTTCCAGAAGTCTTTGGGCCATTTCTTGGTTTCTTAAATTTAATTCTTTCGTGTCCGCATTGAAGATAGAATTTAAATTAATTTTTCCATCTTCTCCCTGGATCTTATAATAGATCCAACCTCCTCCCATTGGAACCGGAGGTGGGTTCAGACCTATTCCAGATTGGTAGAGTTGTTCTTCCGGGATTTTTCTGAGCGCAGCCAAGGCTCCTTGGAATCCAGCCTTTGCCAAAAGAGAAGCTTTGAAGCCTGACATTTCTCCTTGGGAAATTTTATATTCCGCCATCGATCTTTCCGCAAAATCTAAGGTAGTGGTTAAGGCAGCTACACCTATCCCTCCGACAAGGAGCATAACGATTGCTCCCCTTCTTCTAGAGAATCTTTTGCCTTTAAAACCAAGACCTGAATTCATTTCATAAGCATCCCTGGGAAGGCAAGAGTTTCAAAACGTCTTTCCTTGTTTCCCATATTTGCGATGATCTCTATTCTTATAAGACGAGGGATACTTTTTCTTTGGAAGGAATCCCATTCTTCTTCCCATTCTTTTCCTGTTTTGGAAAATTTAAAGGAGAGAGATTTTACATTATCCAATAATTCGTATTCTTGTCCGCCTACGAAAGGGTAACGATCCACAATCTCATCTTCCCTTCTCATTAATTTATAATAATCAGTTCCGTCTTTTTGTTTTAGATAATATTCTACTTCTCGTACTTCAGGAAGTGCAACTTCCTCCGAGTTAGGATGGACCGCTGCAAACACTATAAAATGATCCTTAGTACTTTCTCCAGGGTGTCTTGGTCCATCTTCCGATTTGCGTCCTTTTCTACTTACAAAGACTAGATTTTTTTCCGTTTGAAAATAGAAGGCCATGGTCAATGTGCTTCGAATATTTTCGATAACGGAGATTGCCTGTTCTCTGTCTACGCCTTCCGTTCCTGAAGTAGGACGAGTGACTTTTAGGATCGTAGCATAAGTCCCGAAAACCATTCCAAGAAGCACGCCTAATAAAGCTGCGACAATGGTTAATTCTATCAGAGTAAATCCGGACCTTCTTCTTTTCCGAAGAAGTTTTAGAAAAGCGGAATGTAGATAAAAATTTCCCATGTCAGTTCATTCTCGCTTTATAGGTCTCAATCGTGTATTGTTCTTTTACTGGAATTCCTTGGTTGTCTCTTCCACCTGTAGGATATTCTATTGTTACATAAATATGAAATACTGCGATGAGTCCGCCTGTAGCAGAACCCTGGTTATTGCCTGTCCTTTTTGCGATCAGTTGGTTCATGCTAGAGTTTGTACCGCCTAACAGATCCTCAGGTTTTTTACCGCTTTCTTTTCCGGCCATTTTCAGAAGATCTAAGTTCTCTTCTTTGACGATTGTCGTGAATCTCCAGTCTTGATAGCCTGGAATATCTCCGGAACTAGTGTCTGCCTGAAGAATGGTGGCAGAATCTATCTGAGCCATTTTAATTTTTGCTAAATGGGTAGCTTCCATTTGTAATGCGGCTACTTTTTTTAAACGTATCCCTTCCGAAACTACCATCAATACATAGAGAAGCCAACCGGCGGCGAGCGCAAACGCCAAGGTCATTTCTAAAATTGTAAAACCATGCCGAAGGTTCTTTCTTTTAAAACTTACTCGTGCCATATTGCTCGCTACGTTTGTATTCTTCCAATTGTTCCTTGGAAACTACAACTTCCCCGTCCTCAATTTCCGATTTTCCACCATAACGTTTGATGATCAGCGTTCTTGTGATTTCCGGATCGGGACCTAAATGGATATAAAAATCTTCCGCTACTGCCATAGGAGAGAATGGAATGCGGATCTTTCCCGTATTATATCTATAACCTCTTCCATCCATCACATCTACGATTGCGGAAGAGCTTGGGAGTTCTCTATCTTTGAATACTGGAACTTCTTTCAAGCCAGTCTCGTCCCTTTCCATGTCTAGGATGGTATACGTTTCAGTATCTACGTTTAACTCTAGATAGACGGTTCTTTGGTTGATCTTCGCCCTTCTGAAACAGAAGTTCACGACGTCATGCAATAACATCGCTTCTTCTTGGGCGCCTGGTGTTAGTAAATTTACTAAAGAGGGAAGCACAAGAGCGAACATCACTCCGATCAGGAATACTGCGACTCCTAATTCGATCAATGTGAAGCCGGAACGGATCCGGCCTTTCGCTCTTGGGCCCATCTTGGATTATTTTTTAGAGCCGGCTGAAGTGAATTGAGGAGGATACTGTTCTTCTTTTGTGATATCGAAGTCTGAGTTTAAACCTTCTCCACCTTCTGTTTTATCCTGACCGAAAGTGATGATCTGGATCTCACCTGCACCGTCGTATCTAAGTTTGTACGGGTTCTTCCATGGATCTTTGATAGAATCCTTGCTGCTCACCATAGGGATCCAAGTCTCAGGAATTTCTCCGGTAGTCGGTTTTTCGACTAACGCATCAAGTCCTTGCTCTTCACTTGGATAACTTCCGAATTTGGAAGCATATCTTTCTAGATGTAATCTAAGTTCCTGTTTATCTTTTTTGATCTTCATCTTTGCGGTTTCGATGCTCACTCCGCCGAAATCCACGCTGACAAGAATGATAGTCATCAAAGCACCTAAGATGGCGACGACGATCGCTAATTCGATAAGAGTGAATCCTTTTCTCCGTTTGTTTCCCGTTTTCAAAGTCGGTTCTCCTATTTCTTCCTATTAAATTTATATACCTTGCAAGTTTTGGGTCAAGCTGAACATCGGAACGATGATCGCCGCCATAATGATACCAATCGCAAAACCCATAAAAACGAGCATCAGAGGTTCGATTGCCTGTGTCGCATTCTTCAAAGCTGAATCCACTTCTTGGTCGTAAATTTCCGCAAGCTTATTCAACATCTCAGGCACCCTGTCGGAAACTTCTCCGGCAGACATCATACCAATAACTAGTTGTGGCAATATCTCTGACCCTGTGAATGCAGCGGAAAGTTTCTCTCCTTCTCGAATTCTATCGCATGCGTTTCGGATTTCCTGTCCGAAAACGGAGTGATTAACGATCTGTTCCACAATTTGGAGAGAAATTATGAGAGGCACTCTATTTGTAAGGAGGATCCCTAAGTTCCTCGCAAAATTGGAGATAAGCACTTTTTTATTGAGTGTTCTAATAATTGGGATCTTAAGAACGAACTTTTCCCATTTTTCCTTACCTTCCGGTGTGGATTTATAAAAGAAGAAGCCCACAACTCCGGCACCTATCATAGGAAAGATCAAAAACCAATACCCTGTCAGGATTCTGGAACTTCCGATCACGATCCGAGTAATTACCGGAAGGGTTGCATTAAACTCTACGAATAGATGTTCAATCTGGGGAACAACTGTGGTGAGAAGAAATATAATTACGATCTGTAAAAGGCAGAAAATAATTCCAGGATAAACAAGTGCAGTGGTGACCTTACCTTTTAACTGTAGGTTTTTTTCTTCCATCTCGGCGAGACGCATGAGCGCAGTTTCGTAATCACCTGTTCTTTCTCCAACTGAAACAAGAGAAGGATATTGATTTGGAAATACGTCCGGATGTTTTCTCATCGAATCTGATAAGGAACTTCCTTCGGTAATGTCCGCCTGCATTGCGATCACAACTTTGCGAAATACTTCGTGATCTGTCTGTTCGATGATACTGGATAGCGATTTATCTAGAGGAATACCTGCGCCTAAAAGAGTTCCGAGTTGTCTGGAAAAAAGACCTATGATCTTTTTAGGAACTCTATAAAGAAGTCTAGCTAAGAATGGAAAAAGTTCTCTGTCTTTTCGTTCTGCATCTTCGGAAATTTGGCGAACGTAAAAACCTTTGCTTTTAAGTTTAGCTCTTGCGGATTGGATATTTGGGGCATCTATAATTCCCTTTTCTTCCTTTCCTTTCTTGTTAAACGCAGTGTAAGTATAAAGTGCCATGGAAGGAAAACTTAAGTAACCCTTAGAACTTCATCCGGGGTGGTAACTCCATCCAATACTTTTCGGATCCCATAATCTCTCATGGTAGCAAATCCGTTTTCTAAGGCGATATCATTTATCTTATTCGTATCGGATCCCGCGAGTATGGCATTTTTGATCGGAGTATTGATGATCAGAAGTTCGTAAACTCCCGTTCTTCCTTTAAATCCAGTGTTCATACAGTGAGAACAACCTTTTCCTTTGTATAAAAGCCCACCTTTCAGTTCCTTTTTGGAAATTCCGATAGATTCCAATTCTTGAGGCGTTGGTTTATAGGAAATTTTACATTCTTTGCATATAGTTCTTACAAGTCTTTGGGCCATAAATCCCAAAACAGTAGAAGTAATCAGATAAGGTTCAATCCCCATATCCACAAGTCTTGTTGCAGCAGAAGCAGCATCATTCGTGTGCAAAGTAGAAAACACTAAGTGACCTGTTAAGGAAGCTTGGATAGCGATCCTCGCAGTCTCTTCGTCCCGGATCTCCCCTACCATGATTACGTCCGGGTCCTGACGTAGAATTGCACGGAGTCCTGTTGCAAATGTAAGCCCGATCTTTTCCTGCATCTGCATTTGAGAAACACCGTCTATTTGGTATTCCACCGGGTCTTCACATGTGATGATATTTCTTTCTTCAGTATTGAGCTCGGTCAAAGCAGAATACAATGTGGTGGATTTTCCGGATCCGGTAGGGCCCGTAACTAATATAATACCGTGGGGTTCGTAGATAAGAGTGCGAAGTGTTTTAACAAGATCCGGATAAAATCCCATTGTCTCCAGGGAATATTTCTGATCCGTCTTATTCAAGAGACGCATAACGATACGTTCTCCGAACTGACAAGGGATAGTAGAAACCCGGATATCCACATCTTTTCCTGCAAGTCTGAGTTTGATCCTACCGTCTTGGGGTAATCTGTTCTCTGCGATGTTCAGGTTGGACATGATCTTAATACGAGAGGTAATTCCCGCATGATAAGACTTAGGAGGAGTTAATACGTTATGAAGAATACCGTCTATCCTGTATCGGACCACTAGACTTTTTTCGTATGGTTCTACGTGAATATCCGAAGCTCTCTCGTTTACTGCTTGAGAAAGGATCACGTTCACCATCTTGATGATAGGAGCATCATCAGAAAGATCGATAGTTTCGTTATCGAAACCTTCCGCAAGTTCGGAGAAACTACCTTCCATTTCATTCAGAAGGTCTTTTGCAGCTGCGGAAGTAGTATCGAACTGGGAGTGAATGAGTCTCATCACTTCCGGTTCAGGCGCGAGTATGAATTCTATTTTAAATTCTTTTAATGCAGTACGTACATCATCCATCGGGTGAAGATCCGTAGGATCGGACACCGCAATTTTAACATTCTTCTTATTTAGTTCGAAAGGAACTATTTTACTTTTTTGGATGAGTTTAAGAGGGATACGGTCGTAAACTTCTTCCATACCCTTGAAATCCAGTTTTTCTCTGAATTCCATTTTGTATAATCGGGCCATCGCCTTGAGAACGTCTACTTCTCCCGCGATCCCTTTTTTCTGAAGAATATGTCCTAAAGGTAAATGATTCTTTTTTTGTAGCTTGAGGGAGTCTTCTAGATCCTTGGCGGATATGACCCCGTCTTCTACGAGAATATCACCTAGAGTTTTCACCGTATTATTCTCCGCGTTCCTTGATAGTGGCTTCCTTATTTAGGACCCTTTCCCTTTCAATTTCGTATCTTTCTTGCTGTAACTTCTTCTTAACAGTCATCTTATCAGCAAGTTCACGATTGTCCAAGATATGTGGCGTGATAAAAACCATCAAATTGGTCTTTTTTAATTGTTCGGTAGTTCTACGGAAGATCCAACCCAGATAAGGAATATCTCCCAGTAATGGGATCTTGATCAGACGTTTTTGTTTATCGTTGGAGATCAAGCCCCCGATCACGATCGTTTGTCTGTTGTCGATGGTGATGGTGGTCTTCACTTCCCTTCTATTAAATGTAGGGTTTCCTCCCGCAAGCGCGATGGAGGCGATGTTTTTGATCTCTTGTAAAAGATCTAAAGTGATTCGGTTATTTTTATTCACGTGAGGGGTGAATTTTAACTTAATACCGGTCGGGCGATATTCGTAGTTGTCAACTGTTACTGCGTTTGCACCACCAAGACCTGCGTTACGGCTTTGGGTCCTAACTGGAACGTCCTGTCCAACGTTGATCTCAGCTTCTTGGTTATCCAATGTGAGAACTTGTGGAGCAGACAATACGTTGAAGTTCTCATTTCCTTGGTTTGCACTTAAGATCCCTAAGATCTGTTGCGCTCCGGCTTGCACGAATCCAAGAGAGAAACCGGATAATGTGTTTAGGTTCGGGTTGATCCTACCGCTTGAGTTAATAATATTTCCTTCTTTAGCAAGTCCTGAGTTGAACTGGCTATAAGGGCCCTGCCCTTGGAATCTCCAGTCAATACCGAAGTCATTTGTATCTGTGGAAGAAAGTTCTACTATCAAAACTTCCAACAATACTTGCTTTCTAGCAGAATCCAGAACTCGGATAATTTTACGGATCTCGTTCCATTCTGCTTCGGTCGCAGTAACGATCACTGAATTGGATTCTTTATGGGCTACTGCTTTGATCTTCTCTACTTTAGGAGCAGGAGGAGGTGGAGCGCCAGGCGCTCCGCTTGGTATAGGTTGGTCGCCTACGTTTGGACTATCCAATTTGATCAGAGTAGCCGCGATCTTCTCCGCTTCATTAAATTCTAAGGTATAAATATGAACATCGCCGGCAGAGGCAACTGCTCCAGGAGTAGTCTCATCCGGTCTTACATCCAACTCATTTACTAAAGTGAGAAGCTTATTGATGTCAGCGGTAGAACCTGAAAGAACGATTGTATTCGTATTTCTATAAACGATAATATCTGTATTAGGAGAAGTTAATCTTTTTAAGATAGGTTCCAATTCTTCCGGCTTTACGTTCTCTACCGGAATGATCTGAGTGATAATACGATTATCCAACGCTTCCGTTTCAGGGATTGGCTCCTTACCCACTCTAACATAAGGAGATCTGGCAAGTGCATCCTTCAATTTTACGATAGTGATCAGATCCACTTCTTCTACGATCGCGAATCCCATGGATTCCAAAACTGCCTTCATGAATGGAAATGCGTTTTTGATCGGTATCTCTTTTTGGGAGATGATCGTGATCTTCTTACCTTTTAAACTCTCATCCAAAAGTATGTTTTTCTTTAGGATTGCGCTCATCCCTTTTAGAAAATCATTAAGTTCCGTATCTCTCCAGTTAGCGTAAAAGGTTTTTTCTTTTGTATCTTCTGCAGACGGGGTCGTACTTCTCTTACTTCCTTTTTTGGAAGCCTGGGAGAGTAAACCTTCGTTCACCGAAAGAAGAAGTAAAAACGCAAATGTGGCGTTTCTCAAATATCTGGATCGTAAATCTGTTTTGCGCATTTAATCTTTAATTCCGGATGATGAATTCATAGGACAATATCTTGCCCATTCTCTCTACGTCTACGGATACTTTATCGGCCGTTTTCAAGGAATTCCATATTTCCATCATTTTCACCGTATCGTTTAAGGGCATTCCGTTTACCCGTCGCACCACGTCTCCGGTCCTAGCTCCCAAAGAATAAAAAATATGATCGCTGCCTATACTGTATATTTTGTAACCCGCGATCGTGTTATTTTCCAAATAAGGACCGAATTTTCCCTTATAAAGTTCTGCTACGTTCGCTAATTTTCTATTCACGTCTTGTCTGGACAGAATTTTACGCACTGTATCAGCAGCAGGTGGTCCTCCTGGGACATCCGCCTGTGCTCCTAACTTGGCCCTGGCTTCTCCCGGTGTTTGGCCTATCTCTACCTTGAGAGATTGCCCCCCTTTTTCCAGGACAACATGGTTGAGAAGAATGGACTTTACTTTGTATCCGCCGACTGCTTCTCCCATTGCGAATTCTTCCGCACTTTGCTTCCCTTTTTCAAGAATAGTGACTCGGGCAAAACTCCAGTGACCACTTAAGGTTCCAGTGACTCTCATCTCTTCCCCTTCTCCAGTATCTGGAGGAGCTCCAGGGGTCCCATCTGCACCTGCGGGAACTTCCCCAGGAGGAGGAGCTAGACTTCCCCTAAATAAGGAACCCGTGACCATTTCCTTGGACATTTCAACGGTTATTGAATTTTCGGCTACGGGTCTTCTGGGTGCTGAAGTGGAGGAACCTGTTTGCACATTCGGGGTCAGAAAAAGTAGAAGTATCCCTCTACAAAGATACGCCAGAGAGAAGGAAAAAAATATCACGACAGGGATCAGAACATAGAATGTATGTTTTCTGAATTC
Source organism: Leptospira hartskeerlii (assembly GCF_002811475.1). Lineage (NCBI taxonomy): Bacteria > Pseudomonadati > Spirochaetota > Leptospiria > Leptospirales > Leptospiraceae > Leptospira > Leptospira hartskeerlii. Next base: position 22,156 of record NZ_NPDL01000003.1, read on the forward strand.
GATAAAAATTGCGTTCATTGCGCCCTTCGGATATTCTCAAGGAATCATTCTAAAAAAGCCGGACCTTAAACTATGGTCTCGGCTTTTGAAAGGATGATCGTTTATTAAAGCTTTGCTACTTTGCCTGGGTCCAGGTTAGTAACAATTTTTAAGGTCTTCCTAAGTGCTACCTCAGGATTGATCCTTTTTCCGTTATAGAACACCTCGAAATGGAGATGGGAACCTGTGGCAGAGCCCGTACGACCTACGGCACCTATGACCGTGCCAGCTTTCACTTTCGTTCCCTCTTCCACTGTAATTTTAGCGCAATGCGCATACATGGTCCTATAACCGTTTGGATGATCTATGATGACTGAGTTCCCGTAACCGCCGTTCACTCCGGCAAAACTTACCACACCATCTGCGGAAGCTAAGATCGGTGCTCCTTGAGGGCCAGCCATATCTATCCCAGTATGGTAACCACCTCCACCCGTGTGGAATGGATCTTTTCTTTTGCCATATCTGGAAGAAAATCTAGCACCTAAAACTGGAGTGATGAATACTCGTTTGTATTCTATCTTTTGGCGGGATGCATTCCCAACTTTTACAGGAACACTTAAGCTCTGTCCTACTTTTAGAACGGAACCTTTGTTTAAACCGTTTGCTTCTGAGATTTTAGCAGCAGTGGTCTTTAAGGATTTAGCGATCCTGAATAACGTATCCTTAGGTTTTACAATATAGGATTTTATAATAAAGCCGCTTTGGCTAACTATCTTGGAAGAAACGATAGGATTGATACTTATAAAAGAAGGAAGTTCCAGATTGGACTTATCTTTATTGTAGCTGAGAGAAGAATATTTATCTTCTTCCCATTCTTCCGGGGATTGAGAGAATAATTGTTTGATCTTACGCTCTTCCTTGTCAGTGAAGAAGGAAGAATCTTTATTCGCGTAATCGTTGATTGCGTTTTCGTAATTTTTGAGCGGATCGGCCGATAAAGCCGAAGCCACCATGGCGGATATAATGGGAAGGCAAAGAATCGTCCGTTTCACATATTTAATATCGGCCGCATCGGGATGCCTTCTTGAACCTAAGGAAGAACGACGGCTACTTTTTCTTTTTATATTCCGTGAGCTCATTTGCAACGATCTTATCCAAATCCTCTATACTAATGGTCTTTTTCTCTAAATCATCGTTTACCTGATAGGCGATCAGCCTGCCGATCGCATGTTCCCTTTTCTGGTCTGCCGGGAAACATTTCACTTTGATTAGGGAAGGAGTCGATTCGACATAGATTCGGACCAACATTCCCTTCTTAAAAGTTTCAGTCATAGAGACTTTTGTGTCTTTTTTAAGGCTGTATATCTTATCTTGGTAGTGTTCGTTGATCTCGAATAACTTCTCTTTTTTGATCAACCTGGCTCCGCACTGTATGGTAAATAGAGCCAGTAAAAAAGCGAAGAATCGCACCATTTCATGCATAACTTACTGAAGGTCCGGAAGTGATAAACTAGTTTTTAGAAAAAAAGCGCGAGGCCCGAATTTTTCCGCACCTGTTCCGGTTATGGAAACATGTAAACTGACCAAATTTCTGGGAGCATCTCTGGAGGGAATACTTCCCTTTCCAATATCCGTAGAGATCAATATTAAAAGAGGGATCCCAAGGTTCCTAATCACAGGACTTCCAGGCCCTTCCATCAAAGAATCAGCAGATAGGATACGGATCGCAATAGAGAACAGCGGATTCGAGTATTCCCTCCAGAATATTCTGGTCCATCTTGCTCCTGCCGGCAGAAAAAAAGAAGGGACATACTTAGATCTTCCTATCGCCGCAGGAATTTTATATTTAACAGAGCAATTACCTCCCTCGAAAAACCTAGAACATTTTCTTTTCTTAGGAGAACTCGGACTAGATGGTTCCGTAAGACCTCTGAAAGGAATTCTACCTATACTCTCCGGTCTTGCGAATTTAGGTTTTACGGCGGCAGTTGTCCCGTTTGAAAACCGAAAAGAAGCATCTATCCTCGGAAAATTTCCGATCTATGCGATCTCCCATCTAAAAGATTTAGTCTCTTTAGCGAAAGGAGATATCAAGCCTGAGCTCAAAGGTGAGATAAAGATCAGATCGGAAGAGCTCCCAGGGAAATCCGAACTTCATAAAAGTCAGTTGCCTGCTATACGAGCGATCCAGATCGCAAGTGCAGGATTTCATCATTGTTTATTGTCAGGTCCGCCGGGTGCAGGAAAAACGATGCTCGCGAGAATGGCTTACGGATTTCTTCCTAAGATCCAAGAGAAAGAAGGAATTGAACTATTAGGAATACGTTCTTTACAAGAGATACTTTCCGATACTGAAATAGAAAGACCCTTTAGAAGTCCTCATCATACAATATCAGATATTTCACTCGCTGGAGGTTCGAGCAGTTTAAGAATGGGAGAAGTCTCCCTCGCCGGAAACGGAATATTATTCTTAGATGAACTTTCAGAATTCCATTCCCGCAATTTACAAGTATTAAGGGAACCGATGGAGGAAGGACAAATTACGATCTCGAGGATCAGAGGATCTATCACCTACCCTGCTTCTTTTTTGTTCATAGGTGCCACCAATCCCTGCCCTTGTGGATATTACCAAACTTTAATAAAAGAATGTAATTGTAGTGTCGCAAGTATACGGAATTACCAATCCCCCTTTACGGGTCCTTTTTTGGATCGGATCGAAATATTCTACCATCTAGGTTTTTCAGGAAATACTGATGCGGAGAAGGTTTCCATAAATCTAAAATCGATTCGAGACTCCATCCAATCCGCGGCAGATATACAATACCGAAGATTATTTAGAGAAACAGGAAAATTATATAACGGAAGATTGCGAGGAGAAGAAGTAGAAAGAATGATCCCTCTTTCCAAGGAATGTGAAACTATCTTTTGGAAAGCTGTTCATAGCCAAAAGTTCAGCCTTCGTAAGGTGGCTCATTTTAGAAAGGTAGCGAGAACGATTGCAGATCTGGAAGGTTCGGAGGAAATACTTTTGAGGAATTTGGAGGAGGCCCTTGTTTTCCTGAATTCCGGATGGTCTCCGGAAAACAGGGCCGTAACCTAACTTGTTCTTTCGACGGTTTTATTTTTGTGGTTACTTTGACAGGAAATGCGAGAGTTCCATAGCGATCTTATCGATTGCGAAATCTATGTAGTTTTCGTCCTCGATCTTCTTCTTATAGTCCTCGAATTTCCGCTTCTTGATTGGAACTCCTCGTTTTCTCAGAATCACTGGGTCTGGCCCGAACGGATCGGACCCGGCCAAGTTGCCGAGAATTTGGATGCTTTTCATAGTTACTTCCTTGTAACGATTTAAGGTCCTCATCCTTGAGAACCCGCAGACAATTCGAAAATCGACTCGTTTTTCAAATCGCTTAACGATTGTTTTAGAATAGATGAAGATAATATTTCAGTTCCCTTTTTTCAGTAATTAGGGCCAGAGAGAAGGAGACAAAATGATCTCTAAACGAAACGTTTTTACTCAAATAATACGTGGCTGCCGTTTTCATTCTTCGGATCTTGTTTGTTCCGAAGATTTCCAGTGGGTGAAGCGGAGAAGTTCTGGCCCAGTATTTCACTTCCGTAAAATAAAGGACGTTTTCTTTCTCACTGATTATGTCGATTTCTCCCCTTTTGATCCGGAAGTTTCTTTCTAAAATGGTATGGCCTAACTTAAGAAGAAGTTCTGTGGCAATATTTTCTCCTTCTTTCCCTTTTATTACTCTTCGTTTGGAGCTATATCCCATACAAAAGACGTGTTTCGGAAAAGAAGAATGGAGAAAAAAAATTTTGATCTAAAGATAAATCTAAAGAAAAGAAACCCGGAAAAATTTTAAGAATTTGCAGTGGCTTCTTGTAGATCTAATGCCTTGACGATAAATAGATGGTTCTCTTTTACCAGATCCACGAGAACTAAGTTGCGCACAAAAGTTCCATATTCGTCTTTTATAATGCGAATAGAAGGTCTTAACGGTTTGTCCGCATTCGCAGCAAGAACAACTCCTACTCTTTTATCTGAAAGTTCCACACAGGAGCCCACAGGATATAAGGAAACTTGGTTCAAGAAGGTGCGTACAATTTTCAGGTCAAACTTGCCCACATCCATGCTGATCATAGACTTGATTGCCTCGTGAGGAAGTACTCTTTGTCGATGAGGTCTGTTTGTGATCAGAGCGGAAAAATTATCCGCAATCGCGTATATTCTAGCATTCTCTTCGATTGCTGTGGCTGCAATTTTCTGAGGATAACCCTTTCCATCAAAACGTTCATGGTGTTGAAGAGCTACTACCGCCAAACTGTTCTTAATTTTGACCCTTTGGGTCAGAACCTGATAACCTATGATCGTATGTTTTAAAATGGATTTGTATTCTTCGTCTGTAAGTTGGTCTGTTTTTTCGGAGATGGTTGCAGGAACTTTGGTCATTCCCACATCTGCTACCAAACAGGAAATTGCAAGATCTACCATTTTAGGACGGGAGAAGTCCAAAAGTTTTCCTATAATCAAAGCGTAGAATGTGGAAGTAGTGATCTGGTTGTACAGATAATATCCAGGGTTATTCATTCCAAGGATGAGATAAGAAAGATTATTGTGAGTCCTTACGAAGTCGGAAAGAGCTTCTCCTTGTTCTCTCACTGGGCCAAAATCAAATATCTTATCGTCAGCAACTTTTCTATAAACATCTTGTACTAATGCGAAAGTGTTTTTATACAGATTGGAAAATTGTACTTTAATGCGGTTCAGGTTATCGTAAATTCCCTTCAATGGAAGAAGGTCCTCGTCTACGATCGTGCTGATGATAAAATCCTCTAATTGGGTTTCCAATCTTTCTGGATCCACATCTATGACCAGAATATCACCATGGGTTAATACTTCGGTGATCCCGAATCTTTTCAAACGCTCCAAGTCCGAATCAGTGATCGGAGTATTAGAGGTGATGAACAGATTCTCTTTGTCCAGATATACGGGTTTCGTGAATCTCATACCCGGCTTCAATTCGGACACGTTCAATTTTTTCATTTTTTCAAATTCCCTTACTTTGCTTCCGCTTTTTGGCTGAGTACGAAAGCAAAAACACCCGCAACCGCTCTGTATAAATTTTCCGGAATTTCTTGTCCTACCGGTATCGGAGAAAGTGCTTCGGCCAAAGGAGCATCCTCCACTATTGGAACTCCGTGCCTCTTCGCTACTCCCTTGATCTTTTCACCTAATAGACCTTCTCCCTTGGCTAGGATTTTGGGTCCTTTATTTTCGTTCGGTGTAAACTTTAGGGCGATTCCGAATTTCACGCAGTCCATTCCCTTCTCTGTAAAGAGGGCTTATATTGTATCCTGAGTTCTTGGAATCTAACTCCCGATTCTTCCAAGAACTGCATAAATTTTTTCCGATTCCGACCTATATGCAAGTACAATTTAGAACTAGTATAAATAGCGGTTAGAATCAGGTCCGACGCATCTTCTTTTTTCCAATGGAACCTGTATAGACTTGGACCGTCTTCATTCGTCTCCATAAAGAGCACAAATATTCGACCCGGATCGGTTCCACCAAGATATCCTTCCGCATTTCCTCCTTCCCATTCCCACTCGAAATAAGGAGTCTCCGATTTCCATTCGAAATGAGGAAAATAGCTTTTTAAGAAGGCTAAAATACTATCCTCGGAGATGGGACCTTCTTCTTTATGTAGTACCTTCTCCAAAACTCCTGTGAGTCCTTTTTCCAATGGAGAAAATGTTTTGGAATCATCCGCTTCTAACGTTAGTTTCCTTTCCTGTATTTTCCATTCAGAGCCGCTGCCGGATATGGTTCGGGATAAAAGTAATTGTTCCCCAGTCAGAAGACTTGTCTTAGTTTCGGCTTCTAATGTTTCTCCTTTCCAGAGAAGTTTTGCCTTTCCGTCCTTGGTACCTTCTTTCACCCAAACCCTAAAAAATGGAGCATCTTTGGATTCTCCTTCGAAAGTCTCCGGATTCAGGATTTTGGTGGAGGAATTTATAACTAAGGAAATTTGATGGGATTCCGGGACCCGATCCGTTTTTCGGATCTGATTGTTTAGGTTTTTATCAATCGGATTGGGAGGAGGAATCGGTAGCATGGAATTTTTTTGTGAAGGATCTTCTGTGGATTCTTGCTAGTCCCAGATCCCGGATTGCTTGTTCATGTCCCGCGCTGCCGTATCCTTTATGTGCTTCGAATCCATAACCGGGAAACTTGGAAGCGATCGCTTTCATAAAACGGTCCCGTTTTACTTTTGCGATAATGGATGCGGCCGCGATACTTGCGATCCTGGAATCCCCTTTTTTATAATAGTAAGACTGGCGTTTTACCTCTTCCGATTCCTTATATTTGGAAAAATTATAGTTTCCGTCTATTAAGAGCAGAAGTTTTCTTCCAGTATTTTCTATCGGAGCGTCGGAGGCCTTTCTATAACATTTCAATATTCCTTCTAAGACCGCTCTATTGATTCCGTAACGATCTATATAGGTATGAGATAAGAATGCGTGAGCAATTTTGTGGGCTGTTTCTTGTATTTCTTGAAACAAAGATTCACGCTTGGATTCGGTCAATTTTTTGGAATCGTTGAGTCCCTTTAAGATCTGCCCTGAATAGATCTTTTCCAAAACTTCTGGAGTAAAAGAAACCATTCCTACGGATAAAGGGCCTGCATAAGGACCTCTTCCTGCTTCGTCTATCCCGCAAGGAAGAAACTCCGAAAAAAATTTCAATTCTTCCGGTTCAAAATTTGCGAGAGGCATTGGCTTTAAGGGAGAAGGTAAAAAGGAAGGAGAGAATTGCGGCAGAGAAGTCTGCCGCAATCATTAAAGATTCTTATTCTGCTGCAGTAGTTTCCGCAGTTGCAGTAGTAGCTTTTGCTTCTTCTGCAGTTTGGCGTTTTCTGTCTTCTGCAACTAAGATTTTTCCGCCTTTCAACTCGCGAATACGAGCAGATTTTCCAGAACGTTCTCTTAAGAAGAATAGTTTAGAACGACGAACCTTACCTTTACGTATTAGTTCAATTTTAGCGATACGAGGAGAATAAAGTGGAAATACTCTTTCTACGCCCACGTCATAGGAGATCCTACGAACGGTGAAAGATTTTCCGTTTCCGCCGTTGGAGATGGAGATCACAACTCCTTCGTACACCTGGACCCTTTCCTTACCGGATTCTTGGATTTTATAATGGACCTTTACAGTATCCCCAACGTTGAAGTTCAGGGTACGATTTGCTTCTGTAGGAAGTCCGCCTTTTAAAAGTTCTTTCATAAATTCCTCGTAATATCAGGGTCGACTTTCTTTCGATTGGCATTGCGCCAAGATTCGATCGCCGCGTGGTTTCCGCCCAAGAGAATTTCAGGAACCTTCCAGCCATTGTACTCGGAAGGTTTCGTATATTGTGGATATTCTAAAACATCCCTTTCGTTATGAGATTCTTCTTCCAGGCTCTCTCGGTCGCCTAAAAAGCCGGGCAAAAGCCTGGACACAGCATCCGTAATACAGAGGCTAGCCAAATCTCCGGCTGAAATTACATAATTTCCAAGGGACAGTTCTATGTCAACAAGATGCTCTGTTACCCTATGATCCACTCCTTCATAGTATCCTGATATAAGAGTGATAGGCTTTTCAAGCTTAGCTAATTTCTCCGCAACGTTCTGATCGAATGGAATTCCGGATGGAGTCGTAAGAATTACGAGTCCTCTATCTTCTCCCAATGACTTTAAGGCCAGGTCTATAGGCTCTACTTTTAAAAGCATTCCCGGACCACCGCCATAAGGTGTGTCGTCTACCTTTAGATGTTTATTATTGGAGAAGTCTCTAAGATGTACAATATTAACGGAGAATACTCCCTTCTGGATCGCCTTCTCCTGAAGTCCTTCCGAGAAGTAAGCCTGGACTTTGTTTGGGAATAAGGTAATAAAATTAAATTTCATTCCAATCCTCAGGACTTTTCAAAACGATCTTACCTTCTTCTAAGATCACTTTTCCTACATGTTTCTCCACATAGGGAACTAAGACCTCGGAATCTTCCGTTCGAAAGACTAGGATAGAATGTGCCGGATTTTCTAGTATGTCTATCAATTCCCAACCAAGTTCTTTTCCATCTTCAGAGATTGCTTTCAGTCCTTTTAACTCGAATAAATAATATTCTTCGTTTTTGGATTTGGGAAAATGAGAACGATCTATATACAGTTTTCCACCTGTTAAGGAGGAAGCTTCTTCGGGAGAGTTGATCCCTTCTAATTGTAATAGTATCTTTCCTGCTTGTAAAGAGGACTTTAGGATCTTAACAGGCACAGGTTCCCGAGAGGGAAATTCTAAGATCGCTTGGATAGGAAATTTGAGTTCAGGAACAGAGCTATCCTCTGCCACCAGTCGGACAAAACCCTTCAGTCCGAAGGGTTTTCCTAAATGTCCGGTTAGGATTCGAGTCTCAGTCAATAATTTCTAAGGAGAAATTTTTTCCGGCTTTGATGGAAGCTGCGGTTAAGATCGCTCTTAAGGACTTTGCGATCCTACCATTTTTGCCGATCACTTTCCCCACATCCTTCGGGGAAACCCGGAGTTCTAGGACGGTTTGTTCGTCGCCCTCGATTTCACGTACTGAAATCTCCTCCGGATGATCTACTAGAGAAGTAACGATATAGCGGATCAGCTCTTCCATTACTTCTTCAGGGATTGTTTATATTCCGCCCAAATCCCCTCGTGTTTAATGAGGTTCAGAACGGTTCCGGTAGGTTGAGCACCTTTGTTGAGCCAGCCTAAAATTTTGTCTTTATCCAGGACTGTTTGGCTTTTCACCTCTGCTGGGTGATAGTGTCCAAGAATATCGATAAATTTACCGTCTCTAGGGGAACGGCTATCTGCAGCCACTACCCGGTAGTGAGGGTTGTTTTTGGCTCCGGTTCTTTGTAGTCTGATCTTAACCAAAGTAAAATTCCTTCGAATAAATAAGGATGGCTCACCGTACGGCTCGCCCTAATACGCCATAATTTCCCGGAAAGCCCGGCTGTCAATATTTAATAAAGCTTATCACTTTACTAGGCTTTTTAACCGGATACCATTCTCACTTGGGTCTCCGGATTTAAACAAACCGGCGCCCACCACGCAGATATCCACACCTGCTTGAGAGAGTTCTTTGATATTGGTATCATTGACTCCCCCATCTACTTCCAGCTCGATCGGATAATTAGAAATGAGCGACTTGACCTTTCTGATCTTATCCATTCCCCCATCCACGAATTTCTGTCCGTAGAAACCAGGTTCCACAGTCATGATGAGTACTAGATCGATATAAGGTAGAAGTGTTTCTAATGCGGAGACCGGAGTCCCAGGGTTGAGAGAAACTCCTACTTTCGGTCCATTCTTCTTTATTTCCTGAGCTAAACGGATTGGGAAACGAGTGGTTTCCGCATGGAAAGTAATGCAGTAAGGATTTAGCTCATAGTATTTCGGAACATGATTCTCTGGCTTCTCTACCATTAGGTGAACATCCAAAGGGATCTGGGTCATTGCTTTGATCTCTTTATTGACCGCTTCTCCGAAGCTGATCTGAGGCACAAAGTTTCCGTCCATCACATCCATGTGGACTAAATCTATTCCTTCTTTTTTAAAATTAGGAACTGTATTTGCAAGTGCTGTAAGTTGGGTGGCTAAAATAGAAGCGGAGATTTTCAAAATTCGTTCTCGTAGTCTTTGGATTTTACTTTTGAACCTTTCTCGTCCAAAAGAACCAGTGTCACGTCTCCTGTTCTGTAAAAGACGGTCTGGATTTTTTCTCCCTCTTGGTATGTTGTGGGAGCGCTGATTTCCATTTGTTTTGTTTCGTCGTTTTGGTCTTTTACGATTAAAGAATAAGTTCCGTTTTCAGGAGCTTCATAGACGAAACTTTCGTATCCACTTTCTATCCTATCTTCCGGCTCGAAATAAAATACCTTAAACTTGTATTCATTTCCCACTTTTTGGACTGATTCAATTTTTCCATTATCGGGACGAAATTTGGTAACAACCACTTCTGCTTTGGAAGAAATTTTTGCTCTTACCAATGCTCTTTGAGCGAATGCAAAAGAATCACCAGGTTTAAATTCTAATCCTGCTTGAGGCTCCCCTTCTTTTTTCTTGGTAGAAGGTTTAGTAACTAGTAAGAATACTTTTTCGCCAGCGGTGATATTTTTACCAGCTTCCGGTATTTGATCCACTACAGTGTCAGGTTGTTCTCCTTCTTTCACCTCTACATAAGTGATTCCACCCAATGTCAGAGAAACGTAAGTTTCTCCCGAGAGAACTTTTTCCATGGAGTTTTTAGCAGAGACTAAACTTTGCCCTTTTAGGTTTGGCATATCGATTCTGTCTAAACCGATATTGACTGTAAGGGAAACTTTGGAGCCAGCTTCTACTTCTCTTCCTGGGCGAATGGATTGGTAGATTATAATTCCATCTGTTTTATCAGGATAACGTTTGGACTCCAATCTGACTTTCAATTGGAGACGCATTAATTCGTTATGGACTTCGTTGTACGGTTTGCCTACCACATCCGGCATTACTACCATAGTGGAGCTTTTAGTACGAACAAATACAACTAAGAAGGCGGCTATGAAGAAGACTACTAAGCCGAATGCGATGAAAAAAAAGTAACCCCCGATAGGGAGATATTTAGAGCGGAGTTCTTCCTTGGTCACTCGAAACGATCCTCGTCCGAAATACGGAAACCGTTCATGAAATCTGCAACAGTCATTCTGTTTTTATTTTCCGGTTGAACGGAAAGGATCTCTAAGAAACGGCCATCTCCACACTGTAAAAGAAGGGCCTTTTTGTCCATTCGTTTCAATTTGCCAGGTTGGATCGGCGTTTCGGAAAAATCTACGGGTCTTGTTTTCCATAAAACCATTCGTTTATCTCTGAAACGGCAATATCCGCCTAGATCCGGACTTAAGGCGCGGATTCGATTATGTATTTCTATTGCAGAAAGTTTCACGTCTAAGACTCTATCTTCTGCCTGGATTTTAGTGCAATAAGTTGCCTTAGAATGGTCTTGGGGAGAAGCCGCAAAAGGAGAAGTTCTTGGACCTTTCAAGAAAGGAATTAGTCTTTGGATCCCTGCTTGGGTAATCTTTTCCATAAGGGTTCCTGTATCATCTTCTAGATCCACGTCTACTTCCTGGATGGCGATGATATCTCCTTCGTCCATTTTTTCTCCCAGGTATTGGATGCTGATCCCTGATTTAGTATAACCTTTCCAAAGAGAAGTTTGGACTGGAGAAGCACCTCTTAGGTCCGGAAGAATGGAACCATGTAGATTGATAGAACCAAATTTAGGATAAGAGAAAATTTCCTTAGGTAAAATAGAACCGTACGCAAATACAACATAGAGTTCGGCATCAAACTTGGCTAAGTTTTGGAGTGCTTCTTCTTTTTCCTTCTTTATAGATTCATATTGGAATACGGGAAGATTTGCTGCAAGTGCCACTTCTTTCACAGGACTTGGAACGAGCGTTTTACTTCTTCCTTTAGGACGATCCGGGTTTGTGACTACGAATTGTACTTGGATCTCAGACTCTTGTAATAGCGCCTGCAAAAGTTTGGCAGAAGGTTCCGGGGTTCCAAAAAATGCGATTTTCATTAGACTAGATCCAATGGATCAAAATCCAATTCCAGGTAAACGTTTTTAGAAATTTTAAGAGGTCGGATCTCTTTTTTTAAGATCTCTCTCCATTTGTTCTGCATGGTCGTTTTGATCAGTATATGATTTCTGAAGTTCGCATCAATTTTATAAAAAGGACAAGGAGCCGGACCTAAAACAACTGTGTTCGGTTCAGGCAGATATTTTTTTAAAACTTGGTGAACTTCTTCTATCGTTTTGAGAGAAAGACTTTCATCTTTAGATCTGGATAAAATACGGATCAAGCGAGAGAATGGTGGATAAAAAAGTTCTTCTCTTGTTTTGATCTCAGATTCATAAAACCGAATATAGTCTTGGTCTAGTGCCATTCGAATAATCGGATGATCTACTGTATTTGTTTCGATTAAAACTTCTCCAGCTAGATCGGATCTCCCTGCTCTTCCTGCGACTTGTGTTAAAAGAGAAAATACTCTTTCTCCCGCTCTGAAATCAGGAAGTCCTAAACCGATCCCCGCATTCAAAACTCCGACAAGAGTGACTCGAGCAGCATCCAAACCTTTGGAGATCATTTGGGTTCCAGTGAGAATATCTATTTCTCCGTCTACCAATCTTCCGATCACATCAGTAAGAACACTTTTGTCTTGGATAGAATCTTGGTCGAGGCGCTCTACTTTTGCTCCTGGAAAAGTTTCTAAAAGGAATTCTTCCAGTTTTTGGGTACCTGTCCCCATCATGACTAATTTTTCTCCCAATTTGGATTCCAATCTTTGGAGAGAATCCGAAAAACCGCAGAGGTGACAGATAACGGTACCTTTTTTATGATAACATAGATGAGATGTGCAGTTTGGACAAGGGATATATGTTTTTTCTTTTTCTGAATAGAGTAAAGGACTATACCCTCTTCTGTTTAGAAGTAGAATGACTTGTTCTTTTTTATCCAATCTCTGCTTGATCGCAAATGTAAGTTCCGAGCCGATCAGTCTTGCATCTTTTTTATTTTCTTCGATCCGGACCGTAGGCGGCTTAGCAGTTCCAGGTCTTTTGGTTAAGATTTGCAGACCAATCTTGCCGGTTTTCGCAAGATGATACACTTCTAAAGAAGGAGTTGCAGATCCTAAAACTAATACCGCTTTATTTTGCCTGCATCTTTGTAATGCAACCTGTCTTGCATGATATCTTGGAGTAGAATGTTCTTTAAAAGAACCATCATGCTCTTCGTCTATGATGACAAGTCCCAAATTCGCAATTGGCGCGAATACTGCGGATCTTGTTCCTACTGCTATTCTTTTTTTGCCTTGTAGAAGGTCCGTATATGCTTTAAATCTTTCTGATACTTTCAAAGCAGAATGTAATAATGCAATCTGGCCGGGAAAGACTGCTTCTAATTTGCGTATAATATGATAGGTCAGACCAATTTCCGGAACTAAAAGTAAAACTCCTTTGTTTGAGTTTTGAAGAATGTCTCGGATCAAATGTAGATATACTTCTGTTTTTCCGCTACCAGTGATCCCGAATAAAAGATGGATAGAATCTTTTCCAAAATCGGCTTTGATATTTTGGTAAGCCGCTTCTTGTTCTTCGTTTAATTTGAATGGTTCGGAAGCAGTGATATCTTCCGTAAGTTTTACTTTAGAATGCCTTCTCCCTGATGGGATCATCTTGTGGATACATTCTCCAAGAGAAGCGAGATACTGTTCTTTTACCCAATAAGCGAGCCCAATCTGTTCTTCATTGATAACTGGAGTTTTGTCGATTACCCGATCTACTTGTAAGACTTCGTAGCTGGGTTCATTATGATGTAAGGATAATACGATTCCTTCTTCTTTTCTTCCTCTGAGTTTGGCCTCTACCCTCATTCCGACTTGGGTGCCTGGAGGGACCTCATAAGTAAATGTGTCTTCTAAGATGGGAAGATCGAAGGCTAGTTCCGCGTATTGGATCAAATTTTTTCTCTAATCTCCTGATGAAAGATTCCTAATTGTGAGAGGATACTTTCTTTGACTTCTATTTCTTTCTTCTTGGCGTCTTGGAATTCAGGAGAATCAGTCTTGCTGGATTTTCTTTTTTGTTCCGCAACTAAGATTGCTTCAGGAGAACGAAGTACGACCATTGGAGTCCCAGGTTGGAACTCCAAGGTTTTTCCCATTTGTTTGAGCGCTTCCTCTTTTCCGAAATATAGAGTGGCCGCTGCGCCTAATAGTATAATTCCTTGGATGCCTTCTTCCTGGATGGTTTCTTGCACTTGGACCTTGCAATTTTGGGTCCTTCTTTTCCAGTCTTCTTCATTCGACCTGTCTTGGGAAAATAAACATCCTGGAAATTCTTGGAAATAAAACTCCTTCATAGTGAATCCAAATACTTTTTGGATCATTCTATCGAATAGATCTTCCGCTTCGCTTGTCCTGAAAATTTTTAAAGGAGAAGTTTTTACAAAGGATTCTTTTCCTGAGACGGTTTCCCCAGTATAATGTAATACTAATATTTTCTTTCTGCCCCGGATGATAAAATGACGGACGGCACTTAGTCGATCGGAACATAGTTTACAGGAGAAGTTTCTGTCCTCTTTTTTAGGAGGGATCCTCATTTGTATTCCAGGGACAGAAGTTTCCTTTTTGGACCCGGTGGAGGACCAGTCCCAAGAATCTTTCCATTCCAGATCTAGATCCTCGGGATCTTTTTCTCCCTGTCTGCGTATGATCGGGAATTCTCCGTTTTGGATTAAAAACTTAAAGTCTTGCAGGATCCCTTTTAGTTCCCGAAAAATTCCAGGCTTAATCATGGATATCCTCCGCCTGTATTCCTAAGGATTTCATTTTTCTATATAAGTGAGATCTTTCTATTCCGAGTGCCTTGGAAGTTTTGGAAACATTTCCTTCGTTGGTTTGTAATGTTTTTAGAATATATTGTTTTTCGAATTCTTCTTTTGCCTTTTTGAAGTCACCTTTTTCCGCCAGATCGTTCGCTTTTACGAAACCGGTCATGGAATCTTTTACATCTTGGGCGCGGATAATATCGCTTACAGTCATAATACAAAGTCTTTCGATCACATTCTTTAATTCTCTGATATTTCCCGGCCAGAAATGGTTTTCTAAGATGGAAACTGCTTCTTTTTCTATAATTTTAGGACTCAGATTATTTTCAGAGATTGTTTGTCTTACATAATGATCTACAAGTAATGGGATATCGGATTTGCGATCTCTTAGCGGAGGGATCGTAATCGGGATCACATTCAATCTATAATAAAGATCTTCTCTAAACTTTCCTTCTTTGATCGCTTCTTCAACTGGGATATTTGTGGCCGCAATAATTCGTACATCCACAGAAACTTGTTCGGTGCTTCCCAGCTTTTCAAATCTTTGTTCCTGTAGAATACGAAGCACTTTTGCCTGAGTGGATAATGACATATCGCAGATCTCGTCTAAGAATAAGGTGCCTCCGTTGGCGGCCTCGAATTTTCCGATCCTTGTATCCGTGGCTCCTGTGAAAGCACCTTTTACATATCCGAATAATTCGGATTCTATCAATTCTTCCGGGAGAGCGGCACAGTTGACCTCTACGAATGGTTGGTCTTTTCTTTTAGAATTTTTGAATATAGTTTTGGCGACTAATTCCTTTCCTGTTCCGTTCTCTCCGTAAATAAACACTCTGGCGTTTGTAGCAGCGGCTTGTGCTATTGAAAATTTTACTTTTTGGATTGCAGGAGAATTTCCTAAAATTTCATCCGATTCCAGTTTGATCTCGGGAGATTCCCATTTTTCAGAATATACTAATGCATCTTCTACGGCTTCTAAAACTTTTGAGATGGATAAAGGTTTTTCTAAAAAGTTTAATGCTCCCTTTTTGGTGGCTTGTACCGCGAGTTCAATTGTTCCATGACCTGAGATCATTACTACCGGAACAGTCGGATAAATCTTTTTGATCTCATCTAAGATGCTAAGTCCGTCTTCTTTTCCGAGCCAAACATCTAGTAAAACCAAACTTGGTCTTTCTATCTTAAGATGTTTTAGGAAGTTTTTGCCGGATGAAAATTGTTCCGCTTCATAGTTCTCGTCTCCCAAAATATCTTGGAGTGATTTGCGGATTTCCGGTTCGTCGTCTACTATGAATATTCTCATCTAAGCTACCGGAAGTTCTATCCTGAATTTACATCCGCCTAATTCGGAAGAATCTACTGAGATATGACCGTTATGATCGATCACTGTTTTTTGGACGATTGCAAGTCCTATCCCGGAAACATGTTCGTCCTTTGTGGAATAATAGGGTTCGAAAACCTTGGATCTGTATTCAGGAGAAACTCCGATCCCATTATCTTCCACAAGTAAAACCACTGAACGTCTCATGATCCTTTTTTCGAGTACGGTAGAAATTCGAACTTTTCCTTGGGAAAAGCCTGAGTCTCCTCTTTGCCTTCTCTTTTCTATCGCTTCCACTGCATTTTTGAAAAGATTGTTCATAATCCCCAAAAACAGTTTTTTGTCCAAAAAGATTTCGGGTAAATTTTTGGCGAAGTTGAGTTCTATTTGGATTCCGGGCGTATGCTCGAAAAGTTTTGCGCTTTCTAATACCACAGGTTCCAGATGCTGGTTAATCAATCTAGGTGCAGGCATTCTAGCAAACTCTGAGAATTCATTTACTAGATGTTCCAAAATTTTTACCTGACCGACTATAGTTTCGCTTCCCTTCGTTACGATCTCTTGAAATTCTTCCGGGACTTCCGAGTTTAATTTTCTACGTATTCTTTCTGCAGAAAGTTGGATAGGAGTCAGTGGATTTTTGATTTCATGGGCCATTCTCTGTGCCACTTCTTTCCAGGCAGCAATTCTCTGCGTATGCATCAACTCTTCGTTTTTGGATTTTAGGTCCTTGACCATTTGGTTAAAAGATTCTACTAACGCGCCTATCTCTCCTCCTTCCGTAAGTGGAAGATTGATATCAGTGTCTCCTAAAGAAACTTTCTGTGTGGCGTTGGCTAGGTCTATGATCGGTCGTGAGATTTTCCGAGCAAATACAAGCGAGAAGAAGATAGAGAGCAAAAATGCAAATACTGTAAGCAGAGTGATTGTAAGCCTAACCTCATAAGGTAGTTTTTCCTTAGCCAAATCCGCGGTGATATAATTCTTTCTTGTGTTGATAAAAGAATATGCCTTGGATTCTTCTCCCTGAAAAACACGTTTTCCTAATATTAGGAATTTCGCAGGATTCGGTGAATCTATTTTAAGTAGATAAAATCCTAAATTCTGGCTTAGGGCAAGTTTTTCTGAAATACCTTCCGTTCCGAAACTCGTGAATTCTTCGGGAGAAATAGCCAATTTGAAGGATCTATTTTCGAGAACGGGGACGCTATTCTCATACCAACCCACATAATAATTGGGATTGGAGATCAGATCCAATTCGTTTGCTCGATTTGTTAGTAGATTCGGATTTGGATTTTGCCTTTGGACAAGATTTCGAAATAATTTAGCTTTTTCTAATAGATTATTCTTTTCAACATCCAATTCCTTGCGGACAAAATGATCTCCGGCTTCAAGAGCTTGGGCTATATCTAATCCGTAAAATCCTTCGAAGACTCTTCCGATCACGTTGGAAGTGAGCAAAAATACGGGAAAAGAAGGAAGCATTGCAATGAACAAAAAAGAAAGAGAAAGTCTATAGCGAATGGAACTTTTGAGTCTGCCAGTTTCTAAATTCCTACGATTCCTATAAAAATAAGATAGGATCAAGAATAGTATGACTAATGGAACCGTATAATACACATAGATCAGCATCCGATCTACAATGTCTATATTTTCAGAATTTCTAAAATGGATGAGTTCGGCAGCGAGCACTGCTATGGAAATCACTCCGGACAAAATCAGAAGATCTCGAAGATAATATCGATTCTCCTCTTCTATCCGAAATGGAAACCATTTCATATCGCAAAATCGCCTTCCACTAATTTGGCTAGAGCATTCGCTGCTTCTTCTTCCTGAGCGCCTTCAGTCTTGATGGAAAATTCGGCACCGGGAGCTAAGGCTAACATCATGAGTCCCATGATACTTTTACCGTTCACTTCTACTCCGTCTTTGGAGACCAGAACTTCGCAGGAGTATTTTGCCGCGCAATTCACAAAGACAGAGGCAGGACGAGCATGCATCCCTGCACCGTTTTCGTTAATTTTGAGGTGGATTTCTTTCAACTTTTCCTTGCTGCAGATAAATATTTAATTTTTGGCTGAATTCTGCCGCTGCATTTTTTCCAAGTTTTTTCAATCTTTGGTTCATTGCAGCGGTTTCTACGATAATTGGTATGTTTCTTCCTGGACGAACCGGAAGTTTTATCAGAGGAATATTGACGCCTAGGACTTCTTCCGTTCTATTTTCGAGTCCTGTTCGGTCGAACTCTTTCTCTTCTGTCCATTCTTCCAAATGGATGATCAGCTCTATCAGTTTATGATCTCGCACGGAGCCAATTCCGAATATATCCTTTATATTCAAAATTCCTAATCCTCTGATCTCCATATGGTGACGGAGAAGGTCCGAGCAAGTCCCGATCAAATAACTTTCGGAAAGTCTTCTGATCTCCACCATATCGTCTGCAACAAGGCGGTGCCCTCTTTCTATGAGCTCAAGTGCTGTTTCACTTTTTCCAACACCACTTTTACCGGAAAGGAGTATCCCAATTCCGAATACTTCGATGAGCACCCCATGTCTCATAGTCCTAGGTGCGAGACTTCTGTCTAAAATTTGAGAGATGAGGGTGATAAATTTGTGGGTAGAAACATCCGATCCTAAGAGCGGGATATTCAGACGATCACAGTATTCCACAAAGATGGGAGGAGGAACGTTCCCGTGAGTGAATATGATACAATTCAAATGAAAATGGAAAAAATCCGCGGCGAGCTTTTCCATATCCTCACCTTCTTTAGAGGTGATATAGGCCCATTCTCCTTTTCCAAAAATTTGGATTCGGTCATGAGCAAAACTTTCGTAAAATCCTGTGAGTGAAAGACCAGGACGGTTGATCTCGGAACTATGTATCCGGTTTTGGAGACCATTCTCTCCTGCGATGAGTTTTAAACCTAACTCAGGATGATCTTTTAGAATATTAGAAACATTAATACCTGGAACGGACATGAGTTACCTTGCTTCCAGAGATTTTACTTTTTTTCTTTGGTTGGATGGTAGAATTTTTAGGATTTTACGGTACTTTGCCACAGTTCTTCTGGCGATCTCTATCCCTTTGCTTTCTATTTTTTCCACTATGTCCTGATCGGAGAGTGGATTTTCGGGATCTTCTTCTTTTACTAGATTACGTATAATGTCATGAATTGTTTTGGAGGATTCCATTCCTCCTTCTGAACTTTTGGATTTTAATCCGGAGGAGAAGAACCATTTTAATTCTAAAATTCCCCAAGAAGTTTGAACATACTTATTGGAAGTGATACGAGATACTGTAGATTCGTGAAGGTCCAGTCTTTCTGCGATATCTTTTAACGTGAGAGGTTTTAAAAATCTCACACCCTTGCGAAAAAATTCAGTTTGTAGTTCTATGATTGCGGAGACAACTCTATATAATGTTTGTCTTCTTTGGTTTACGGATCTGATCAACCATTCTGCGGAGTTAAGTTTAGTAGAAATATATTCCTTATCTGAATCCTTGGCACCGGCCCCTTTTTTGAGCATTCCCTTATATTCTTTATTGATTTTTAATTTAGGAAGCCATTCGTCGTTCAGCAATATGCTGAACTCACCTTCTATTTCTCTGATGATAACGTCCGGAACAATATAATCAGGTTTTTGGGGAGTGTATAATGTCGCGGGGAACGGTTCCAGCTTCTTGATCTCGGCTGCCATCGCTTCGATTGCTTCTACAGGGAGACCCATCTTCTTGGAAATTCCCTTATAATCCAGCTTTTCCAGATCTTTTAGATAATTTAAGATGAGATCGTGTAAATTTTTATCTTCCGGTTTTAGGATCTTTGCCTGGATATATAATGTTTCTTGAATGCTCCCTGCGCCAATTCCGAGCGGGTCCAATTGATGGATCTGTTCTAAAACCTTTTTGATGATTTTGGCAGAAACTCCTATCTCTGTAGCAAGTTCCGCTTGGGTCTGGGAGATAAATCCTCTATCATCCAGCATAGAGATCAAAATTTCCGCGATCTCCATTTCTTTTCCTTTTAAGGAAGAGATCCTAAGCTGCCAAAGTAAATGATCTGAAAGAGATTGTGCGTTAGGAGAGGATTCAATATATTTTTGGTTTCTGTCAGAAGCATCGGTGCCTCTATACTGAGGTTTGTCTAAGCTGAAAGAATCCTGCCAGCCTTGGTCAGAATTTTTAAGAAAGTCGTTCTTCTCTTTTCTTTTTAGATCGTCTACCGAATAGAGTTCCGGGCTTTTACTTCTTTCTGAGCCTGGCTCCTCTTCCAACATCGGATTTTCCACCAGTTCTGCGCTGATCCTGTCAGCGAGTTCCAGAGTAGACAAAGGCAAAAGCTCTATCGACTGACGCAAGTCCTGCGTCATGACAAGCTTTTGTGTCTGCTTCTGTACTAACTGGTGGTTCAGATTCACAGCTTGAAGTCCTCTCCTAGATACATTCTTTTTGCTTCTTTATCATTCACGAGTTCTTTAGGTGTTCCCGCGATTAAGATCCGACCACTATGCATGATATACGCTCTATCAGTGATCTTTAACGTTTCTCGAACATTATGGTCTGTGATTAAGATGCCCAGTCCCTTCTTCTTTAAACTATTTATAACGGTTTGAATATCTTTTACTGCAATAGGGTCCACCCCTGCGAAGGGTTCGTCAAGAAGGATAAAATCCGGATTTGTTACTAAGGCTCTGGCGATTTCGCATCTTCTTCTTTCCCCACCTGAAAGGGTAAAACCTTTTTGGTTGGCCACTCGCATAATTTGTAATTCTAACAGTAGCTCGTCTCTTCTGCGAATGATTTCGGATCTAGGAATGTTCAGAGTTTCTAAGATTGCTTCTAAGTTTTCTGCGACTGTAAGTTTTCTAAATATAGAAGCTTCTTGTGCGAGATAACCTACTCCAAGTTTTGCTCTAGTATGCATCGGAGCATCCGTCACGTCTTGGTCGTCTATGAATACATGACCTGAATCCGGTTTTACGAAACCGACGGACATATAGAAGGATGTAGTTTTTCCGGCACCGTTCGGACCTAGTAGACCAACTACTTCTCCTTTGCGAACATCGAAACTGACTCCGTCTACAACCTTACGCTTATTGTATATTTTGATTAAGTTTTGGCACCGGATCCTTTGTCCCATTATGCAAGCCTAATTTCCTAAATGGACTCCTTCTGTCAGAATTGATCTTCCTTCTCTTGGATAAAAGACGATTTTTCCCGCTCTTAGGATCTTACCACTTCGATTAATTCTAGGATTTCCTTCTAAAATTACGGATTCGTCGTTTTCAAAATAAGTGGCATACTCGCCTTGTGCCTCTGTGGACTTGGATTTGATCCAGATATTTCCTCGGATCACTGTTTCTTTTTGGTCTAAGAAACGTTCGAATTCTTGAGCGGTTATTGTGCTTGTTACCTGATCTGAATTTTTATCCAAAAATTCCATTTTGCCTTCGTCAGTCAGGTGAAGATAGTTCTCATTCCTAAAATAATCGAATACGTTACCCGAAAGAAGAAGATTATTCTCTCTATCGTGAACCTTGATATTCTTTCTTGCCTTGATAATACGTGAATCCTTTCCCACTGACTCAATATTATCCGAAGTGATCTTTATATCTTTTCTTAGAACTGTTGCATTGCCGCTTATCATAACTGTACGATCGTTCTCTTCGTTGGGGCGGCTTTCTATCTTATCTCCTTTTAGGATGGTGAGAACAGTTTGTTTTTTCTCATTTCCTTCCGGATCTTTTTTAGTCTCTTCCGAAGATTGGAATAATACTGTATTTTCTTCCAAAAGGATCCTGCTTTCATTTGTGTAGAAGGATAACTTTTTCCCGCTCAAATATCTGTTCTTAGAAATAAGAATTGGATTTGGATCCGTGGTTATGAGATGTTCTGATTCTTTAAATACTGCTTCTGCACAGAAGATTGTAACTTCAGGATGGTTAACGATCACTCCACCGTGAAGCTTAGTGATCTTAGTGCTTAATTCTCTATCGATCTGTTTTGCGGAAATGACCGTGGTTTTGCCAGTTTTGTCCCGGAAGCTGAGCCTGGGCCTTTCTTTGATATAAACCATTTCGGAATACTTATCATATTCTCCTACTCCTGCCCTCATGACAGTTCCGTTTTCCTGGTCTTCAATATGTACTCCGTTCTTTAAAAAAGCCTTATATGCTTCTTTTCCAAAAACTTCTATACGGTTTGCGCCCAGCTTAACTTTTTTATGTTGGATCCAGGCCCCACCTTCTAAACTGAAGATAGTAACTTTTAGACCTTGGATCTCTCTATCTTCTTGGGTAAGTGCATTTGCTCCCCAAAATGTAGGAAAACTTTCCTTACGTTTTGGATCTGCTTCTCCGATCCCTTGGAAACTTTTGGGATCTAACGTTTCTGCGGAGAATAAAAGTGGAGGCCTGGAATGAGATCCCAAATGCGCAGGGAGAAATAATAATAAATACAATAAGGTTAGGATACGTTTCATTTTTCTTTAGGGGAAGAAGAGAGTGGATTGGAACCGCCTTGGGTAATCGCACTCGGTTTTAGGATCGTAAACTTGTTCAGATCCTTGTCTGCTCTTAGGCCAACTCCTCGGATATGAGTTCCGTTTGCATCTATCACAACTTCTTCATTGGAGCTTAGTTCTTTGGTCTCGTCGTTATAATCTAATGATTTTGCTCTCAGAGTCCTATGTTCTTCCGTTTTAAGAAGAATATTTCCTGTAAGTTTCATTAGCTTTTTGACCTGATTAATCTCTCCCTTTTCTCCGGTGAGTCTGGACTTGAACTTTCCATTCTCATATTGGTCGAAATTGATCCCATACAGAACGTATCTTTTTTCGTCAGCGTATAGATAAGCTTCTTCCGCTTTCAGTTTCCATAATATAGTTCCATTCTCATCGTATTGGTCTTTTGCAAAATTTTTAAAAGAAACAGTGGAACCTTTCTCTTTTTCTTCCTCTACACGAGTGTATTTAGCGTCCGATTTTCCACCGGAATAGAAGAAAAGAACTAAGAATAAAATTCCAAGTCCTACTCCTAGCCCCGGACCATATTTTTTGGCGGTTTCCGGGTCTATTTTGAGTAGAGTGAGTATGCGGGAATACAAGGCTATATCGATTAGCGGTTTAGGATTTCCTGTTTTACGTAACGGTCTAAACCAACCAATTCCTTTAATAAGGATTTAATTTCAGAAAGTGGATACTGAGTAGTAGCGTCCGAAAGTGCCTTTGCAGGATCAGGATGTACTTCCATAAAAATTCCTTCTATTCCGAGTGCCACTGCACTTCTTGTCATACTCGGAATATATTCTCTCTGACCTCCGGTAATATTTCCTGCTGCGCCCGGCAATTGTGCGGAGTGAGTAGCATCGAATACAACTGGAATATCATAACTATGTAATATAGGAACTGTTCTACCGTCAAACACTAGGTTCCCATAGCCGAATGTTGTCCCTCTTTCGGTGACCATATACTTTTCGGAACCTGATTCTTGGATTTTTGTTTTGATATGTCTGCAGTCGGAAGGAGCCAAGAATTGTCCTTTTTTAACATTCACCCATTTTCCTGTTTTAGCGGATTCTGCGATTAGGTCTGTTTGTCTGCTTAAGAATGCAGGGATCTGATACATATCGATCACATCTTTAAGGGGACCAACTTGGGTTGTTTCATGGATATCTGTTAGAACCGGAACATTAAATTTTTTCTTAATATGTTCTAAGTGTTTAATTCCTTCAGTAAGTCCAGGGCCTCTATAAGAAGAAACGGAAGAACGATTTGCTTTGTCGAAACTACTTTTAAAAACATAAGGGATACCTAATTCTGTGGTGATCTCCAACATCTCAGCGCAGACTTTTTCGAGTAAGTCTCTGTTTTCCATCACACAAGGACCCGCGATCAGGAAGAATGGATTCTTTCCTCCAATCTTTTTACCGCTTAAAAAATCCCTTTCTTGGGCAGTTTTATCGCTCATTATGCCTTCCTTGCAAATTTGACCGCAGCACGGATGAATCCGGCAAATAATGGATGCGGTTTTGTAGGTTTTCCAGTGAATTCAGGATGGAACTGAACTCCTATAAACCAAGGATGATATGGAATTTCTACGATTTCAATCAGGTTTTCATCGGGAGAAATACCGGAAAGGATCATTCCTTTTTCTTCGAACCTTTGTTTGTATTTGTTTGTAAACTCGAATCTATGTCTATGTCTCTCATAGATCAGTTCTTGTTTGTATTCATTGAATGCTAAGGTGTTTTTCTTGATCTTACATGGATAAGATCCTAAACGCATGGTTCCACCCATCTGATCGATGTCCATCTGCTCTTCGATCAAAGAGATCACAGGATCCGGAGAATCAGGTCTGAATTCAGTGGAGTTTGCATCTTTAAGGCCAAGAACGTTTCTAGCGTATTCAATTACCGCACATTGCATTCCTAAACAAATTCCGAAGAATGGAATTCCTTTGGTTCTTGCATATTGGATTGCTGCTATCTTACCTTCTATTCCTCTATCTCCGAATCCACCCGGAACTAAAACACCGTGTGCGGATCTTAAAACATCCTTCACATTTGTTTTATCTAACTTTTCAGGATCAACTTTGATGAATTCTACATTTGCTTCGTTTGCAATCCCGCCATGAGATAAACTTTCGTAAACAGAACGGTAGGCATCATGAAGAGAAATATACTTCCCGACAACCGCGATCTGGACGGTTTGTTTTGCGGAATGAAGACTTTTTATGATCTTCTCCCATTCTGTAAAATTGGATTTTCCAAGTTCTAATCCTAATGTTTTTAGAACTACTTGGTCCAATTTTTCTTCCTTATACATTTTAGGAATTTCGTAAATTGAAGTGCTGATATCAGAAGCGGAGATTACATTTTCTTCCTTTACGTTACAGAAGGAGGAAATTTTTCCTTTCATTTCCTTAGGCATAGGCTGGTTCACGCGACAGATCAAAATATCCGGCTGGATCCCTAATGCCAAAAGTTCTTTAACTGAGTGTTGGGTAGGTTTTGTTTTTGCTTCACCTGCTACTGTAATGGTAGGAACTAAAGTAACATGGATAAATAAAACTTGAGTAGGTCCGTGTTCGTATCTCATCTGACGGATTGCTTCTAAGAATGGAATGGACTCGATGTCTCCCACCGTTCCACCAATCTCTACGATCACAAAGTCAGTTGCATTTTCTCTCGCAAGAGTATAGATCCTGTTTCGGATCTCATTAGTGATATGAGGAACCACTTGGACTGTTCGTCCCAGGTAATCCCCTTTTCTTTCTCTTTGGATTACAGTATTATAAATTTGTCCCGTAGACACAGAATTCTTACGAGTGAATTTAGATTTGGTAAATCTTTCGTAATAACCTAAGTCCAAATCAGTTTCTGCGCCATCTTCGGTCACATACACTTCACCGTGCTGGTACGGACTCATGGTTCCAGGATCAATATTGATATAAGGATCCATTTTTTGCAGGGAAACGGTATAACCCCTACTTTCCAAAAGGCATCCAAGGGCTGCAGCGGATACACCCTTTCCAAGGGAGGAACAAACACCTCCGGTCACGAAAATAAATTTAGTTTTGGACAAACCGAACTCCTACCTGCTGAACAGAGTTTTCTTCAGTCTCGGAAAATCCAACTCGGAATTTCGCGGAATTGGGAAGTAAATCTAGGGTTTTTGGCGAATACGTCTAATCAGATCTGTGCTGGAAAAACCGGGAACAAAGGGTAGAATTTTCACTTCTCCGCCCAATTTGCGAACAAGAGGAGTTTCAGGAAGAGCTTCCAGATCATAATCTCCCCCTTTTACGTGAATATGAGGCGCTACCTGAGATATCAGTTCCAAAGGAGTGTCCTCTGAAAACACGCTGATATAGTCTACGAAGGAAAGACAGGAAAGAAGAAGTGCCCGATCTTCTTCCGGATTTACAGGACGTTCTGGACCTTTTAGTCTTTTTACGGAAGAATCAGAATTGATCCCCACCCAAAGAACATCGCCTAAGTCTCTTGCCTGAGAAAGATAAGTCAAATGGCCTTTATGGACTAGATCGAATACACCGTTAGTGAAAACGATCTTTTGGTTGGAGCGAATCTTTTCCGAAACATTCTTCGCTTCGTGGAAAGGAATGATTTTCTCTATACAGGAAGAGAAAGAAGACTTCACTGAAAACTTCCTCTTTTCTCCAGAGCTTCTAAAAGTTCTTCTAAAGAAACAGTTTCTGCGCCTAGTTTTCCGACCACTACTCCTGCTGCAGCATTGGAAACAATTGCTGCTTCTAATTCGCCTAAACCAGCTGCTAAAAAAGAAGTATAAACTGAGATAACAGTATCTCCTGCCCCGGTCACATCGAATACTTCTTTAGCCACGGTAGGGATATGGTAGGTTTTGGATTCGGAAGAAATATAAAGGCTCATTCCTTTTTCACCGCGAGTGATCATCATCGATGGAGAATTTAGATTTTCTGCAATCTTCTTGGCTGCCTCTTCCACTTCAGCATTCGTTTCTAATTTTTTTCCAAGAGCTTTTCCCGCTTCATGATGATTCGGGGTCATTACAGTCGCTTTTTCGTATTGGAAAAAATGAGAAACCTGAGGATCCACCGTTACGATCTTTTTATGTTGGACTGCTATATCGATCGTTTTACGGATGAGGCTCGCGGTCAAAGTTCCCTTATCATAATCGGAAAGAACAACTGCATCCGCTTCTTGGATGATCTTAGAAAAACTTTCTAATAATTGTTTTTCTTCTGCATCACTTAGAGGAAATGTTTCCTCCCTATCAATACGACAAACTTGTTGGTGACCTGCGATCACTCTAGTCTTTAGAATAGTTGGAACTTTTTCGGAACGTATAATTGTATTTTTAGAAGAACTCGTATTCTCCGTAGAAAGAAGATCATCCAAAGTTTTAGCAGCTGAGTCGTTTCCAGCCCTACCCAAAACGAAAGATTGAACCCCTAAGCGAGAAAGATTTTTTACTACATTTCCCGCTCCGCCTAAAGTGGTTTTTTCGTTTCTCACCCACACCACTGGAACAGGAGCTTCCGGAGAAATTCGGTTCACTTCTCCGATCAGATACTCGTCTAGGATGAGATCGCCGATGACTATAATTTTAGTGGTTTTTAATTTAGAAGCCGCTTCCAAATATCGCTTTTTATCTAAGTAGTACAATTTTAAACCGGTCTTACAATTTGATTTGCGTTTTCACTTCAACAGGTTAGGATAAATCCTAGGTGTCAAGAACTACAATTCCGATCTTTCCTCTTCCTGAAGTCATCTTATTTCCAGGCACATTTCTTCCTCTTCATATTTTCGAGCCTAGATATAGGATGATGTTGGATTATTGTTCCGAGTCCGGCGAGGAAATGGCGATCGCACCTATTAAAATGGAGCCAGGCAATTTAAAAAGTTCTCAACCTGAAATTGAAACTATTTTTGGTTGGGGCACGATTGTTCGAAAAGATCCACTTCCCGATGGAAGATCCAATATTCTACTCGAAGGCAAAGGGATCGCAAAACTGGAATCCTATGATACCATGGAACCATTTCGAATTGGAGTGATAGAAAAACTAGAAGCTGATTCCAAATACATTGAAGATAAATTATTCGTAGAGATCTTTGATCGGATCTTATACCTCACCAAACGAATTCTACTTTCAGAAGGAGCTAAGGAAGAATTGATCCTAAGAATGAACGATCTTTGG
The DNA here is from genome assembly GCF_002811475.1 of Leptospira hartskeerlii. Classification (NCBI taxonomy): domain Bacteria; kingdom Pseudomonadati; phylum Spirochaetota; class Leptospiria; order Leptospirales; family Leptospiraceae; genus Leptospira; species Leptospira hartskeerlii. The sequence continues at coordinate 49,613 of NZ_NPDL01000003.1, forward strand.
TCTCATCCATTTCCTGTAGATTTTATTTCTTCGATCCTAAATTTCAATTTTAAGAAGAAGCAAGAGATCCTCTCCAGCACGGACCAGATCCAAAAGGCTCAACTACTTGTTGGGATTGTGGAAGAAATGAACTTAGGCGAATAACTAATTTATAACTTTCTTAAATATTCGCCTGGACATCACAAAACGATCTATCCACCATTTCATCCGGATCTTATCGATTACCACACCTCGAGTAGAAGAAGCATGAGCGAATTCTTCTCCATTTAAGACCATTCCCACATGAGTTACCTTGGATTGGTTGGGAGAAGCGGAGAAGAAGATTAGATCTCCAGATCTCATTTCATTATGAGAAACTCCTGTTCCCATTTTGGTTTGAGCACTGGACGCGCGAGATACCATTTTTTCAGGAACACCTATACGACCATCCGTCAAAACTCTAAAAGTAAAACCTGAACAATCAGTTCCGGTTTTAGCAGCATTCGCCCATTTATAAGGAGTTCCTACCCATTCTTTCGCAACTTTTTGCAAGATAGAAGAAGATAAAGTTTCCCAACTTTCTTTACTCGGTTTGTCGGGTTCAGTTGGTTCTCCAGGTTCAGGTAGATTCGGAACCAAGGGAGGATCAGGCAAAGGTTCAATTCTTGGTCTGTCTCCAATAACGATCCCACCTACTTCTTCCAAAGAAGTTTCTACAGCGCGGGCAGACGCATACTTTTGAGGAGCAGTAACTTTCTCGCCTTCATGCAATTTTTTTAAATTAGAAAGAAGAATATAAGAAGCTCCGTCCAGTTTTGAATCGAGCACGGATTTAAAACTATTTTCCGTTTTTGCAAAAGGGATATTTCTACCTTTTGCAGGAAATTGGTTCAAAATTTTAGAAGCTAAACGGTTTTCAGGAAAATCCACGAGTTTTCCTGCGATAAGCGCTCTTCCACCTGCGAGTACAGAAAACCCGTCCCATTTTTTTTCCATGGCGGCTTCTACAAAACGATTTCGGACCTCTTCTCTGATCCCTGCTTTTTTGGTTTCTTTAAAATATAGACCGATATAGCTGAAATCTTCTTTCGAAATTTCTCGTTTGGAAGCGACAGGGATCGCATCTTCCGCTTCTTCAAATGTAAGTCCTTCCTTGACTGCGAAGTCTAGATTTACGATGAGTTCTGCAGTTTTTTCCGGGGTAACTCCTTCTAGGATTGCCCAAGGGATCACATTTTTAGTGATCTTGAGCACTTCTTTGCTCCCGGCTCTTTGTCCTAATTTTTGGAAAACAGAGTTTTTGATCAGAAGTGATTGTGATTTGTCCCAATCGCTTTTAAGCAAGTCTTCGAAAGGATCTGCGGATATTGAAAAGGAGAATAAAAGAAGAAGGTTAGCTAAGATCCGAACTCTCATTTTACACCATGCATCCAAGATTCTAGTTTTTTACGGAAAGAAAATAAACCGATCGCAGTGATCGTAGGCAAAAAGAAGAAGATTAGGAAAAACCCAGACAAGGACTCCCTTCCTCCCATGAACTGCGTTAATTCTCCGGCGAGAACATGAGCGAAGAAGTTTGCCAAAAACCAAAATCCCATCATCATCGAGGCAACTTTTACAGGTGCTAATTTTGTAACTAAAGACAAACCAACTGGAGATAAAAACAATTCTCCGATCGTTAAAAGTAAAATGGAAAGAATGATCCAAATAGAGGAAAATTTTTCGGAAGATCCGAACGTTACTAAGGAAAGAAGAAGATATCCTATTCCCAAAATGATCAGTCCAAGGCAAAACTTAGTTACTGTAGAAATATGCCTGCCTGATTCTTCGAATTTCTTCCAGATCCAAGAAACCACAAGTGCCAAACTCACTACAAAAAGCGGATTTAGAGATTGATAATTTGCAGCAGGGACTTCCCAACCTAAAATATTTCGATCCACATATCTATCAATGATCAGGCTTAAAGAGGAGCCTATTTGTTCATAAGAAGCCCAGAATGTGATCGTAATTGCAGAGAAAACCATAATCGCAAAAATTCTTTCTCTATCTTGTTTTGGATCTTCCGTTTTCGGATCCGATGATCTTTGATTTCCATTCGCTAAAAATGCCTCGGGATTCACTCTTCTTCCTAAAAATCCGAAGATGATAAGACCGATCAGCATTCCAATTGCTGCGATCCCAAATCCATAATGCCAACCTTTATATTCAGCAAGATTTGCGCATGCCCAGGTTCCGAGGATCGCACCTAAGTTGATCCCAAAATAGAATATTGTAAAACCTGAATCTTTTAGTTCAGGTTTCCCTTCTAATTCGTAAATTCTTCCTACAACAGTGGAAATGCAAGGTTTGAAAAAACCATTTCCAGCAATTAAAAGTCCGAGTCCTAAATAAAAAGTCCAAAGACCATTAAATGCCAAGGAAAGATGGCCGAACATCATTAGAATTCCACCTAAGAAGATGGAACGTTTGTATCCTAAAAATTTGTCTGCAAGTAGACCGCCGAGTATCGGAGTCAGATACACGAATCCATTATAAAACCCGTATATTCTACCCGCTTGGGCGTCTTGCATCAAAAGTTCTTTGGTCAAAAACAGAACAAGAAGCGCTCTCATTCCGTAAAAAGAAAACCTCTCCCACATTTCCACGAAGAAGAGAACATACAAACCTCTAGGATGAGTTATTTGCCTTTGGCTCTGGATTTCCATTCTGGTTCCGGGATTTTAGATTCAAAATTTGCGTATCTTGCTGCTACGAATAGATGATCAGAAAGTCTGTTTAAGAATCGCAGATTTTCAGCAAAGATCTCGTGACCTTCTTCTTTATAACGTACCAGTTCTCTTTCTAATCTTCTGGCCAAGGTTCTCGCAACATGCAGAAAAGAAGATGAAGAGGATCCGCCGGGAAGAATAAAATTTTTCAAAGGAAGAAGTGACTCCTGCCAATGATCTATTTCCTTTTCCAATTCGGAGATATCCTCTTCTAGGATACAGGAAGAATCGTCCTTCTTCTTATATCCGGCAAGCTCGGATCCCAATTCAAAAAGTAAATTTTGGATCCTTTCTAACGAGTTCTTTAATTTGGAATCTTTTGTTAGGAAAGAAATGGAGACTCCGATCGCAGAGTTTAATTCGTCTGCGGTTCCATATAATTCTACTCTGGGATCAGATTTGGAGACCCTTGTCCCGGAAGCCAAGGATGTGGTTCCGGAGTCTCCCTTTTTGGTATAAATTTTCATGATTCGGCCTGAATTTAGGGGACAGAATCCGAAAAAGTTCTGAAAATTCCCGCAAGAAAAGCAGTTTTAACGGAAAAAAAGTTGCGAAATAGCTAAAGTGAGTGGTAGAATGAGGGCAGATTTTCCCTCTTTTGGATTATCGTCGATTGCGACTTTAGTCTTTAGGAAAAATCGTAAAAAAAAATCTCCCCAGATATATAAGGGAGTGAAATTCGCAGTGGATATCCGGGTTGCCCGGGAGGTTCTCCCCTCCTAAAAGCCCGGCCTATGGTTCGGACGGATCCGAACTGCTAGCTACAGGGAGGTTGTTGATGATTATCAATCACAACATCAGTGCTCTTCGTGCGAACAACGTACTGAAGACAGTTAATAACGAGCTAGACAAGACTACAGAAAAGTTATCAACCGGGATGAGGATCAATCGTGCCGGTGATGATGCATTGGGATTTGCAGTTTCCGAAAGGATGCGCACCCAAATTCGCGGTCTTGCCCAAGCTGAAAGAAACGTAATGGATGGAGTTTCCTTTATTCAGGTTACCGAAGGGAATCTGGAACAAGTGAATAATATTCTCCAAAGATTGAGAGAATTATCCATCCAAACTTCCAACGGGATTTACTCGGATGATGATCGTAAACTCGTTCAACTGGAAGTAGACCAACTCATAGACGAAGTGGACAGGCTGGGTAAAACCGCCGAGTTCAATAAGATCCGTCCTTTGAGTGGAGCCTACTCCAAGGATTCTAAAAATCCGATCCAGTTGCATGTAGGACCGAATCAAAACGAGAAGCTGGAAATTTTCGTGGATGCAATGAATGCAGGTGCGCTTCAGCTGGAGAACAACGGGAAAAAGCAGACTTTGTCTACTCCCGCTTCTTCCAATGCGATGATCGGTATTCTTGACAACGCGATCCAAAGGGTGAATAAACAAAGATCCGATCTAGGAGCTTATTATAACCGTTTGGAAATTACAGCAGAAGGCTTGCAGTCAAATTATATCAATATGGTTTCTGCAGAAAGCCGAGTAAGGGACGCGGATATGGCAGAACATATCGTGGACTACACCAAGAATCAGATTTTAACCAAAAGTGGAGTTGCAATGCTTGCGCAAGCAAACATGAGACCTGAACAAGTGGTAAAACTTCTGAGTGAAAGATTCGGATAATAAGAACAGATTTTCTGAAAATTCGAAAAAACCCGTCGCCAGGACGGGTTTTTTATTTTGCGAGTGTATTGGGGTTTAGAATTTGTCAGCTTGTGCTTTGTAAGCAGCTGCTTCTTTATCGCAATGATCAGCTAGCTTTTTATATTTTTCCTTTTCTGCTGCATCAGCAGTTGCCTTTCCACCGTGGGATTGGCCAGCTAAGGATTTATACTTATCCGCCAGATCCTTATGGTCTTTGGCTTTTTTGTTAAAATACTCTTTTGCGATCTTTTTTAGATCCGGAGTGGTTGCTTCCGCGATGAGCAGATTGTCCAGCTCGGTGAATGCGTAAGCGTTACTTGCCAGGATCAGGGAAAATAGAATGGTTGCTAAAGTTTTTTTCATAGAAACTCCTAAATATGCGCCCGCTAAGATTAAGGGCTCTCTCTTCTGTAGTCAATATTAAATTGGTCGAATTTATCTTAACATTCCATGGAATGCGAAATGATTTTTATCAAATGGTTAAGACTTCTTGAAAGTCCCTTTTTTTGCATCGCATTCTTTTTTCGTTAAGGAGATCCAGCCCTTCCCTTTGCAGGAGTTTTGTCCCGAGCAGGAATTTCCGTTTGTATGACAGTCGCTTTTTCCTTTGCAGGAATTGACTCCATGACATTCTCCTTTTACGTTATCCGAACCAGTTTCCTGTTTTTCGGAAAAGACTTCTCCCGATAGAAATAGTCCGGAGATTGCCGCTCCTATGATCAGTTTTTTAGTAGTGTTGTTCATTTGTTATTCCTATTATTTTAAATGGATTTCGTTCTCTTTTTCTTGGTTAAAGGAAGGACGGGAAGAATATCTCCCAGTTTTCCCTCCTTCCAAAGCATGTATATAGGAGGATATACCAAAAGTTCCAGAATAAAACTGGTAACTAACCCTCCAACCATAGGCGCTGCGATCCTTTTCATCACGTCCGAACCAGTGCTTGCAGACCACATAATAGGCAGAAGGCCCATCATTGCTGCAAGAACTGTCATGATCTTAGGTCGGATCCTATGTACAGCTCCGTGGATGATCGCTTCTATCAGATCTTCCCTGGTTCGGACGCGTCCTTTTTTCTTTGCGTCCTCGTAAGAAAGGTCCAGATACATGAGCATAAATACTCCTGTTTCTGCATCCAATCCCATTAGAGCGATCATCCCGACCCATACAGCGACTGAAACTTGGTAATCCAGAATGTATAGAAGCCCAATTGCACCAATCAAGGAAAATGGCACTGCAAGGAGCACGATCAAAGTTTTAATATAGGATTTTGTATTGAAGTACAATAACAAAAATATAATGAAGATTGTCAAAGGAAGAATGTACATCATTCTTTCGCGGACACGTATCATATTCTCGTATTGACCGCTCCAGACTATGGAATAACCGGGAGGAAGAAGGATGGATTCGGAAACCTTCTTCTTTGCCTTATCAACAAAGCCTCCGATATCCGAAGTAGAAGGATCCACATACACGTATCCTGCTAAAAATCCGTTCTCATCTCGGATCATAGACGGACCGGTTTTTGCTCCTATACTTGCTATTTCGGAAATAGGAATATGACCGAATTCTTTTGTCGGAACGAGTATTGTTTTGATCTTCTCTAAAGAATCTCTGAGCTCTCGCGGATAGCGCACATTCACTGAAAAACGTTCTCTCCCCTCTATGGTTTGAGTGATCGGTTCTCCTCCAATGGCTGCTACTATGATCTGTTGAGCAGTCTCCACGGAAATATTATATCTTGCTAATTTTTCTCTTCTCAAATTCAGATCTAGGAAGTAGCCACCGGCAGTTCTCTCTGCAAATACACTTCGTACATTTTTGTCCGTTTTGAGAAGAGTTTCGATTTTGATCCCGATAGATTCGATTTCTTCCAAAGAAGAACCCAAGATCTTAATTCCGATCGGAGTTCTCATACCGGTACTTAGCATATCGATCCTAGTTTTGATCGGCATTGTCCAGGCGTTTGTGGCTCCAGGAAATTGCATCTCCTTGTTCATCTTCTCCACTAATTCATCTTTAGTGAGCCTTTCGGATACAAAAGGAAGGAACGGATATTGGAAGATCCTTGGCAAATTGGAATAGAACCTGTCTGCTTTTCTCCATTGGTCCTGGGTCTTAAGAAGTATCACAGTTTCCATCATGGAAAATGGCGCAGGATCTGTAGCTGTATCGGAGCGTCCTGCTTTTCCAAAAACTCGTTTCACTTCCGGAAAACTTTTCAGTTTTTTATCCATGGCGATCATAAGTTTCTCCGCTTCCGCTACGGAAATGCCAGGCAATGTAGTCGGCATGTATAGAAAAGATTCCTCGTACAGTTGGGGCATAAATTCTGAACCTAGACTGAAATATACAGGGATTGTTAGAATCACCAATGTGAATGCAGAAACTATAATCGTTTTAGGTCTATGCAGAACATAACGACAGGCAGGTTCGTAATATCTGAACAGGATTTTGCTGACTGGATGTTTTTCTTCCGGATAATATTTTCCGACGAGCATGGTCGTTGCGATCTTAGAAAGAAATACATTCTTGAATTGGAATGGCTCCATTCTGGTGAATAACATTCTAACTGCGGGATCCAAAGTGATCGCCAAGAATGCGGCAACTGCCATTGCGATATTTTTAGAATATGCTAATGGACGAAATAACCTTCCCTCTTGGTCTACAAGTGTAAATATAGGAAAGAAGGCGACGGCGATTACAAGTAAGGAGAAGAATACGGAAGGTCCTACTTCAAGCAGCGCTTCTAATCGGACTGCATGGTAGTCTCCAATTCTTCCTCCCGCTTCCCATTCTTCCAATTTTTTATAAGCATTCTCTACTTCTACGATTGCTCCATCTACGAGTACACCGATCGAAATAGCCATCCCCGCTAAAGACATGATATTCGCATTGATATCCAGTAGATTCATTGGAATGAATGCAATGATTACTGAAATTGGGATTGTAAGTATCGGAATAATGGCAGAAGGAAAATGCCATAAAAAGATCAGGATCACTATGGAAACAATGATCATCTCCTCTACCAATTTGAATTTCAAATTGCTGATTGCGTGTTCAATCAATTCGGATCTGTCATAAGTAGTAATTAATTCTGCGCCTTTAGGAAGATTCTTTTTAATTTCTTCCAGTTTGGTTTTTACTCTTTCGATTACTGAAAGTGCATTTTCCCCATGGCGCATGACTATTGTGCCTGCAACTACGTCCCCTTCTCCATCCAAGTCTGCGATCCCTCTCCTAATATCAGGCCCGAATTGGACTGAGGCCACGTTTTTTAGGAGCACTGGAGTTCCATTCGCATCCGTAGAAAGTGGAATATTCTCTATATCTGTGAGAGAAGAAAGATATCCTCTTCCTCTTACCATATATTCTGCGCCGGAAATTTCGAGTAACCTTCCACCGGTTTCCTGATTACTTTCTCGGACTTTTTGGATAACAGTTTCAAAATCCACATTATAAGATCTTAATGCGTTTGGATGAATTGTGATTTGGTATTGTTTTTTGAATCCTCCGATCCCTGCTACCTCGGATACCCCAGGAACAGAGTTCAGCAGATAACGCAGATGAAAGTCCTGATAAGTCCTCAAATCCACGAGAGAATTATTTCCCGTTTGGTCTATCAGCGCATATTGGTATACCCATCCTACTGCGCTTGCATCCGGTCCTAATTCTGTTTTTACACCGGCCGGAAGTAATGGCTGAATCCTAGATAGATATTCCAAAACTCTGGATCTTGCCCAATAGATATCTGTGCCGTCTTGAAAGATTACATATACATAAGAGAAACCGAAATCTGAAAATCCTCGCACCACTTTTATCTTAGGAGCTCCCAAAAGAGAAGTGATGATGGGATAAGTGACCTGGTCTTCCATGATATCCGGACTTCTATCCCAACGAGAGTATACGATCACTTGGGTATCGGAAAGATCAGGGATCGCATCCAATGGGATTGTTTTCATGGAAACATAGGATGCGACAAGTATCGCCAAAGTGACTAGAAGAACTAGAAACTTGTTTTCTGCGGAAAAACGGATGATAGATTGGATCATATTCTTTTCCTTAATGAGTATGAGATTCGGAGCCGAATCTGATCTTTGCTTCCGAATCGATCAAGAAGGTGGACTCGGTCACAACTCTTTGTTCTTCTTTCAAACCGGACAAAATTTCCACCCAAGGCTCTATATTCTTTCCTGTCTGGACGGAAACTGCTTGGAATCGATCAGGCGCAGTTTGTACATAAGCAATCTTTTGTTTTCCAGTATCCAAGATTGCGGAAGTCGGAACGGATAATACTTTCGGAAGGGAAACTTCGATCATCGTATCTCCGAACATTTGGGGTTTTAAGAGTTGGTTTGGATCCGAAACTTCACTTCTTAATCTGAGTGTTCGGTTATTCTTATCCAAGATCACATCTATACTTTTGATCCTTCCTATAAATTCTTTCTCAGGATATACATCCGTTTTGAATTTGATTGGAAGTCCAACTTTGGCCGTGGTGAAATCAGATTCATAGATCTGAGAATAGATATGCGCCCTTCCCGATTTTCCTCCAAGGATCAACTCGGATGGATCTCTTGCTCCCGATGTCCAAATACGGATCTGGTCCTGGCTTAGACCTAATTGTCTAAGCCGCAATTGTAGATTTCGAATGATCTCCGGAGAAAGAAATTCGGAAGAACGAACTGCTTCCTTGTATTCACTCAGTGCAGAATATAATTCAGGATCGTAAGCAACGCTGGAATATGCACTGATCTTTTTGACCAGATTCCTTCTGCTTACTAATTCCGTTTTAATACCTATAGATTGTTGTTTCTCGAAAGAAAGGATCAATTCTTGGGAATTTTTTCCGGACGAAGTTTCAGAAAGATGAGAAGAGTGATCTTCTTCGGATATTGATTCTGTAGTTTGCAAAGAATTGTTTGCATTTGTGTGATCTTTATGATCGGAAGGATCTTCCTTTTTGACCAAATCCATATTGCAGATAGGACAGTTTCCAGGACGATCTGAAGTATAATGAGGATGCATCGGACAATAGTAGATGTCCTTTTTAGAAGAACAGTCTGCTACCAATGCCACAACTATCAGAATGGCCAAAAGTTTTCCGACCCATCCTACAAACGAAGAAGTAGATAGATCATTTGGCTTCATTGATAATTTCTCCGCAGTTTTTCATTTTTGGATCGTATGGGTTCTTGATCTCTTTACCGGAAGCCAGCCATTTTTTCTTGAGCATTGGGCAATAGAATACGGAAACTCCCGATTTATCATGATGACCAACGATTGATTCCAGTTCTTTGGATAAACGTTCGAATAATTCTCTTTTTTTAGAAAGATCCGTAGTTTTACCCAATTCTTCTGCAATAGGAAGAGCCTTCTTAAATTTTTCTGTGTCCTTCTTGTGATCTGCATTTTCCTTAAGAAGCTGAATCAATTTTTGAACGTCTATACTTCCTGAAGTTTCAGAATAGATGGAAGAATGGATCTTAGCAACTTCTCTCAGAACGAATGTTTCTTTTCCCTCATGAGCGAATAGATTTCCTGCGTTCAGAAATAAAATTAAAAATAGATAATGTAATTTTTTCATGTGTTTATCCTCAGTTATGTTTATCATGTTCCGGAGTTTTGTTATCTTTATAGATAAAACTTAGGAGTTTTAATGTATTCAAAATGGATTCGTTCTTCCGTTCTTTAAGATCTTCTAAACGTATTTTTGTATTTAAGATCTCAGTTTGCGCGAGGAGTGTATCCTGCACATTAACCTTTCCGGAAGCATATTGGAAGGAACCGGCTCTGACGGATTTTTCCAATTCAGGGATCAGTCTTTTCTCGACCAAACGGATCTGATTGGAAACACCCTTTATATAGGCCAGATTCCTATTTAGTTCGGAAAACATTTGTGCTCTCGTTTTTTCTACAGAGTCCTTACCTACTTCTGCCAGATGTTCCGTTTCGCCAGTAATGGAATTCCATTTAAGAGCGGACCAAACCGGAACTCTCATATTCACTCCGAAGCTAAAAAGATCTCCTCTATATTCAGTGGTATCCATAAGTCCATAATTTAAAGGGCCTTGGTCCAAAGCGAAAGTTTGGGATCTACGTTTCATATAAGAGAAGAAAACTTCCGTTTGTGGTGCCAGGGAATATTTGGTGAGTTTTGCCTGTTCCTTTAAACGTTTTTCTTCTTCCATTTGTATCTTATATTCCGGAGAATCCTCGATCAAGGAAGTTTGCGCGGCTACTAACGCCTCTAACTCTTCATTTTTGTTTTCTAAAAAAGAATCCAGATCTATGGAGTATAGATCGGAGAAGGTAACCTTATCTGAAATTTGATAGTATTCGAGCTGAGATTTCAAGTCTTTCAACTGAGTAGTATATTCCGTTTCTTTTTCGATGGCTTCCGTCTTTGCAACTGTTGCCTTTAAAACTCCGGAAAGTGTATTTTCTCCGTAAGAATATGAGTTTTCACTAATGGACTTTTGTGCACCAAGAAGGGTTAATATTCTTTCGTTAATCGCCTTCTTCTTTTCCGAATATTTGTATTTGTTCAGTCGGCTGAAAAAGTCTCCCAAGATCCGATTTACTCCGGCAATATAGGCGAAGTTTGATTCGGTCTGCATTAGTTTGGAGATCTTTTTCTCAGTGCTTAATTTTCCCGGGAAAGGAAACTCTTGGGAGACCGATAATTCTATCCCTGTCATTGTGGGTGTATCCAATGCCCGATCGGAAGTGGAATACCCTCCTCGAGTAGGATAATTTCTGAATGCCACTCCTATTTTAGGATCTGGTAATATACCAGTTGCCTCGGAATGTGATTTGTGAGCCTGGGAAAGGCCAGCTAGCGACTTAGATTCAGGATGTTCTTTTACTAAAACATCCAAGATCTCTTCCAGATTTCTTTTTTCCGCGTAAGCTGCGGATGAAAATAATGTATAAATTGATATTAAGACAATAAGTCTTGCGTTCATATTTCCTCCTAAAGATTAAAGAGAGAAAATATGGATTAAATGAGGAAAACTTGGAGAGCGCTTAAGCTAAGGGAATGTGACGACGGGATCGGAATATAAGAATCATTTAAAATAACGTTCTCTAACACGATCTGTGGAGCATTGAGTTCAGAAATAAACAAAAAGATCAGGACTTTCTGTAATCCTAATTTCTCCCAAGCTAAAAGTTTAGAAAGATCCAAGGAAGCGATGCTATTCTGTTTAGGGCAACATTCGTTGGAAGAAGACTCGCTTTTTTGTTCCGATTTTTCGGATTTATGGCAAGGAGGAACCTGAGAAGTTTCCTTTTGTTTTTCGAGATAGGACATGCTCACCGGACAATTTCCGGTCAGATTATAAATGGAAACGCAAGCAATCTGAAGAAGAAATCCGATCGCTAATACGGAACCGATTGCCTTTTTAGACCCTAAGCTCATTACCTTTCTTTATCTGACTCTAAAAATTATCGAAAAGTCAAGAAAAAAAGGAAGAAGGTCCTTTTTGGTTTCCAAACCCTCCGAACTCTTATAATTTCTGGAAGAATGGATTACTCAGAATAATTGCAGTCGGATAGATCACCTGCACTCTCACATACAAATCGGTGGGTTTCAATTTATAAGCCCCTTTGTTTTGATAAGAAGTATGAGAAAGAATTTCAGAATTTTGGCCAATGAAGTCCACACTGATCGGAGTGTCTTCAAAATCGAAAAGGATCTCATTTTCGGAATTTAGTACCAAAGGTCCCAATTTAGGTTCTTCTAAACTCCTTTCCATTTTTCGAACACAAAGATAATTCCCTTCTTTTAAGGAACGAAGAATTTCTTTTTCATCCAGACTGTCAGTGTTTACAAGAAGATACCTCATCAAAGATTCTCCTTCTTGTTTGTAAATTTCGGAACTTAAATCTCTCCAGTTTGGGATTCCGGAGGTTCTAACTCTTAAATACTCATCTCTTGGAAGATAGTGCAAATCATCCGAAGCCATACAGAAGGAAGGATGTTTCTCACTTAGTAATTTGTCCCAAAATTTAGGGATATCCCCGAATGGGCTCATCACTTCTAATGCATCGTATTCTTTTAGTTGCGACAGTAGTTTTAATGGAAATGATTCATTCAAAAGTGGATGGTTGATCACTACAAAACCGTTTTTAGATTCGAGTTTATCGATTACCCATTGTAGATTTTCCGGATCAGCATAAAGAGGAAATAGATCATAACTTGCTTCTTCTATACCTAAAACACTGAAATGCCTTTTTCTAAGATTGGTTCCCCATTCGAATCCTTTGATCTGGGCGAGTTTTGGAGACTTAGGGCTCGTGACCCTTTCGTAATCAGTGAAGCCTAAAATTTTGTATCCATTTGCTGCGTAGACTGTCTCTATCTCTTCCGGAGAATTCCTGCCAGGAGTAAACCAGGTGCGATTGGTATGTAAATGAATTCCGGTTTTTTGGAGTTTGAGTTTGGTATTTCTTTTATACGGATTGGAATATTTCTCCCAATCCACAGAGGATCTATAAGTATCCGCTCTGAAAATTGCCCAAGTGAGCATATTTCCGAATAGAAGTACTCCGAGAAAGATAGAAACTAAAAGAGCTATCCTACTTCTTTTCATTCTATCGCTATTACATAAATGAGGCTATCGGAGAAAACTAGAATTCTGTATTTTGAATGTTACAACTTGTATACGATTTAAAATAAGGAATGTTTCGGATTCATTGATCTGTAACATAGAAGGACCGAATTCTGGATGATTCTTCGCTCATACTTCTAAGAACTCTATTTTAGAATGAAACCCTTCCCTCTTGTATTGGTCCTTCCTGCGTATAATGAAGAACTTACTATAGAAAAAACCATTTTGGAATTTTATAAAGAGATCCCACATGCATATTTTGTGATCGTAGATAATAATTCCAAAGATAGGACCACTGAAATTTCCAAAAACGTAATAGAGGAACATTCTATCTTAGGAGAAGTCCTTTTCGAACCGAGGCAGGGAAAGGCGAATGCAGTTAGAGCTGCATTCACTAAAATTGACGCAGAAACTTACATCATATGCGATGCAGATCTGACTTATCCCGCTTTTAAGATACACTCTATGATCGAAACTCTCAAAGAAAATGATTTAGACATGCTCGTGGGAGATCGTCTGACCGAGGGAGATTATGGAAGGGAGAATAAAAGAAGGTTCCATTCGACCGGAAACAAACTTGTTCTTACATTGATTAACTTTTTATTTGGAACTAAGCTCAAGGATCCAATGAGTGGATATAGAGTATTCTCCCGTAGATTTGTTAAAAATTATCCGATTCTATCTTCCGGTTTCGAGATAGAAATAGAAATGACCTTGCATGCCTTGGACAAAAGGTTTCGAGTGGGAGAGATCTCTGTTCCTTATAAAGACAGACCTCCCGGAAGTTTTTCAAAACTGAATACCATTCGAGACGGATATAAGGTAGTGAAGAATATATTATGGATCTTTAAAGATTATAAACCGATGCACTTCTTCGGATTTTTTTCTGTGGCTTCAGGAATTTTGTCCTTAGTAGCAGGAATTCCTCCAATTCTGGATTATATCGAATATAGATATGTCTATCATGTTCCTTTGGCTGTGCTTGCTACAGGATTAATGTTGTTTTCTTGGATCCAAATTGCGATAGGACTCGTTTTACATACCGTTTCTAAAATCCAAAGGACAAATTTTGAATTGAAACTGGTCCAATTCGGAATGGAAAACCCGTTTCGGAATCAAACAACGATTCCGACTGCTCCACAAAGATCCGCAGGAAGTGAGAAGAAGATCGCGAATATTTAAACTTTTGTAGGAGTTCCTACAAGCGGATAAGGATCGCCCCCACCCTGAATCTTGGGTGGTGGGGAGTGGCCCGTGGGAGAAGCTCGCCATCTCTATAGCTCAAAAAAGGCTTTCTTACAACCTAAATCTTGCTTCTTAAAAAATGGAACGCAGATTCCGCATTCCATTTCCAGGTTGAATCTTCATTCCAGAGTTATTTAGGAGCAGAATCAAGAAGGACAATCCCATTTTCAGAGGAAACTTCCTGAAAGCTTCTCTGCGGATATGTTAATACTAATTCCAACACACTATTTCGGTTGCATATGATAGAAAGTTTCTCTTCGGTATCCAATAGAAATGTTTCGTCTTTGAACTTATAACTTCCTATCATATGGATCTTCTTTTCTCTATAAAACATAGGATAGAAAGAAAGATATTTGTAATATACGATCTGATTTCCAGACTTCTCGGCTTTATCATAAAGACGCAGATTCCCATCTTGCAAAAATGAAATGATCTTAGGTGTGATTGTAGATGATAGAACTCCTACAAAGATCAGCATCGAAGTCCAGGTCGAAACTAGGAAAAGTGCTCTTCCTTCTTCTTTTTCTCTTCTGAACAATTGTAATCCTACAAATCCGATCAATATCCCTAAAAGGAGGACCAATCCAGAAGAGGAATACCAAAAATTGAAAGACGGCAATAGTTCTTTTCCGACGCTCATCGTAGAGCCGGAATATTCTGAGATTTGAGGAAGAAGTAGAAAGATCAAGCCTACAACTATTCCAATTCCGAGAAAGCAAAATGAGAAAGAATTCGATTTCAAAATTTCCGGTTTTTCTAAGATCAAATATGATGCAAAGAAGGATAAAGGAATATAAATAGAAGAGGAATAATGAGGCAATTTGGTTTGTACGATCGAAAAGATAAGTAAAACAACTCCCAACCAAACTAGAAAGTAACGGGAAATTCTGGAAATTTTAGGATCAGTAAACATTCTCCAATTCTTTGCACTAGGGAGCAAAAGTATAGTCCAAGGAAAAAATCCAATAAACATTACGATAAAATGATAAAACCAAGGACCTGTATGAGATTCTAAAGACTTAGTTAGTAATTTCTTCTGAAAATCAAAAAACTGGACTATAAACTCATTTCCGTATAAGATAAAATTCGTAAGATAATAAAAACTTAATACGGCAATTGCGACAACGCCGAATAATATAAAATCGAATATCCTAATCCGAAAATTTCTATCTAATAGTCTGTTTGTCCCAAAAATAAAAAGAGGAATAGCTAATCCTAAAGGACCTTTTGTCAAAACTGCAATTCCGCCAAAGAATGCTGCTGCCAAGATCCAGATGGCTCTATAACGAAAATCCCCCTTTTCTTTTGTTTCATATAAATACAA
This sequence comes from Leptospira hartskeerlii, assembly GCF_002811475.1. NCBI lineage: Bacteria > Pseudomonadati > Spirochaetota > Leptospiria > Leptospirales > Leptospiraceae > Leptospira > Leptospira hartskeerlii. The sequence goes on from NZ_NPDL01000003.1 coordinate 65,192, forward strand.
AGAAAGAACGGATGCCAAGATGAATGTATTAAATAGATGATCTATATAAGCAGTTCTTGCGAGAAGTAAAGGCAAAAGAGAAGCTGAATATAAAAATGCCCATACGTATCCGAACTTTTTAGAATGCAGAAATGTTCCGAATCTAACTAAGATCAAAAAGGAAAGAATCCCGCTGAATACGGAAGGCAGCCTGGTGGAAAATTCTGAAAGTCCGAAAACTTTATAAAATACATTTGCAAGCCAAAAGAAGAATGGAGGTTTTTCGCTGAATGCCTGCCCATTTACTTGGATCCTGAAATATTCTCCGGTCTCAAGCATTGACTTGGAAGCTGCACCATAAATATTTTCATCCCAATCGATCAGGGAGAAACTTCCTAATCCAATGAGCAATAATAGAAGATAAACTAAAAGTGTAATTGGTAAATGCAAGTTTCGCATGAGTGCAGAAGATTTCCTTATGGAGAAGATTTAATCTTCCCCCCTTCCAAAAATTTGAAGGATAGATCTTTCGCATTCTAAAACTTACTTTAAAGATTCAGATTCGATTACAAATCGGATAAAATTTTACAGTAGGCATAAATATTGCGGACCTATTTAAAGAAGAAGATAAAAAAAAGCCTAACTTTCGCTTACGAGAAGTTAGGCTTCAGAGTCGTACGGCGATTTATAATAAATATAAATCCGTGGTCCCGTCGAAAGAACCAACATTAGCTTAAAGCCAGCTCCCCTGCCGGAATACTACCTAGTCAAACCGGCAGGTTAGCTATTGAATTACTTCAATAGCTGGAGCACAGTTTGAGGTTTCATGTTCGCCTGAGCGAGCATCGCAGTAGCAGCTTGAGTCAGAATTTGATATCTGGTAAAGCTGGTCATTTGCTCAGCCATATCAGTATCACGAATTCTTGATTCAGCCGCTTGGATGTTCTCATAAGCGTTCATGAGTCCCTTAGCAGCATGTTCCAGACGGTTGTAATAAGCTCCTAAGTCTGCTCTTTGTTTAGAAATTAATCTAAGAGCATCGTCAGCAAGACCGATTACGGAGTTCGCTTTTCCCGCCGTAGAAAGAGAGATGAAAGTCAGAACGGTCGGGTTTCTTAATCCCAGAGCCGCAGTGTTCATCGTTTCGATATACACTCTTTCTCTTTGGTGCATGTTAGCACCCATATGGAACCACATACTTGCGGTCGGGTTCAAACGAGCGAAAGCTCCAGTAAGGAGTTTCATTTTGTTGAACTCGGCCTGAGAAGCAATCCTGTCGATCTCGTCGACCAACTGAGATACTTCTACTTGTATTTGTTGACGGTCTTCTTCGGTGTAAATACCGTTCGCAGCTTGCACAGCAAGCACGCGGATCCTTTGAACAACTTCATGGGTTTCTTGCAGATACCCTTCTGCTGTTTGGATCAAAGACATACCGTCTTCAGTGTTTTGTTCCGCCCTGCGCAAACCTCCGACCTGTGTCCTCATTTTTTCAGACACGGCCAAACCGGAAGCATCATCACCTGCACGGTTGATTCTCATACCGGAAGACAACTTTTCGATGTCTTTGTTCATGCTTTCGCTATTGAACTTCAAAGTTCTGTGAGCGAAGATGGCACTGATATTGTGGTTAATAATCATTCGGTTCCTCCTTGAATCCGAATCTCTCCGAAGAGAGAATTTGATTTTCCTAGAGGTCTTCCTTGACCTCTTCCCCTTGAAAATCGGGAAGATCCTGAAATTAGAAGAGATACTTTTTTCTCCCAAAAATAGATAAAAGATCCCTTCCTCCTGTAATTGTATATGTCGCTTTTGAGCTATTGGAGAAGGTTTTCGCACGAAAATGCTTGCCTCTTTCGGGAGGCGCCAGAGTCTGAAAGTAGATGCTTGAAAAAATCTATCTCGCGAATCCCCGCGGTTTCTGCGCCGGTGTCAAATACGCAATTTCTTATGTGGAACAGGTTCAATCCAATTCCGCAGAACAGATCTATGTCCGTAAAGAGATCGTTCACAATCGAAGAGTTGTGGAAGATATGAAAAAAAGAGGCATTAAGTTCATTAACGAACTAGGCGAAGCGCCGGACGGTTCCACAGTTGTTTTTTCCGCTCACGGAGTTTCTCCGGAAGTAGTAGAAGAAGCAAAACGTAGAGGAATGAAGATTGGGGATGCGACCTGTCCCCTGGTTACTCGGGTTCACAGAAAAGCGCGTAGATATAAAGACTCTCATCAAATCATATATATAGGCCACCAAGGACATGACGAAGCTATCGGAACCATGGGAGAAGCCCAAATGTTCTTGGTAGAATCTCCTGAAGATGTCCAGAAATTGGTCGGAAGATTGGATATAAACAAACCGATCACTTATCTTATGCAGACCACCTTGTCTGTAGCAGACACCAAATTAGTGGTCGAGAAGATCGCAGAACTATTTCCGAGTGTAGAACATCCGGCTAAAGATGATATCTGCTATGCTACTACGGAAAGACAAGAAGCGGTATCATCCATGATGGAAGGAATAGATGCGATGATGGTGATCGGAGCGGACAATAGCTCTAATTCACTCAGGCTTCTACAATTGGCCCAAAAATCCAAACCTTCCTCCTTTAAAGTTAGCTCCTTAGAAGAATTAAATAAAGATTATATAGCAAACTCTGAGATCAAGATATTAGGAATTACTGCGGGGGCTTCTACTCCTCAGATCCTGGTAGATGAGATCATTTCTAAACTTTTGCAATTCTATCCGGATGCAGTTTTGGATCTTTTCCCCGGTTCCAGGGAGGATTCCATGAGCTTCAAATTACCTGCGAATCTTTTACTGTAGTAACTTCGACTTCTAACTATGTCCCAAATCTTCTTAATTTAACCAAATTACACCGAAATAAGTCATTTTTGTGGAATTTTCCTCTAAAATGGTTGAATTAAGTTTATTTTCGCTTAGATTTTCTGGCCTATATGGTCGCGGAAGATCTGCAGTTCGACACAGAAACCGGACTTTTTCAAATTATTGTTTCCCAAACTTCGGACGCAATTCTTGTTACAGACGCTGTTCTAAACGAGAGCGGACCTTCTATTGTTTTTGTAAACCCTGCATTCTGTGAGCTGACAGGATACAGATCCGAGGAGTTGATCGGAGGCTCTCCCAAAATTTTGTTCGGAAAGGAAACAGACAGAAGAATATTACAAAATCTTAAAAATTGCCTATTACGCGGCGACTCCTACTCTTCTTCCACAATTAACTACAAAAAAGACGGCACTAAATATCATTCTGAATGGAAAGTCTCTCCGGTCAAAGACCAGGACGGAAATATTACAAATTTATTATCTATCCAAAGAGATATCAGCGAGAAGATCGTCCGAGAAGAACTGACTGCTAAAAGACTAAGATCCGAAATGGGCCTTACTGCCGCTTCCCAAATCTTATTAAATACAACTCACGAAAGTTTTACGATAGAAAGAGCGATTGAACATTTTTTGGTATTGGTGGAAGCAGAAAGGATCTATCTCTACAAAAAGACCGCAAATCCGGATGTGTTGGCCTTACAAGCAGAGATAAAGAGTCCTTATTCGAGTGCAACTCTTGCAGAAACTCATCCCGAAATTTCACTCTCCACTAAATTTGCCAGATGGAAACCGTATCTACTCAGGAATGATATAATTCAGTTTAGAACTTCCGATCTTCTGGATTCTGAAAAGCCGTTTTACCAAGGAAGAAGGACGGATACAATTTTTTTATTTCCGATCAGAATGTCCGGAGATTGGTTCGGTTTCTTGGGAATGGAATTCTTCCAACATGAATTAGATCCGGAGGAGCAATTTACTTTTCGAACATTCGCAGATTTGCTCGGATTTTATCTGGAGAGAATGTCCATCTTAGAAGAACTAAAGATCCATAAAGAAAACCTGGAAGAAACGGTAGTTAAAAGAACTAAAGAACTTTCGGTCCAAAAGGAAAAGGCGGAGGCGGCAAGCACCGCTAAAAGTGATTTTCTTGCCAATATGAGCCATGAGCTTCGTACTCCTTTGAATGCGATCATAGGACTTTCTAAACTAATCAAAATACAGGATGAAAGTTCTAACGACAAAAGATACTTAGATCTGATCCATAAATCAGGATTACATCTATTAGGATTAATTAATGATATTTTGGAACTTTCAAAACTGAATGCAGGAAAATCTTCCTTCTATTTTTCTGAAATGGATTTAAGGAAAGAATTGGAGCAGGTAGTAGAATTTTTAGAACCGGAACTTATAAGAAAACATATCCATTTAGTCTGGGATGATCCTGATAATATCATATCCACGATTTGGGGAGATCCTAAACGGATTCGGCAGATCTTTTTAAATCTAGTAGGAAATGCGGTAAAATTCACGGCTGAACAAGGTTCCATCTATCTTTCCATCAAAAGAGAAAGAAAAGATTGGGTGATTGAGATCACTGACACCGGGATCGGAATTCCGGATTCGGAATTGAAAAAAATTTTCGATGCATTCTATCAGGTCAGAAATTCCAAATCGAAAGACACAGAAGGAACCGGACTTGGACTTTCTATCGTTCAAAAATTAGTGGAAGCTCATGGAGGAAGTATACGCGTTAAAAGCCAACAAGGGATCGGAACTACTTTCTATCTAAATCTTCCTGTATTGGAACAAACTCCTAAGCAATCTAAGAGCAGAAAAAATTTTGCAGGTGGATATCCTGATAAATTGAAAAATTTCTGCTTTATCCAGTTAGAATTGAGCGATCCAAAAAACGCAGAACTTCTTACGCATTTTTTTAAAAAACAAAATCAACCGTTACTTTTGAATGAACTTAGTAAAGGCAGGAAGATCGTTCTATTCCAAGATTCTAATTCTCCTTTGGAAGAAAGAATATCGGAAATTTGGAAAACGGTGCTCATACTTCCGGAAGAGTCACAAGACTTTGAAAAAAAATATTCCATGGAGAATTTTGACTTTGTTCTTTCCCAACCTATCTCATTGGACGAGCTAAAATTAGTATTGGAAGAATTGGCGGACGAAATCAATGACTAACTCTACAAGTTCCTTATTCAAAAATAAACAAGAAAGAAAGAGTGTAGTTCGTGATCCTATACTTCTAGTCGAGGATAAGTTAGAAAATACACTAATGCTCGAAGCTCTTTGTGACGAGTTTGGGATCCAATACCAATCCGCTTCCAACGGAGAAGAAGCGTTGGAAATGGCAAAAGCCAATAAATATTCTTTTTATATAGTAGATCTTATGATGCCGGTAATGGATGGCCCAACCTTCATCCAGAAATTGAAGGAATTCCAACCGGACGCAACTGTACTTGTCCAAACTGCACTCGATTCCACTGATACAGTGATCGAGGTAATGAAACTAGGAGTATTCGATTATATAATCAAACCTATCCTGCCGGACCAATTTTTTAAGGCTCTAAATAAAGCGGTAGATTATCGTTTCTTAAAAGCAAGCGAAGCTGCAATCCTGGAAGCGGAAAGTCTGAAACTCAGAAACCAACTTGAATGGTTAACCTATAAAGAGACCAGAAGAAAAGCGGGAGATGAATCCTGGGAGAAATCCTCCATACATTCCTTACAGACTTCCCTTTCCCAAGGATCGGGGATTGGAGCGATCATCAGTCTTTTGGACATGATAAAGACTGAAATGAAAGAAGAGGGAGATAATTATCTAATTAATAAAAGTATGATGAACCTGGTAATAGAAAACCAGGAGATCACCAAAAACTTACTCAAGGGCCTCACTCAGCTATTAGAGATCATCAATCGAAATCTAGAAAAGAAGAAGATCAAAGCTTCGGATCTTGTGGAAAGGATCAAACATTCCGCTGAGTTTATCCAACCATATCTTGAAAAAAAAGGTCTTAGGCTGGCTCTTCCCGTTTTGAAAAAGGAAGTAGAACTGGATATAGAAGTTGATCTGTTTCTTCTCGCTTTGGAAGAAGTGATTCTAAACGCATACAAATACTGTGCCCCCAAAACATCTTTAGAAGTATTTACGAGCATTAACCAAGGTTATTTCTGCGTTGTGGTGAAAAATATCGTGGATGAAAGACCATACGGAGGTGTGGACGAAAAACACGAAAACCTTGTTCTGCAACCATTCTTTCGTATACACCCACCAGTAGAAAGTGTATCTCACTTAGAAAAATTCGGTTTAGGTTTGGGGCTCACAGCGGTGGACCAAATCCTCAGAAAGCATAACGGTCTATTCTTTATTCATAATGCAAAGGATCACACTGGAGAACAGGTCCGTCTTTGTGTTATGAGCGAATTATTATTACCCATTCAATGAGAATGAAAAGAAGGAGAATATGAAAAAAATCTTAATCGTGGATGATTCTGCCGTGTTCCGAAAGATACTTACCCTCCATCTTTCTCAGGCTTCCTTTTCTGTAATCGAAGCGGAAGACGGACTCCAAGGCTTGGAGAAGTTAAAAGAAGGGAAAGTTGATCTGGTAGTGAGTGATATGAATATGCCAAACATGAACGGAATATCTTTCGTGAAAGCAATCAAAGAGGATTCGAACCATAAATTCGTTCCGATCATCATGCTGACAACTGAATCACAAGATGAGTTGAAAACGGAAGGTTTAAAAGCAGGGGCGAAGGCTTGGCTTACTAAACCTTTTTCTCCGGAAGAACTTCTGAAAACGATACAGGTTTTACTCGTATAATCGGGAATGTTTTATGTCTTTGGAAATAAAAGTATCTGAGCTAGGACAAAAGAATTCCAGACCGATCTTTCATTTAGATCTTTCTGGAGAGGCATCAATTTATTATGCCTCTGATTGGAAGTCCAAATTGCAGTCTCTTTTGGACAGGAACCCGATCCGAATAGAGATAGATACATCTGCTTTGGAAAAAGTAGATTCCAGCTTTGTTCAATCCTTAATTCTGCTTAAAAAAGATTCTTTATATAAGTCCTGGGATCTCGCTATCTTAAATCATCCGAATTGTTTATTAGAATTTTATGATATTTATGGCCTGATCGGTTTTTTTCAAGACCGTATCCGAATTTCTAAAAAAGATTCCTCTACCTTTAAATTTTCTTATGGATTGGAGAAAGTGTAATGGATCTTTCTGAGATTAAAGAAGCATTCATACAGGAATCTCTGGAACTTTTGTCAGGGGCTGAATTACATCTTTTACGTATGGAAAAAGGAGAATTCGACGAAGAAGCGATTCATTCCATGTTCCGATCAGTTCATACGGTCAAAGGGACTGCAGGAATGTTCGGGTACGAATCCATAGAAGAATGTTCTCACGAGTTGGAAACCCTACTCGATCTGGCAAGATCCGGAAAAACCGAATTGGATCCGTCTAAGATCGACTTTCTATTAAGGGCTATAGACCATTTAAAAAAAATTGTAGGAGATCCGATCCCAGGTAAAAATTTAAGTCCCGAATTAGAGGCTGAGCAGGCAAAAATTATAAAAGAAGCCCAAAGGTTTACCGGTAAAACGTCCGAGAAAAAGGAAATTAAAAATACTGCGAGCAATTCCGGTCCAAACAAAGATACTGCAGAAAAACAAGGAACTGTTAACTCCGATTGGCAGATCACATTCTTTCCGGGAGAAAATATCTTTAAGGACGGAATGGATCCATTCTCCTTCTTAAAGTATCTTAGAACTATCGGAGAGATATTATACTTATACGTTTACAAAACAAAACTACCCGATTGGAACAGTTGGGATTCGGAAAATTGCTATTTAGGATACGAAGTCCAGCTTAAGTCTGGCGCAGAGAAGAAGGATATAGAATCCGTTTTTTCTTTCGTAAAGGATTCTTCCTTTTTAAGGATCGTCCCTCCTCATTCTTCCGAAGAAATATTTCATTCAATAGCGAACGAGATTCCCTGCGAAAAAGAAGAATATTTCAAGGCGTTAGAGCTACAGGGACTTCGTTTTCAAACACCTATCTACGCATATTCTTCTGAAACTTCTAAAGAGCAATCCTCCTCCAAGAAGGCAGAAGGAGAAAAAACGCAAGCCACTCAAATTGTTCCCAAATTGATCCGTATTGATTCCGCAAAAGTGGACCAATTGGTGAATCTTGTAGGAGAGTTGATTATCTCAGAGGCAAGCCTTGGTCGTTTGCTTGCCGACAAGGAAGATTCAGACTTAAGCGAATCTGCAGAAATATTATCCAGACTAGTAGGAGAAATAAGAGAAACTGCAATGGCACTTAGAATGGTGCCTATCGGAGAACTTTTTGAAAAATATAGAAGAACAGTAAGAGATATTTCTTTGGAACTTGGAAAGGAAGTGGACTTCGAAATTTTAGGAGGAGAAACGGAACTAGATCGATCAGTGATCGAAAAGATAAACGATCCAATCGTCCATATATTAAGAAATGCTTTAGATCATGGAATAGAACCAAGCCAAGAGAGAGCAAGCCGCGGTAAATCACAAAGAGGAAAATTAAAGATCCATGCTTCTCATTCTACAGGTAGTATTTCGATTGAGATCTCCGACGATGGGAAAGGGATCAATCAGGAAAAGATCAGACAAAAGGCTATCGAAAAGGGATTAATAGACCCTAACCAAGTGTTAAACGAACAAGAAATTTTTAATCTTATTTTTCAACCAGGATTTTCCACTGCTGAGTCGGTCACAAGTCTTTCCGGTAGAGGTGTTGGAATGGATGTTGTGCTTCGTAACATAGAAGCCTTAAGAGGATCTGTGAATGTACAATCTGAATTTGGAAAAGGTTGTGTATTCTCTATCCGACTTCCTCTTACACTCGCAATCATAGATGGATTCTTAGTTAGGTCTTGCAATTCCTATTTCGTAGTGCCAATGGATTGGGTAAGAGAGACCATGGAGTCGGACCTCCAACTTTTACCGGAAGAAATTGCGGGATCTATCAACTTAAGAGGCGAAGTCCTCCCTATTCTACATCTGGGAAGATTTTTAGGTCTTCCTGATCCGGACGACGGAAGAAAGAACGTATTAGTTTTAGAGCATGACGGCAGAAATTTCGGGGTCTTAGTTAACGATCTGCTTGGTGAGATCCAATCCGTAATCAAACCTTTGAATGAAATTTTCAAAGGAATTCAATGTATCAGTGGGACCTCCGTTTTAGGAACGGGAAAAATTGCGTTCATCTTGGACGTTCCTGGTCTTCATTCCCTTCTGAAAATCCAAAGAACCAATTTAAGAGATAGGACATTCGCACGTTAAGCGAATTTTGATAATAAAGGAAATAATTAATTTATAGTATAGGTAAATCGTATGGGACAGGGTAAATTAAAACTAAGTGTAATTGTTTGGTCTTTGTTGTTGGGAGTATTCCTGACATTCGGATCAGCCGGTTGGAGTTATTTGTATGATCATGGATTCGCGACTGGATCCTCGGATAAAGTTTCGGTCACTTCCGAATCGATACATTCAGAATTAAGAGACTATGAATCCGGTTTGTATTCCTTATTTCTCCCCGGACAAAGCAAAGAATCCCTTTCTTCTAAATTAGAGAATTTGAAAACGATACAAAATACCATTGTATCCGATATAAAAGAATTTTCATCAGGCTTAAAGAATCCAGATGATCTACAGCAATTTCAAAAAGATCTCGAGGCCCTTCAGGAAAGTATCTTAGCTGCAAAAGGAATTCTAGGAATTCAGGCAAAGGATACAAGGGAGAATTTTCTAGATCAGGTTTCCGGAAATTCTATACCTAAATTAGAAAAATTAAAATCAGATTGGGAAAAATCCAAGTCCTTCGTTTCTGTTGCTGTCCAGAAAGAAAACCCACTCTATTATCATTTCCTGTTCGCGATATTTGGGACCCTACTCCTACCTGCTTTGGTGATTTACCTAAAACCATTCTCGTCCGGAAATACAGTTATTAACGGGAAGTCTGATTCTGAGGAATTTATTCGAATTAGAACTGCTTTGGATAATGTTACCACGAATATCATGATGGCGGATCAAAATCTGAAGGTCACCTACATGAACAAATCTATCCGTCGAATGTTTGGGAATGCAGAAGAAGATATCAAAAAGCAACTCAGTCAGTTCAGAATGGAATCTTTGATGGGCTCAAATATTGATAGCTATCACAAGAACCCTGCTCACCAAAGAAATATATTAAAAGATCTGAACCAGACATTCCGTTCCACTATTGAGATCGGCGGTAGAAGTTTCGATCTAATCGCTAACCCTATACTGACTGAGTCAGGAGACAGACTTGGAGCGGTCGTAGAATGGGCGGACGTCACAGAACAGAAGAAAATGTTGGAGGTCCGACGCCAAGAGAATGAAGAGCTTACTCGCATTAAAGTCGCATTGGACAATACTAGTACGAACATCATGATCGCTGATACCCATCTGAATATCAAATATATGAACAAATCGATCGTGAAGATGTTCGAGATAGGCGAAACTGATATCAGAAAACAACTCAACAATTTCCATTTGAATAAATTACTAGGTTCGAATATTGACTCATATCACAAGAACCCTGCACACCAAAGAGGAATACTCGGTTCATTTACCAATACTTTCAAATCAAGTATAGAAATTGGCGGAAGAACATTCGATCTGATCGCAAATCCAATTCTCACAGAAAATGGGGATAGATTGGGCGCAGTAGTAGAATGGTCAGATGTCACTGAGCAGAAAAAAGTCACAGAAGCCCGTAAACTCGAGAATGACGAGTTAACTCGTATTAAAGTAGCCTTAGACAACGCCTCAACGAATGTGATGATCGCTGATAATGACTTCAATATCAAGTATATGAATAAGGCAGTATACAAGATGTTCCAAAACGGCGAAGGAGATATTAGAAAACAATTAAGTGCTTTCAATCTACAAAGTTTACTTGGAACGAATATCGATACTTTCCATAAGAATCCTTCCCACCAACGAAACCTACTCGCCAATCTGACTAGCACTTATGAGTCTTCTATTACGATTGGAGGAAGGTCGTTTAATCTGATTGCAAATCCTATCTTGAGCTCAGAAGGGCAAAGATTAGGAGCGGTGGTGGAATGGTACGACGTCACAACAGAACTTGCAGTCCAAAGGGAGATCGAGGAGATAGTAGGTGCCGCGGCAAAAGGAGATTTTAAAACTAGGGTACGATTAGAAGGAAAAGATGGCTTCTTTAGAAATCTAGGAGAAGGGATTAATTCTTTCTTACAAGTGAGTGAAACCGGACTCAATGAAGTTGTTGAAGCCTTAGAAAGATTAGCTAATGGAGATCTCACTTCCAAAATAGAGAACGAATATTTTGGAACATTCGGAAAACTGAAAGAATACGGAAATACTACGGTGGATAAACTAAACGAGATCATGGGTGATATAGTCATGAAAGCCGGAAGTTTAGTAGGTTCTGCAGGAGAAGTTTCTTCTACTGCAAATTCGCTTAGCCAAGGTGCTTCAGAACAAGCAGCTTCCGTAGAGCAGACAACTTCTTCTTTAGAAGAAATGACTGCCTCTATAGATCAAAACGCTAGTAATTCCAAACAGACTGAGCAGATAGCAAGTCAATCATCAAAGGATGCGGAAGACGGAGGTAAATCAGTAACCGAAACAGTAACTGCGATGAAACAGATCGCGGAAAAAATTTCGATCATTGAGGATATTGCTTACCAGACTAACCTACTCGCTTTGAACGCAGCGATAGAAGCGGCAAGAGCAGGAGAACACGGAAGAGGATTTGCAGTAGTAGCATCCGAGGTTAGAAAATTAGCGGAAAGAAGCCAAAAGTCCGCAAATGAGATCTCAAGCCTTGCAGTTTCTTCCGTAGCAATCGCTGAAAAAGCGGGAAAACTTATCAGCGAGATCGTTCCGAATATTAGAAAAACTGCAGATTTAGTGCAAGAGATCACAGCTTCTAGCGAAGAACAAGCTTCCGGAGTAGTAGAGATCAATAAAGCGATGGGACAGTTAGATCAGGTCTCTCAGCAAAATGCCTCTGCTTCCGAAGAATTAGCGGCGATCGCAGAAGAGATGAATAGCCAAGCGGAATCACTGAGAGAATCGGTTCTATTCTTCCGATTGAGTAAAGAGTCTCTGGGAAAGGAAACTAAAGGCAACGGATCCAAACCTTTGACGGCTGTAAGGACTGTAACTATTCCGGACAAACCTAAGTTTGAAAAATACTGAGGTGTTATAAGTGAGCACTTTCGAAGATAATCAGTATTTGACCTTTAAGATCGGAGAGGAAACTTTCGGAATAGGACTTTTGAACGTAAAAGAGATCCTAGAATACACTCACGTAACTACGGTTCCGATGATGCCTTCTTTTATTCCGGGGGTAATCAATCTAAGAGGAAATGTAGTCCCTGTTCTGGACGTATGCGATAAGTTTTTCAGAAAGAAACATTCTCCAGACAAACGAACTTGCATTGTGATAGTGGAGGTTCCTGAATCAGTTAACGGTGCCGGAATGGATATAGGTCTGATCGTAGAATCCGTATATGAAGTATTGAGTATACCTTCTACTGAAATAGAACCTCCTCCTACATTCGGATCTAGGATACGTGTGGACTTTTTAGCAGGTATGGCAAGGCAGGCAAGCGGATTTATTCTTTTACTCAACCTTCTCCGCTTATTAACGGTAGAAGAATTGACTGCTTTGGAGGAAACAAAAGAGGAAGCGGCTAACGCAGTTTAGATGGAACCAGAGATCGTTAAGGACATTTTTTTGCAGCCGGGAGGTTTCTATTGGGGTGAGAATGACACTCGTATTCGTACCCTTTTAGGCTCATGTGTTGCATTATGTTTTTGGCATCCTTATTCTAAGGTGGGAGGGATGGCTCATATCATGTTGCCAAAGCGACCTTCGCATATTCCGGAACCGCATCCTAAATATGCTGACGATGCCTTGGAATCTTTCTTAAAACAATTCCAAAAATTAGGAGAAAGACCGGGAAGATTCGTATGCAAAATTTTCGGTGGAGCTTCCATGTTCTCGCCGGAAGAGGCTCAATTGGAAGAAGTTAAAAGAATTGTGGAAATCGGCGAGAAGAATGTTGAATCCGTTTTAGATTTGGTCCGCAAAGCAAATATAGATCTAACAGCTTCCAATACCGGGGGTAAGTCCCACCGAAAAATATATTTCTCCTTATGGGATGGAGAAGTGTATATGGAAAACCCCAAAAATTAGTATAATATGATATACGTATATATTATCGACGATTCAGCGGTGGTCCGATCCGTACTTAAGCAAGTCTTGGAGATGAATTCAGATATAAAGGTGATTGGATCGTCACCCGATCCAGTGTTCGCTTTGGAAAAATTAGGAAAATCGGAAAGATGGCCCGATGTGATCGTTCTGGATATCGAAATGCCCAGAATGGATGGGATCAGTTTTTTAAAAAAGATCATGCACACTCATCCTACTCCGGTTTTAATCTGCTCTTCCCTCGCGGAAGAATCATCAGAAACAGCTTGGATCGCGTTGAAGGAAGGTGCGGTCGGAATTGTGACTAAACCCAAAATAGGCCTAAAAGATTTTTTAGAAGATTCTGCAGTATATTTAGGAGAATGTATTCGTTCAGCTTCCATTTCAAAACTAAAACATCAAATTTCGTCTCCTTCTCCAAAAACGAACGGACTGGATTTTACAAAAATTGCGACTACTGATAGGATTATTGCAATCGGGACTTCTACAGGTGGAACGATTGCTTTGGAAGAAATTTTAACTTCTCTCCCCGCAAACAGTCCAGGGATTGTAATCGTACAACATATGCCTGAAAAATTTACGGAAGCGTTTGCAAATCGTCTAGATAAGATTTGTAAAATCACCGTGAAAGAAGCTTCAGATGGGGATAGGATCCAAGAAGGCACCGCACTCATCGCTCCAGGGAATAAACATATGGAAGTGATAGGAAGTGGAGCTCAGTTTATCGTTAAAATAACGGATGGACCACTCGTAAATCGTCACAGACCTTCTGTGGATGTATTATTTCATTCGGTTGCGAAACATGTAGGACGAAATGCAAAAGCATTTTTACTTACGGGTATGGGCGCAGATGGTGCAGCAGGATTATTAGAGATCAGACAAGCAGGCGGAAGAACAATCGCTCAAGACGAAACAAGTTCTGTAGTATTCGGTATGCCAAGGGAAGCCATAGAAAGAGGAGCTGCGGAGAAGATACTTTCCTTAGGAGATATTCCTTCAGAGATTCTCGCCGGTTAAAAACTTAAGCGAGAATCTTAGAAGTATAACTTATAGGAGAGAGAAAGTTACCTTATTCTTTCTATCTTGGATCTCTTCCGGAGTCTCGATCTTAATAACCTCGTCCGGAACAATCTTGAAGATAGTCTGTCCTTTTTGGATAATCTTTCCGTCACTGTCTTGCAAGATCACTTCCTTGACAGTTCCGGAGAATGGAGCGGTTATTTTATTGAACATCTTCATTACTTCCACGATGAATAAAGGTTGGCCAACTTTGAAGTGCTCACCTTCTTTCACCATTGGAGGAAGTTCTGGTGCTTCCTTGGAGTAGAACATTCCACCCATTGGTGAAACGATCTCATCTGAACTTGCTTTAGGAGCAGGCGCTAAGAATTTGATGAATGCGTCTCTTGTGTCAGCCTTCTTAAATTCTTCCGGGATCACTGGTTCTAAATTCTCATCAACTCCCAGTTTATAGAAGCCTGATTTGTTTCCAAGATTTGGAATAATTTTAAGTAATTCTAATCCGATTTGGAATCCTTTGTGAGAAGCAATTGCCTTAGTCCAAACCGAAGAGTCCACGCCTGCAGGAGCCTTTCCTGCAAAAACAGAATCCCAATCTGTGGAATCCGCTTTTTTGCCGGTAAGTCTTTCCAGTTCTTTATAAAATGCTAATGCAGATTGTAAAACCTTCTGATCATGATCCCAGATCTGTTCGGAAGGAGATTGGTGTAACTCACCTTCCATATGTAAATAATAGTATAGGTCGGAAAGAATATGGATCGGATTTCGTAACCAAGTCACTTGGTCTTTTTCGAACTTCCAAGAAACGTTTTCATGATAACCCAAAAATCCTGCTAAAACATGAGCGTCCGAGAGTATCTCTCCCAGAGGTCTTGTGATCAAGGTTAGCTTACGAGAAAGGACCTTCTTCCCTTCGGCTGGAGCATTTGAAAGAACCTTCGTCCAAGCAACTTCAAGATCTACGTCTTTGCCCAAACTTTCAAGAGCACCCACTCCTGCAAGGTATGAGATCATAAACGCAGTAGAAGGTTTGAATAGAGGATCCTTTCCTAAGATCCAGTGGATCAATCCATAATGAACAAGTAAGTTCGTTTGTAGATCCTGACCTCTAAGCTCGGTCTTTCTTAGAACATTCCCGAGTCTGCGAAGATTATCTTCCCTACTTGTTCCGTAAGTGATCAAAAGTGCGATATTCGAATCGTAAGCACCGGCTACTTTATAATGTACGAATAGACCTGTATCAGGATTTCTAACGGAAATGCCTTGGTCATCTCTGATCTCTTCCGGTAGAGGTTTAGACCAACTTAGAATAACGCCGCCAGCGTGAGGTTGGATCGCTTTATTCGTAGCATTGATACGAACTTCCGCGCCGGAAATATTTCGAACAACACGTTCCGGTTTAGGTAGTCTTTTTCCGTGAAGAGCTAAAAGAGCCATTGCCTCGATCAAACTATCTACGATAAAAAATTCGGATTTGTTTTCAGGATTGGTGAACTTCAATGAATACACCATCTCGGTGACTCTATGCTCTACTTGGATCCTGGTGTTCATCTCCATGAAGAAGTGATTGGTCCCTTCTACAATCAACTCGAAGGTGGAAACACTATTTAAAGCGACTGCTTGTCCGAATCTTTCGGATTGCTCTTCCATTTCTTTGAGGACTTGAAGGTCTGCCTTCATGATCTCCGCTTTTTTAGGCGATGTTTTTTCAAGAATTGCGATCTCGTTTTGTAGAAGTTCCTGAGTAAGTGAGATCTCCAGAAGTTTCTGTTCGTGCATCTGAACGGAACAGTCCCTTCCACCTAAAGCAAGACACCATTCTCCGTTACCGATCAACTGGATCTCATTATGCCTGGTCTTTTCGATATTTAATTCTATCAAAAAGTTTCTATTGGAACCAGGAGCGGTTACTTTAGATTCCGATAATATTTCTTGTACTGCAGTCTTTACTTCTTCCGGTTTGGAAACTACCCGTTGGCCTTTTCCTCCGCCACCGCCCACATATTTAAAACGGATACGGTTGCTTGGGTATTTTTTCCAGATCTCAGCAGTTTCAATTTCTGCCTGAGCCTGTAATTCAGGAATGGTTACTAACTCTACGATTTTTTCATAACCGGCATATAATAGCGCTTCCGCATTTTCTTCCAAAGAGACGGAAGAATTATAAGTGTAGCTTAATCCCTTTTCTTTCGCAAGAGCAACTAACGCTTTTTCGTCCTTTGCTTTTTTGAGAAGGCAAGTAGCAGAGATCGTATCCACACCTGGGGTCACAGAAACATTCAGTTTACGAGCGAGTTTTTTAGCTTCGTCTTTAGAGCCCGCTTGGTGAGCCACATGAGAAGAAGGTCCCATGAATGTAATTCCGCTCTCTTCGATTGCCTCGATAAATTCGGAATCTTCTGCCATGAATCCGTAACCGGCAAAGATATGAGTGTATCCGTTATCTTTTGCGATTTGGATGATTTGTTTAATTCTTGCAGCTTTTTCTTCCGCACCGGCTCCCATGTAGTCAGGAACTCGGTGGATATTGGAAGGGAATCTGAAGTCTCTAAGTTCCGGAGCGAGTGCCATCGGATAAACGACCGAATCTTTTTCCGAAAGTAAAATACCGTATTCTCTGATCCCGATTTGGTCGAAAATTTCCATTGCTTCTTTTCGAACTGGGCCTCGGCAGACGATCAGACATTTGATCGTCTCTAAGGAAAAAGAATGGAGCCAAGGAGAAGTAGATTCGCGAAATGTAATGCGCCGATTTTGGTAGTCGATCATCTTTGTTTACTCGAATTCCCTTTGAGGTCCGGACATCGGTCCAGGTTTGTAGTGTCGGATTAAATAATCTAAGTTTTTGAATAGGATGTTTCTGGTGGTTCCCGGAAGAACGATCCTAGAAACGGAACCTAACGATAATGCTTCCTTAGGATTCATAAGTTCCTTCTCGTATTTTTGAGAGAGAAGTTGCAGTTTTTTATCCCTGGTTGCAGCGGCATCTTTTTCAGAGGTGCCATTCTTCAGATTTTCCTTATATTCTTTTTGGATCGCAGTTATCTCGTCTTTGTAGACGTAGTCCTTACCTGCAGGTCCCATAACAGCAATCCTTGCAGTAGGAAGTGCAAATACCATGTCCGCACCGGTATGGTAAGAGTTAAAACTTGCGTAAGCTCCACCGAATGCGTTTCTGATGATAAGAGTTAATCTTGGAGTGCGGATATCTATGATCGAATCCAGAAGTTTTCTTCCTTCGAGCACAATCCCATTTTGCTCCTGTTCTTTTCCAGGTAAGAATCCGGTAGTATCTTCCAAGAATATTAAAGGAATATTATATACATTACAGAAACGGATAAATCGAGTACCTTTTCTTGCGGCGCCAATATCGATCTGACCGGAAGAAACAGCAGAGTTATTCGCTACGAAACCAACCACATGTCCGCCCAATCTACCGAATGCAGTAACTAAGTTTCTGGATCTTTGAGGCTGGATCTCGAAGTATTGTCCATGGTCGCAAATATTCTGGATATATAATGTGATATCAAATGGAGTATTCATTCCTGTAGGGGAATTGAATGTCTTTTTGAATAAGATCTCTTCTTCATAGATAAATCTATCTGTAGGATCAGAAGTAGGATGGAAAGGTGCAGCACTTGAACTATTATCAGGAATATAAGATAGAAGTCTGAGTGCAGTTCTTAATGCTCCTAACTCGTCGTTAGTAACTAAGTCCACTACCCCGCTTTGTCCGTGGACTTTAGGTCCTCCCAGATCGTCTGCGCTGATATCCTCACCTAAAACTGATTTAACAACTCCGGGTCCGGTCAAACCGAAGAACGTATTTTCCGGTTGGATCATGAAGGAACCTTGTCTCGGAAGATAAGCTCCACCACCCGCGTTAAATCCGAACATGAGCATTAAGCTTGGGACCACACCGCTAATCTTTCTGAGTGCTGTGAATGCTTCGGAGTATCCGTCCAGACCGCCAACCCCGGCAGGAACATAGGCACCAGCGGAGTCGTTCATCCCGATCAGAGGAATTCCATGTTCCCCTGCCATATAGATGAGCCTTGCAAGTTTATTTCCGTTAGTAGCATCCATGGACCCCGCTCTTAGAGTGAAGTCATGTCCGTAGATTGCTACGTCCCTTCCGTTAATATTTAAAATACCTGTGATTAAGGAAGCGCCATCTAAATTTTTTCCCCAGTTTTGATAGAGAATATTTGGCTCTGAATTGGTAAGGACTTTGATCCTTTCCCAAACAGTCATTCTTCCTTTAGAATGTTGTACGAGGATCCGATCCGTTCCTCCTCCTTGCAGAGGTTTTTCCAGTAATTCTTTGCCCATTGCATTGGCATCGTCGTAAATACTGGAGACGGGTTGGGATTCCGAAGATTCAGAAGATTGAAACGGATTATCTATAGAGTACGCTTGTTCCGACATACGGTACACAGTTTTTAGAGAAAGGCCAGGGAGGAAAGCTTAAAAATGTTGAAAGAAGAAGGAAAGGAAATCTAAAGTTTGGCCCCGCCGATTTAGAAGATTAAAAAACGGCGGTTCGGGAAAAGTATTTATTGGAGGCTTGAATCTACGGTATCATAAATCTTAAAAAGGGAATCCATATCAATGATCTCGAAAACCTTACGGACTGCAGGGCGTAAAGCGGCAAGTTTTAGTTGGATCTCTCTTTCCTTACAAACTCTTAAGGAACCTACGATGACTCTCAAACCTGCAGAAGAAACGAACTCCACGTTGGACATATCTAAGACGATATTGGGCTCAGTAGCCTTTCGGATATGATCCATGAACGCCTGTTCTACCCTATGGGTATTATGAACATCCATATTTCCAATTAGATGGATCACTCTAGAGTTCCCTTTTATTTCTACCGTCAGTTCCATTTTACCCCCATCTTCAGCGGAAAAATTTTTGGAGAGTGAGTATGTTTCTTCCCTCTTCCATTTTATAATCCACCACGTCCATCAATGTCTCGATTAGATACACACCGAATCCGCCTTTTCTTTTTCCGGTGAGGTTTTCCTCTATGGACGGGTCTTTCACATTCGTTCTGTCGAATCCTTTTCCGGAATCAGTCAGCACGATCGTGATAGAATCTTCAGTGAACCGAATTTTACAATCGAATTTCGGATTTCTAAGCAGAGTATCTTTATAACCGTGCATTACGATATTTGTAGCCGCCTCGTCTCCCGCTAAAAGAATATCGTCTCTTAAGAAATCAGGCAGATTTCTGACTTTGATCGCATCATATATAAATTCTCGGAAGATAGGAATTTGTCCGGTATTTGCGTCGAAAGTCCTGAAAAATTGAAAATCATTATTATACTTCAATAGAAGCACAGTGAAATCGTCGAAAGGTTCTTTTCCGGAGGAGAAGGAACGGATGGTGGCATACAATTCTTCCACAATCTTTCGAGCGGGAAGATGTCTTCTGGATTTGATTTCTTCGATCATTCTTTCCAGACCGAACTCATTTCCTTGAGCATCTTTTTCCTCTACTGCTCCGTCGGTATAAAGAACAAAAATATCTCCGGGTTTGACCGTGAAATTTCCACCTTTATATTTTGCAGTCGGGATTACACCTAGAGGAGGCCCCTGTCCTTTCAACAATTCGTAAGAACCGTCTTCTTTGATCCAGACCTGGTCGTTATGACCTGCAGATGCGTATTCAATCGTAAACAAGGAAGGATTATAATGAATGAAGAATGCGGTGACGAACATTCCAAAATGTGAATCTTCGAAAATCAGCTCATTTCCCTGTCTTAAAATTTCCTCAGGACTTAAGTCATGGTTTCTAGCAAGAGTCCGAATGATAGAAGAGCTCATCGCCATAAAGAGTGCCGCAGGAAGACTTTTTCCGGAAACATCCGCAATCAAAAAGGAATACTGACCATCGCTGTACTGGTAATAATCGTAAAAATCTCCGGATACGTCTTTTGCAGGAACGGAAAGAATTCCTAAATCAAAGTTGGAATGAAATACTTTTTCAGAAGGAAGAATATTCTGTTGGATCTTACGCGTAATTTCCATCTCCTGTTGGATCGCTTTTTTCTCCAACATCTCCGTTCTGAGACGGAATGCTTCGAATCCCTTTGTAAACTGGGAAGCCATTGTCTGCAATAATCGGAAGTCCGAATCCTGGTAAGAAAGTTTATCCTTTCTGTCCGCAACAGTCAAGGCCCCGTAAGGTTCCCCGCTAGATAAGAATAATGGAACGATAATATAAGATCCCTTTAAATATCTTCTGTCCAATTCATGTGGGAACGGTTGGTCTAAAATATCTCTTTTTAAGACCGGAAGACCTTCTATTACACTGGATATGACCTGAGTTCCCGAAATTTCATCTTCTGAAAACCTATCTATCTTTTCGGTCTCTCCATCGTAATAAGCACAATTAATGAAATTCTCTTTAGAAAGACTATACAAGAAAATACCGGCAACACTCGCATCCAACTCTCTAATAATAAGTCTGATAGACTTTCGAACTAAACCTAATCTGTTTGTAGAAAGACTAACTGCTTGAGATAAGTCGAATAAAGACTCTAACTCTGAAACTTTCTTGCGAAGATCCTTGTTTGCATTCTCTAGATTTTGAAGAAGTCCTGTCTTTTGGATGGCTAACGCGGAAGTTCCCGAAAAACTTAGGAAAAGTTCTAGATCTTCTCCGGTAAACTTTTCTCTATCCACAGTATTGATCGCTTCTATCACACCAATAACTTCGTCGTTTGCAACCAAAGGTGCAGCCATGATATTTCGAGTAGTGAATTGAGAAGCCTTATCTACTTCCTTATAAACCCGATCATCATTTTGTGCATCATTAATGATCATAGGTTTACGTTCTCGAACTACTAGTCCTGCTACACCTTTTCCTACAGGTACCTGCATCTTAGTGACTGCTTCACTCTTTTCTCCGAGCACCGTATGAAAGTAGAGATATTCTTTGGATTCATCTAAAAGGAGAACGCTGCAAGCCTCCGTCCTAAATACTGTTTTAGAGGAAAGCATGATTGCTTCTAATAATTGAGAAAGATCTAAGGAAGAATTGATCAATCCGGAAACACGTATCACTTCCGTGAGTAAGAAGTCGAAACGTTCTGATTGTCTTTTGGCTTGCGCAGCTTCTAATACTAACTGAGTGGTTGCGAGTAAGGAAAGTGTGACTAAGGAAGCATCTCCGGAAACATGAGATTCTTTTAATAGTCTTCCTACTGTTTTACATGTAGTACGAAGAAGTTCGAAATCGGTTTTAGAAAAACGATCCGCAGTTGTTTTGCCTTGTAAAACCAAAACTGCGTAACTTGCACGTTTTGCTTGGGCAGTTGAGTCCAAATCATCCACTTTCAATCGAACGACTAAAAGCGGATAGTTGCTTGGGGATTTTGCCCAGGGAGGAGTTTTACCTCTTTCTAAAAGTAGATCTTTTCCGGATTGAGAAAATGCCCAGTGAGCGGCTTCGATCAGTTCTCTTTCGTTACGACCGGATATCTGCCGTATGTTCGCGGATTCTGTTGTGGAAAAAATACCACCCAAATCCGCGTGAGTGAGTGCAATTGCCTCTCTCAAAAAACTATCAAAGATAGAGGAGACCCCTAAACCTTCTTCTAGAAAGAAGGAACCGTCGCTTCGACTTCTGAGTAGGGTCTCCTGTTTTTTTATATGGGTCAAGGTCGAAAAATTAGGATTGGAATTTAAGGGATTCTTCCCTTAATCTTTTATTAGCGTGTTCAAGTTCTTTGATGCGATTCATTGCGGAAATTAATTCGTCTCTGGATAAGTTAGTCACGATTGAAGTTGCATCAAAAGCTTCTTTAACATCTTTTAATTCTTGTCCGGAGTATTGGATGATTGTTTCGTACATACGAATGATCTCATCCGCATTTTCCAACTCCTGCTCATTCAATCTCAAAACTTTCTCATAACCTTTAATGATATCGTTTTGGATCTTTATTTTTTTCTGTAGCTCCTCGACGGAATCGCTCATCCGATTGCTCCTAATAATATATATTGACAGCATGCCCAAGGAGACCAAGTTGGAATCGAAGGGGATGTAGCTCAGTTGGGAGAGCATTTGAATGGCATTCAAAAGGTCGGGGGTTCGATTCCCCTCGTCTCCAACTCTCAAGCCGAACCTAATAGATAGTTTCCTTTCCTAATCACTGTCAAGACTAATGCGAGAGAATCATTGGACTTTTACCAGCCGGGGAAATCCCAAAAAAGACGAGGTGCTTTGGCTCCGGGACCCCTTACATTCTTTCGACCGATCCTTTAGCCCGGAACTTTCTTCCGAATATTATCTTACGGTGGCAGAAGGTCCTGAAAAATTCTCCGGATTTTCCAATGCAGATATTCTGGATTTTCTTCTGAAAAGAAAGAAGAAACAAATTCTAATTGCGGAAGGATTTTCCGCTAGATTGGTCTGGCCACTTCTTACCCAGCCTAATGACAAAATACTTTCTGCATTTCTGATTTTCCCGAATCCTCTGCCGGTATCCGGATACTCAGCGTCTATTTTAGAAAAAACGGATTGGTTTTTGCGAAATTTGACCCAGATCCCTAAGTTCTTTTTCGACCCATTCGGTTTTGAAAAGCTTTGGAACGGATTGGAAAAGGAAGATCTTTATTCCCAAAAGGCAAAATGTCCATTAGGTCTACTTCTTCCCAGAACCGTCGGACCCTTAGAAACGCAAGCGGAAATATTGCAAAATCTTTCTGTCGGAACTTCAGTACTTAGGTGGGAAGCTCAAAATCCAAGATTTTTAGAACCGACCGCTGGAATGCTGTCTAAAATCCTAGAACCATTCTTAAAATCTGGTGGGCAAAAACCGGTGAAGGATAGCTCTAGGACAAGGTTCTGAAAATGTCAGTGCGCAAAATTCTCAAAATCGGCGATCCTCTTCTAAGAAAGACCAGTGAAACTGTTCATCCCGACGAACTGGGAACCAAAGAGTTCAAAAAGTTGATCCGGGACATGTTTGATACAATGAGACATGCAGACGGAGTTGGACTTGCCGCCCCTCAAATCGGTATCATGAAGAAGATCGTGGTAGTCGGTTCCGATCCGGAAGATGACAGTCCATCCAGAGTTCCGGAAAGAATTCTTATCAATCCTGAGATCAAACCGATCACGGATTCAGTAGACGGTAATTGGGAAGGTTGTCTTTCCGTTCCGGGCATGAGGGGTTATGTAGAAAGACCCAATAAGATCGAAATGAAATGGATGGATGAAAAAGGAAATTCCCACGAAGAGACAATTGAGGGATATTCCGCAGTCGTATACCAACATGAATGCGATCACCTAAACGGAGTTTTGTACGTAGATAGATTAAAGAGTACAAAAATGTTCGGCTTCAACGACTCCATGGAACTAACCGGTCCTATCTTGGACTAAACGAACTTCTCTCCTAAATTTTTAAGCAGAATACCCCTATGAAAAGTATCATCGAATATTTCCTCTCGAAAAGTATCTTCGTAAACCTACTCACCGTTCTAATCATTCTTGCAGGAAGTTTTCTTGCAGTAAAAATGAATAGAGAAGCGTTCCCAAATATCAACTTCGATATAGTTTCTATCTCTACTTTGTATTTAGGTGCTTCTCCCCAAGAGGTGGAAAAGTTAGTCACTAATCCTCTTGAAAAAGCGATCAAAGAAGTGGATGGGATTAAAGAATATAGATCCGCTTCTATCGAGGGTCGATCCGGGATCGTGATCACATTGGATCCGGATACAAAGGATACCCAAAAGGTGGTGGATGATATCAAATCCGCCATAGACCGGGTAGAAGATCTTCCGGAAGAAGTGGAAGATCCTATCGTAACCGAGATCACAACTGCAAGAACTCCAGTAATCGAGGTTTCCATCACATTAAAGGATGATGATGGATCAGTCGAAGCGGAGAAAAAATTACGCGCCCAAGCAAAGATCGTAGAACAAGCTCTCTTGGACATTTCTGGAGTAGCAAAGGTTTCACGTAGAGGCTGGAGAGAGACTGAAATGCAAGTGGATATTCTTCCGAATAGTCTATTCGGTTTTTATCTTACCGGTCAAGACGTGATTGGCGCATTAAGAAATCGTAACGTAAACGTTCCTGGTGGAAATATTACCGGTCTGGACAAAGAGATCATTCTCAGAACTATCGGAGAATTTGATACTCCTGAAGAGATTTCCAAGGTACATGTAAGAGGAAATGAGATCGGAAACGCGATCCGTATCCAGGATGTTGCCAGAGTTACGGAAGGTTTAAGAGAAGCGGATTACATCGAGAACGTAAACGGAACCAAAACTGTCGCTCTTACAGTTTTAAAAAGACAAAGTGCGGATGCTATCAAAGTGGTAGATAGCGTAAAGTCCACTGTAGAAAAATTCCGCAAAGGTTCTCCGGAATTTCAATATGCATTCGTAAACGATCTTTCTAAGTATATCCGACGTAGGTTAAATGTTCTAATTTCTAACGCAACATTCGGAATGATCTTAGTTATGGGATCTTTATTTTTCTTTTTGGGATGGAGAGTGGCGCTGATGACCGCTCTTGGAATTCCTGTGTCTTTCGGTGCTACATTCTTCATAATGGATCAATTCGGTCTGACCTTAAATTTGATCTCTATGTTCGGATTAGTTTTGGTCGTCGGTATCCTTGTGGATGATGCGATCATTATCTGTGAAAACGTATATAGATACATAGAAGAAGGACTTCCTCCTTATGAGGCCACTCTCAAGGGAACCTTAGAAGTAGTTTCTCCTGTGACCGCAACTGTTACTACTACGATTGCAGCATTTGCTCCACTTCTATTCATGCCGGGTATTTTCGGTAAGTTCGTATTTAGTATTCCTCTCGTTGTGATCATCGCGCTTTGTGCGTCTTTGGCGGAGGCATTCTTCATTCTTCCTAACCACTTATACGATATCAATAAAGGTGGAGTAAAAGCGGGAGAGATCAAAGAAGAATCCGGCTGGTTTTCTAAATTTAGAAATACCAAGTATGTTCCTGCGCTTAAATTCGCATTGAGCAATCCATGGAAGATGACGATAGGCTTAGTCTCTCTATTGATCGCAAGTTTTATCATCCAGATCCTATTCTCTAAGTTTAAGTTATTCCCGGGTTCGGTAGATCAATTCTACGTAAAGGTTTCTGCCAAAACCGGAGCAAGTTTGAATGAAACCTATCGTTATTTAGAAGTAATAGAAAAGGAAATCGCAAAAGTCCCTCAGGAAGATCTGGAGAATTATGCGACTCGTGTCGGGATCATCCAAGCCAATCCGAACGATCCTTTTACTAAAAGAGGAAAACATTACGGAATGGTAATGGCTTATTTAACTGCGGAAGAGAACCGTAAAAAATGCCATAAAACGGATGATATCATCCAAAAACTCAGAAGAAAAACTCTTTGGCTACTCAATGAAACTTCTCGCAAAATAGAAGAAGAGAAGATTCAGAAAGAAGCGCAAGAGAGTAAAAATCCTTGCGATATTCCCGAACCTGTAGTGATCCCGGAAGAATTCGAATCTCTCCGAGGAAAACTGGTCGCCTTAGAATACGAAAAAGTATCCGGAGGACCTCCAGTAGGAAAACCTGTGGCAATCGAGATCAGGGGAGATAGTTATGATACTCTTCTTAAGATCGCTTCCGAATACAAAGGTGTACTCGGAAAAGTGAAAGGGGTCACCGATATTGCAGACGACTTCAATGAAGGTAAGGACGAGGTCCGTATTCGAGTCAGCGAATCTCTTGCTTCCACTGCTGGAGTCTCCGTATTCAGAGTTGCACAAGCAATCAATACCGCATTCCAAGGAACTGTCGCAACCAAGATCAAAAGAACGGATGAAGAAGTAGAAGTAAAAGTCCGCTTTCCCGAATCCTACAGAAAGTCTGTGGATAGTTTGAATCATGTATATGTTTCAAACTCCATTGGTAAAATGATCCCAGTGTCTCGTTTAGTAACTATGCAAAGACTTCCTGGCGTTTCTAATATCAATCACTTGGATGGAAAACGTCTAGTCACGGTCACTGCAAACTTAGCAGGTGGAAAACAGGCAAACTCCACGGAAGCGAATGCTTCCGCTAAAAAATTGGCAGACCAAGAGAAGATCATAGATAAGTATCCAGGCTATATGGTCCGTTTCGGCGGAGAGAATAAGGACACAGAAGAGTCCATGGGCTCCTTAGGATTTTTATTCCTGATGGCGCTACTTATCATGTACATCATCATCGCTTCCCAATTCGGATCTTTGATGCAACCTCTTGTAATCGGAAGCGCCATCCCCTTCTCCTTTATTGGAGTGATCTTAGCTTTTGTAACTCATGGAGAATATTTCGGATTCTTAGCGATGCTTGGAATTGTAGGTCTTGCAGGAGTTGTAGTTAACGACTCAATCGTACTTGTGGACTTTGCAAACACTCTTCGTAGAGAAAATCCGAACAAAGACATTAAGGAAATCCTAGTAGATACCGGAAATTTAAGACTTAGAGCTGTGACCTTGACCACTGTCACTACAGTTTTAGGGCTTTTACCTACCGCATATGGGATCGGAGGTTACGATCCATTCTTAGTTCCGATGGCACTAGCTTTCGGTTGGGGACTTGCATTTGCAAGTATCATCACACTTTTGATGGTGCCAGTATTCTACCTTCACCTATACAATTTCCAAAATTGGTTTTATGGAAGATTGGAAAGGATTTTCGGTAAGAAGAAGGTTGTGTATTTCCCAAGCCCAGAATTTGCGAGTGAGCCTGATAGGATTTTAACGAATAATAAAGGTAAAAAGAAGAAATAAGATAATACGAAAAGCGGGAATCAATCCTGCTTTTCGTTCAATATCTCCGGAACGGTTACAAATCTATAACCTTTGTTTAACATAGCCTGGATAAAATCAGGAAGAATGTAGATCAATTTTTCAGATTGTCTAGGTGAACCCAAGTGCATCAAAATGATCGCACCATTCATTCCATTTTTGTCGGATGCTTCCCAGCGATATAAAAAATCCAACATCTCCTCTTTTGTCTTATAATGAGGATTTTGTACTAATTTCGTTTTTCCAGTCGCAGGGTCTTTTTTGGTGATGTACTTCTTATACACGAAGTCAGGTACATCCAAAGAACCTACAGTATTATTACTCCAGAAAATATGATTTTCGTAACCTTGGGTAGCAAATACATCTAAGATGATCGGATCTACAGCACCGTAAGGTAATCTATAATACTTGGTAAGTGTAAGTCCTGTAATTGTTTTGAATTTATCTTCTACAGATGTCAGCTCTTCCAAAAGAGTATTAAAGTCAGGAATCTCATCTGCTACATAACTTAGAAGTGCCCTTTTTCTAAGAGAAGGCTCTTTTAAACTTCTAGGTAAATTGAAATGGCTCCAGGTATGATTCCCAAAAATTACTCTTCCATCTAGGGCAGCTAATTTTTTGAGATACACCAAATTGGTTTTAGAAAATAGAGATCCGCCTTTTTTAGCAGGATTTTCATTAGAAACAAATAAGGTCACCTTGATCGGGAACCTCATCATAAATTCATAAAGTATTTGTAGATCTTCGCCTGTGCCCAGATCGAAAGTAAGAGAAATTTCCTTAAAGTTCGGATTTCCTCTGCTGATATTTTTACCAATTCCAGGATTAGGAACTACCGCTTGTAAAGAACTTAAGTTTTTGTTAACCTCTTCACTTAAATCGCCGTCCGGAACATCGTCCAAGATCGATGATTTAAAACGTAGAACTTCTTCTTCTCTTTGTTGCTCTTCTAATCGTAAACTTGTGATGTCTTCAGAAAGAACGGATATGACTTCGCTTTGTTTTTGAACGGTGCTCTGGAGAGAATCTAACCTTCTTGCCAATGCAAAAACTGTGGTAATAGCCAGGATCAGGAAAAAGAATACGGAGGAACCGATCCGGATCTGACGAAATTTTTTTTCTAGGACTTCGGACTCTACTTCGTTGTCCTGGATTTCCTTGATCGTCTTGGAAAGTACTGTGGATTCTTCTTCGCTGAGCATGTTCTGATTTCGGTCAACTGACCAGACGGATGAATTTTCCTTTTTTGCCTTGGCGAATCAAGTATTCTGCGTTTTTACTTACGGTAAATTTTTCATCCGAAAGTTTCTCCTCGTCGACATAAATCCCCCCCGACTTGATGAGCCTTCTCGCTTCGGAGGTAGAAGGAACAAATCCAAGTTTGGCGAGGACCCAGATTAGCTGAGGAGTTTCGGATTCTTGGAAAAATTCGGGACCTAATTTTGTTTCCTGAATATTTTCAGGGATGGCTCTTGCCTTAGGGTTATGGACCTTATTCCATTCCTCGATCGCTTCTGAATTCGTTTCCGAAGAAGAGAATTGGTCCATTATTAATTTCGCAAGTTCCGTTTTGACTTCTTTAGGGTGAAGTCCTCCGGACTCGATTCCTTTTTTACGTTCAGAAACCGATTCCATGGGAAGATCCGTAAGCAATTCGAAATAATTCCACATTAGCTCGTCCGAAATTGACATGAGTTTTCCGAACATGTCGATTGGCTCTTCCGTAATCCCCACGTAATTTCCGAGGGATTTGGACATTTTTTTGACCCCATCCAAACCGACTAAAAGAGGAAGAGTGATCACACATTGCGCCTCTTTTCCGTATTCTCTTTGTAATTCTCTACCCACGAGAAGGTTGAATTTTTGGTCTGTTCCTCCCAATTCCACGTCAGCTTCCATTTCTACGGAGTCGTAACCTTGTACAAGAGGATATAAGAATTCGATAAGAGAGATCGGCTGTCCCCCTTTGTATCTTTTACTGAAATCGTCCCTTTCTAAAATTTGGGCCACACTGTATTTTGAGGTAAGTACAAGAACATCTTCGAAATTCATCCCGGAACACCAACGGGAATTATAGACAATCTTGGTCTTCTCCTTATCCAAAACCTTGAAAACTTGGTTTTGGTAGGTCTCCGAATTTTTAAGAACTTCTTCTTTAGAGAGTCTTTTTCTGGTTTCAGACTTTCCTGTTGGATCTCCGATCATTGCGGTAAAATCCCCGAGAAGGAAATTCACCTCATGGCCCAAATCCTGGAAATGCCTTAATTTTCTAAGTAAAACGAAATGCCCCAGGTGAAGGTCCGGAGCTGTCGGGTCGAAACCGGCTTTGATTTTTAAGGACTTTTTTTTAGTAAGTTTGGAGGTAAGTTCCTCTTCGCTGATCAGGTCGACAGTCCCGCGTCGTATCAATTCGATTTGTTTTTTAGGTTCCATTTGGCTCTTTTATTGCAATTTCACCCGGCGAAATCACCCTGTAAAGCAGGAAGACCTTGTACATGCAAAAACACGATCGCAAAAGCCGGTTTGAAAAATTAAAAGAAGAACAATTCGACCTCCTGATTTTGGGTGGAGGAGCCACTGGAGCTGGGGCAGCCCTGGACGCTAGCCTAAGAGGGCTCAAGGTTGCACTCTTAGAAAAATCGGATTTTTCCGCAGGAACATCTTCTCGTTCCACAAAACTAATCCACGGAGGGGTACGTTACCTCGCGCAATTCCATTTTAAACTGATCCATGAGGCATTGACCGAAAGGCAAAGACTTCTGGAAAATGCGCCTCACCTTGTCAAACCATTGCCATTCATTCTTCCCACATACAAACTTTACGAAAAACCGTATTACAGTATTGGAATGACCATGTACGATATCCTGGCTTGGAAAGGAAATTTGCCTTCTCACAAAAGAGTTTCTAAAGAAGAAGTTGAAAAGGATTTTCCAGCTCTCCAAAGCAAAGGTCTGACCGGCGGGATCTTATATTACGATTCTCAATTCAACGACGCAAGGCTGAACGTGAACCTGGCTCGTGCGGCATCCAAAGAAGGAGCTCTCGTGCTGAATCAAACAGAACTTCTATCTTTCCAAAGGAAGGACGGCAAACTTATAGGTGGAAAGGTAAAAGATCTGATCAGTGGCGAAACCTATAACGTAAAAGCAAAAGTCGTTGTGAACGCAACCGGACCTTGGGTGGATGATGTTCGTCTGAAGGACGATCCAAGAACCTACCGCGTACTTTCTCCCAGCCAAGGTATTCATTTGGTTTTCAATAAAGAAACCATTCCTTGTAATACGGCTCTCATCATTCCTAAAACAAAGGACGGGCGCGTAGTATTCATCATTCCTTGGGAAGACCATGTGATCTTAGGAACAACCGACACTCCTATCCATGAAGTGACACAAGATCCTCTTCCTTTGGAATCGGAGGTGGAGTTCCTACTGCAAACAGGTTCAGATTATTTAACCAAACCTCTACAAAGAAAAGATATCATCTCCGTATTCTCAGGCATCCGACCTCTCATCTCTCCGGAAGGAAACCAAGATACAAAAAGTATTTCTAGAGAAGAAGTGATCTTAGTTTCTTCTTCCGGGCTCATCACAATGGGAGGAGGAAAATGGTCCACTTACAGAAAGATGGCGGAAGACCTGATCGATAGAGTCTTGAAAGAAGGTGGGCAAGAAGAATTCGGCTCTAGTAGAACTGCAACGTATGCTTTCCCTGGAAAAGTCGGCTATTCGGAGAACTTATACCAAGAAATCCAGAAAATGTATAAGGTTAGTGAGGTATCTGCAAAACGTCTCCAAAACTTTTATGGCGGAGAAGTTTTCATCATCCTAGGCAAAAAGCCGACTAAACTGATCGCTGGTTTGGAATACTTCCAAGAAGAAGTAGAATGGTTCGCAAAAGAAGAATTTGCACTCACAGTCACGGACGTTCTCGCAAGAAGATTCAGGATCCAGTTCCTGGATTTGAAATTAGCGACAAAACTGGCAAAACCGGTTTCTCAGGTCTTGGCTAAATTATTAGGTTGGAAAGAAGCGCAAAGAAAGGAAAAAGAATCAGAGGCACTCGAGCTGATCGAATCTCTCCAAGCAACCTACGACGGTAAAGCTAAGAAATAAAGTCTATCGCAAAGGCGCAAAGATAAGAAGATATTGTTTCGAAATTTCTGAAATAACCTTCTAAACTTTGCGGCTTTGCGTGCAAAACTCTCTCGTCTCTTAATCGATGTAGTCTCTCAGTTTTTTAGAACGAGATGGGTGACGTAGCCTTCGAAGTGCTTTTGCTTCGATCTGACGGATCCTTTCTCGAGTTACCTTAAATTGATAACCGACCTCTTCCAAGGTTTGAGGATAACCGTCGTCCAAACCGAAACGCATACGGATCACTTTCTGTTCCCTTGCAGGAAGAGTATGTAAAACCTGTCTGATCTGTTCCGCTAGAATACTGGAAGCCGCAGAATTCACTGGAGATTCCACATCCTTGTCTTCGATAAAGTCTCCGAGTTCCGAATCTTCTTCGGAACCGACTGGGATCTCGAGAGAGATTGGTTCTCTTGCTACGTTCTTAACAGCTTTTACTTTTTGTACAGGCCAGCCTAAACGTTCTGCAATTTCTTCATTGGAAGGATCTCGACCAAATTCTTGAACGAATAAACGAGTTTCACGGATCACTTTGTTCACTTGTTCTATCATGTGAACAGGAACACGGATCGTTCTTGCTTGGTCTGAAATCGCACGAGTGATCGCTTGGCGGATCCACCAAGTAGCATAAGTGGAGAATTTATATCCTTTCTTATACTCGAATTTATCCACCGCCTTGATAAGACCGATATTTCCCTCTTGGATCAAATCGAAGAAATGCATTCCTCGGTTTGCATAACGTTTTGCGATGGAAACCACGAGTCTTAGGTTTGCTTTTACGAGTTCTTTTTTGGCCTGCGCGATCTCTCTCTCACCCTTGATGATCTTTTCGCCCCAGTCCTTGATCTCTTGGACAGAAGAACCAGCTTCTTGTTCCATACGGCGAAGTTTACGCTCATTATTACGAATATCTTTAATGACTTCGCGAACCTCGTCTATAGAGACTCCCATCATCTTTTCGATATCTTCTAACTTTTCATTCTTCTCGATGAAACGGTTGAACGCTTTAATATCCTTAACGTCGTAACCATACTGAGCTTTGATCTTTAAGAAATGACGATCGATCTCCTTGATCCTGAAGACCATAGATTTGATCTTTTGGGAAATCTTTTGGATCTCTTTTTGAGAAACTCCCAGCTCGCGAACCGCGGTGTCGATGATACCTTTAGAGATATCTATTTTCTCTTTGAACTCTTTGAACTTTTTAGAGTTCTCGGAATATTTGCGGATCCTGGATTGAGCTTCTTGTAAAACTTTTTCCTGTTCCTGGATGACGGAGATGTTCTTGAAGAAAAGTTCTTCTAACTTCTTTGCTTCTTCCGCATTCATCGCGTACATCTTGTCTACTCGAACAAGATCATACACTTTAGTCTTTTTACTGCGGATCTTAGGAAGAAGTTTGATGAAGTTTGCTCTAAGGATAGAAGAACCTAAGATAGTTTCTTCTATGATCTTCTCGCCCTTCTCTATTTTTTTAGCTAGGAATACTTCCGTTTCTCCGGAGATCAAGTTCACCTTTCCGATCTCTTTTAGATAAAGACGGATTGGATCTTCCGAACCACCTGCAGAAGAAGCGGTTTCTTTCTTTTTGCGGGCTGGTTTTACCGGAAGAGCCGGATCATCTTTAGGCAGGATAGAAGTAGCCGGCTCCAAAGATTTCCTAGTATATTCTTCTACGATCTCTATTCCCATCTCGTGAAGAAGAGTGAATACATCATCAATCTTCTCCGAGTTTAAGATCTTATCCGGAAGTATTTCGTTGATCTCATCGTAGGAAATTTCGCTATTCGCCTTTCCTATCGCGATGATCTTCTGCACTTCCGGCATGCTTTGTAGATTTTCCATTCTGCGGTCCCCTATCTATCTTACGCCCGAGTTTTCATTACGGATAAATTCCAATAATTTTGCTTTCTCAGTCTTATAATATGCCAGTTTTGTAAAATGTTCGGGATCATCCATAGGTGAACCCGAATCCAACTCTTCCATTCTCTTATCGATCACGAAAAGTTTTTGTTGATTTAATAATCCTTTAAACACCTTCACGGAATCTTCAGGACTCATATCCGCTTCCGAGATCAGAAAAGGAGCTATGGACTCTTTAAATTCGTTCGGGATCTCGGAGGAAATAACGGAAGCTGGAGAAACTTCTTCTTCGCTTGCGTATCTCGTATATATAAAGTCCCATAAAAACGCACTTTTAGAGTCCAAGAATTCCAACCCGGATAATTCTTCGGAAAAACGGAATAAATGATTAGCCTTCACAAGCAAGGCAATGATCTCTCTTTCACATTTTTCGGCGGGACTTGGGCCTGATACACGTTTGGCGGATTTATCCTTATTATTATCGGACTTAGGGTTGGCAAACTTGGCTCCTCCGCCCTTATAATCTCGCAAAACTGCGTCCATACTGATCCCGAGCCTTCTTGCCCCGAGACCCAGAAAAAACTCCTTGTCTGAGTCCCGATTGAACCCTTTCAGAAATTGATACAGATTGTCCAAGGCTCTTCTTTTCTTTTCAGGAAGAGCGCGAGAATCCGCTTTATCCAAAAGTTCCTCAACCACAAAAGAAGACGCAGGGATCTGGTTCTCTAAAAGTTCATGTAATTCTTGGCGGTTCAATTCCTTAGAAAGATCGAAAGGGTCTTTTCCTTCCGGTAGTAATATAACAAAACAATCCAGGCCTTCTTTCAGGCAAAGTTCCGCAGCATGCAACGCACCCTTTCTTCCTGCAGAATCCCCATCCAAAACCAGAAGGAATTTGTCTGAAAATTTCTTCATGGTACGGATATGATTTTCAGTCACAGCGGTTCCCATACACGCAACTGTATTTTCCAGGCCCTTATCTACGAGACCTATCACATCCAAATATCCCTCCACTAAAATCGAGGTCCTGGACTTTTGGATGGATTCTTTTGCTTGGTGAAGATGATAAAACGTTCTTCCTTTATCAAATATGGAAGAAGCGGGACTGTTCACATATTTAGACTCTTTTCCCGGGCCTAAAATCCTTCCTGAAAATGCGATTACTCTGCCAGAAAGATCAAAAACAGGGAACATGATCCGATCTCTGAAAAAATCATAAGGTTCTTTTCCTTTTTCAGATTCGCGGATGAGGCCGACTTCAAGAGCTGCCTTAATTTCGTCCTTAGTATTAAAAACTTTTCCGGTTAAATGATTAAATCCGCCTGGGGCATAACCAAGTTGAAAAGATTTTTGGATCTCGTCTCCGAGACCTCGAGAATTCAAATAATCTCTCGCAGCCAAACCTTGCGGTCCCCGCAAATTTTCTTGGAAAAATAGAAGAGCCTTCTTATTTACTTTGTATAAAGTTTCCGTTCTTTCTACTTCTTCTTTCGCTTTTTCCTGGATCGGAATTCCTGAATATTCTGAAAGAATTTCTTTCGCTCTTTGGAAATCCACTCTTTCGTAACTCATTACGAATTGAAATAGATCTCCGGATGCTTTACATCCAAAACAATGATAGAATTGTTTATCTACTGATACGTTGAAAGAAGGAGATTTCTCTTGGTGGAATGGACATAGGCCCACCATGTTTCTCCCTCTTTTTTGTAAGGGCACAAATCGACTTATATAACTTTCGATGGGAACTTCCCTACGAATACGGTCGATAAATTCCCTTTGGAAATGCAAGATATACCCGCTTAGGAAAGTTTAGATTTTACGATCGCAGAAACCTTTGATCCGTCTATGTTCGCGCCTTTAAACTCAGCCATAACTTTTCCCATAACCTTTCCTATGTCTTTGGGACCGGAAGCTCCGAGTTCTATGACAAATTTTTCTACAGCGGCGATGATTTGATCTTCGGGCACATCAGGCGGAAGATATGATTTTAAGATTTCAGCTTCACCCTTTTCTTTATCTGCGAGATCATTGCGATTTGCTTTTTCATACATCTGGATTGCATCAGTACGTTTAGCATAACTACGTTTGATCAAGACGATGACTTGTTCATCATTTAATTCCTGAGCTCCGTTTTTCGTAAGCTCATATTGGATATCAGCCTTGAGTAGGCGTAAGGTGGAGAGAAGAGGCTCCTGTTTTGCTTTCATGGCCTCTTTCAGGTCGGTATTAATTTTTAATTGCAGGGACATGCCCGTTCCCCTATCTCTTAGGAACCTAAGACCGGGAATTAACCGCGGTCTTTACGGGAGAAGAGACGTTTTTTCTTTTCTAATTTGCGTTTTGCGGATTCTAGAGCCTTTTTCTTTTTGATGCTAGGCTTTTCGTAGAATTCACGTCTTTTGATCTCGCTCATGATTCCGGCGTTAGCGCAATCTCTCTTAAAACGTTTGAGAGCGGATTCGATGGACTCGCCTTCCTTTACAATGATTCCTACCATTCGGTGGATTTCTCCTGTTTGGATTGTTTTAGGGCCGGATAAACAATATCGCAAAAAAACGATACCGACCACTGAAATAACAGAGGTCCGGAGTCTGGGGACAAAGTACCCCGTATTTACTAATTTCTGTTGACCGGGCTGGAAGTCAAGGTCATTTGGCCGATTTTCAGACTAAAAGAAGGGAAAACGCCAAAATGACCTTACATGGTCAAAATGGATGTCCAGGCATACCCATATAGACCAAGTATGACTCCAATACCCACTCCGTAAATCAAGTGTCCAAAAACGTGAGCAGCCGCAACGCTGATCCCGGCTTCTCTAAACTGTTCTAAAGGATGGTTTCTGGCAACTAATACCACTAAAAGAAAGCCCACCAAATATCCATGGAAGAATCCCACTGCTCCTCCCGTCACAATCGAAGCGATCAAAATATGAGGAGCCAGACTGATTAGGAACGCATATGGAAATGCAAATATGAGCCCAACGATAAGATGAGTAATTATCCCAGGAATTAGGGCCTTACTCATATCCTTTGTGAAAAAGCTTCCTACGGCTCGGATCATATCTGCATTTACGGATCCTGCGTAATGAATGGACCACATGGAAAGAGACATACAAATGGTTCCGGCAAAACCGGCCAAGAAGATCAATCCTATCGCTTCCATAATTCCTCCCGCTCGCGGGGAAGAATTGTAGTCTAGAAAATTAGGTCGGACAAGAACTAAAGAATGGCTTACGCTGCAAAAAAATCCGCTTTTTGGATGGAGGAAATTTCGATTTCTGCTTCGATTCCCAGGTCACCGTTTTTGATCACCACGTCGCCTTTCATTTTTCTATTTTTATCAAGCTCGATCACGGTTCCATCTTTTAGAGTGAGAATGATATCAATCCCTCGATAGTTGATATAACGTTCCAAGGTGTCCTTAAATTGTTTCGCCCTGTCTTTCATCTTCTCCCCCAATACGTTTCAATTTACGGTACAACTGTTCATTTTCTCGATAGAGTTTTTTTAGGAGAGGTTTAATTTATTTTCGCACGGAGGCCACAGAGAACACCGAGTCAGATACACATTTGATACGTACATTTCCGTGTCATTTGCGCGAAACAGTTCCTACTGAAATTTCAGAAATGTGCTTTGAGGAGCTTTTCGTAAACCGGTTGGAAGGAATCCAAAGGTTCAGTGAATTCTAGAAATTTAATCTCATAGTCAATGATCAGATGATTTACCTGGAAGATGACTTCGTCGAATCTGCTTTTTACAATATCCAATCTGCAATCGGGACAAAAAGTTAAGAAAGATCTGGAATTTAAAACGTACAATTTATCGTACGGACGAAGATGGGCCTGGATAACAGATTTTAATTCTTCTAATATTTCGCCTGACTTTTGTTCTCCGAGTAATTTAAAATACTGGGAAAGATCCTGGAAATAAAAATGAGTTAGAACCATTTCTGTACTGAGTGAATTTTTAACGTCACGTAAAAATTGGTTCGTAAATTCTTCAAACACGTCCGGGATAGGCTGCTTCTGATTCGCTGTTTCCATCTCTCTTAGAAATATCGACGGATATCCCTCTAAAAACCGATTTTTTCAGGCTTGTCAAGCTGCCCAGGAGCGATTTTATATCCGGTATAGCTTAAAAGCAAAAAGGAGAACACGCCGTGAGCGCCCACCCTACCCAATTAATGAGTCTTTCCCAATATTTGATCGAGGAACAGCTCAAACTTCCCCAGGCCACAGGGGATTTTACGGCACTCATGAGCCATCTCGTATACGCCGCAAAAGTTGTTTCCAGAGAAGTAAGAAAAGCAGGTCTTTTAGAAAACATTTTAGGAGCAACGGATCAAACGAATGTCCAGGGCGAAACAGTCATGAAACTGGACGAATACGCGGACAAAATTTTTACTCATACACTTACCCGTTGCGGACACTTATGTGTAATGGGAAGTGAAGAACAAGAAGATGTTATTACAATCCCAACAGGCTATAAGATAGGGAAATATACGATTGCTATCGATCCATTGGATGGTTCTTCTAATATTGATGCGAACGTTTCCATAGGTACTATTTTTTCGGTCCATTTAAGGACTTCTCCTCAAGGAACTCCTGGAACCAAGGAAGACCTTTTACAAAAAGGATCTAAACAAAGAGCAGCAGGATATATCGTTTACGGATCTTCTACTATGCTCGTGCTTTGTGTTGGAAAGGGAGTCTCCGGTTTTACATTGGATCCATCTTGCGGAGAATTTATACTTTCTCACCCAGAAATGAAAATGCCTGAGTCAGGGGGGATCTATTCTATCAATGAAGGAAACTATGATTATTGGTCGGATGAAGTGAAGAATTATATCCGAAACATTAAATCGATCGAAGGCGGACGTAAGCCTCAATCTTTGCGTTATATCGGTTCTCTCGTAGCGGACTTCCACAGAAACCTATTAAAAGGCGGGATTTTCTTGTATCCGAACGATACAAAATCTTCCAAATATCCTAAAGGAAAACTTAGACTTTTATACGAAGTTGCTCCTATGGCACTCCTTGCTGAACAAGCTGGTGGAATGGCGGTAACAGTAGAAGGTAAAAGAATTCTAGATCTGGAGCCGGAAGAACTTCATGAAAGGACCACATTCGTGGTTGGTTCCAAAAATGAAGTGGAACATTTCCTCACCTTTATAAAAAAATAATATACTATCGCGGATCTTCTTTATCTGCTTCGCAGGTAGAAGGTCCGCAGGTTATTGACCTTCTACTTTTCTTTCCCACTATTTCATCAAATCTACCTTACAAACCACTCCCAAAAATAAGCGCTTAAATTTTACTTATATTCCAAACCATCTCTTACTTTACATTAAGAAGACTTACATTCCGTTTTGCATTCTCCTTATATATTATGTTTTAATAATAAATAAAAATATCATGATTTTATTTTAGCGCTTGCTACAAAAATTTGGGCAGATAAATCTGTAGGCACTGAAATAGAAACAAGGTATTTTAAAAGAATGAAGATAGTGAAAAATTGGATCAAACCTTCTGTAGCTGTAGCTTTAACCGCGGGCTACTTGGTGAGTTGTTCCCCAAATAAATCCAACTTAAGCGGCTTATTAGGTCTTTTAGGCGGTTCTAAACAAGTGGAAGAAACCGGACCTGGGGCATTTAAAATCGCAGATGCAGGCGAATTATATACGGAACCTTCCTACGGACAGGCTCTTTCTTCTTCCAGTAAGGAAGCTATTACTCCTTTCCCGGCTGGTATCCCGGTTCCGGATTCTAAGACCGGTCATTATTCTTGCACCACTACTAAGTGGGGAGCTTCCGAGGTAAGAAGTCTCGTAGACCGGGCAATTTTAAACCAAGGCTCTGAGGTGCTTTATCCAGGAGCGCTATTACAAGGTAAGTTTTTGGAAGCGGGAGGTTATACTCCAGTTACCATCCCAAGATCCGGTGGTAAAATTTTCCTTACAGGTTTAAAACTTTCTCCTAATGCAGTCTACTCTAAGGAATTAGCTCAGATCAGCGCATCTAATATACAACAAGGGATACAAGATATTCTATCCACAGATGTTGTAGGAACTGCGGCAGATGCTTCCTTTAGTGTAGAACAAGTTTATAACGAAAATCATCTTTTATTCAATCTTGGATTAGATGCTCGTTTCTCCGATGTTGGCCTGAAGGTCAGTCTTGGGATCGATAATTTGGGCAAAAAGAACTATATTTTGATGAAGTTCACTCAGAAGTTCTACGACGTAAACTTCGAAGATCCTACTCTTTCTACTTCGGTTTTTAGAGACGGGGCTAACTTTCAAGATCCGGAAGGACAGATTGCCGCAAACAATCCTCCATTATATGTTTCTAAAGTGTCTTATGGAAGAGCCGTATATTTTCTTTTGGAATCGGAATACACTGCACTACAAGTTAAGACTGCATTGGAAGTTGCCTGGGATCCTGGAATTCTTTCTGCCGTTTCTCCTGTTCCGCCGATCGGCGGAGAAGTTTCAGTCACTCATGAGCAGGTCTTAGACAGAACTAGAATTGCCTACTTCGTAAGAGGTGGAAATGCAGGTTTAGCTTTAGCTCCGATCAGCGCTGCTGATTCTGCTACTCCAGGAAGTATGTACCAAGCTATTCGCAATTTTTTGGCGAATCCTGAGGCCGCAAATTATTCCGCTGCAAACCCTGGAGTGCCGATCGCTTACACTTTGAACTATCTGAAAGACAGATCCGTAGCTAAGATGAGTTATACCACAGTGTATGACCAAAGAGACTGTGAGGCTACTTATTCAGAAAATCCTCAGGTATTCACTGCAAAGCTTGGAAAGGTGGATGATAAGGTTCGTTTCCTAATGGACGGACAAGAATTCTTCTCTACGAATCCGGAAGCAGATGTTTATACAGGGCCTGAGATCAATCTGAATAATGCAATGAGTGTTGGTTCAGAACATGAGTTCACAGTGGAATTGTATAACTCGAATTGTTTCGGAACCTCTTTGGATATAGATCTGAAGTTGAACGGAACAGTATTAAGGAGCCGTAATCTAAGTAGAAGTGTAAGCACCTGCGGAAAGCAGTTAACTTATAAATATAAATTGAATAAGATTACCGGTGCTTGGTCCATCATAGAAGAGAACGAAACAGCAGAAATGTAATCACTATTACCGATCTTTCAGCCTTCTTCTCCAATCTGGGAAGAAGGCTTTTCTTTTTAATGAGAATGGTTTTTGTGAAATTCCCAGGCGCTGGAAACTATATCTTCTATTTTTGCAAATTTCGGATCCCAGCCTAAGATCTTTTTTGCCTTAGTATTATCTGCGATTAATTTAGCAGGATCGCCTTCTCTTCTGGGACCGATCTTGTAAGGGATTTGCACCCCGGAGACCTTCTCCACTGTTTTAATAATTTCTAAAATTGAAAATCCTTGTCCTGTTCCAAGATTGAAGAAGTCGGATACTCCGCCTTCTTTCAGATATTCCAATCCAAGATAATGAGCCTGGGCAAGATCCATCACATGAATATAATCTCGAACTGCAGTCCCGTCTTGCGTATCGTAATCATTTCCGTTTACTGTGAGTGAATCTCTTTTTCCTAATGCTTTTTCGATCACGATCGGAAGAAGATGAGTTTCCGGATCATGCTCTTCACCGATATCTAGATCGGAACCGGAAGCATTAAAATAACGAAGTGCAACGAACTTTAAATCGTATGCACGCGAATAGTCCGCTAGAATTTTTTCGATCATCAACTTGGATTGACCATAAGGATTGATCGGATCTTGAGGAGTAGTCTCTAAGATCGGAACTTCCGTAACGGCCCCGTAAGTAGCGCAAGTAGAAGAAAAGATGAAGTATTTGACCCCATGATTCTTCATCGCTTCTAAAAGTTGAAGTGTACCCATCACATTGTTTATATAATATTTCTGGGGATCAGTAACCGACTCTCCCACATATGCTAATGCAGCAAAATGAATGACTGCTTCGAATTCGTGTTCTGAAAATACACGATCCAGGTCCGCTTTATTTAAAAGATCTCCTTTGAAAAATTTTCCCCACTTAACTGCTTTCTCATGGCCGTTGGAAAGATTATCGAATACTACAGTATCCACACCTAATTTATGGAGATATTTATTCATATGGGAGCCAATGTATCCGGCTCCACCGGTA
Source organism: Leptospira hartskeerlii (assembly GCF_002811475.1). NCBI lineage: Bacteria > Pseudomonadati > Spirochaetota > Leptospiria > Leptospirales > Leptospiraceae > Leptospira > Leptospira hartskeerlii. The sequence continues at coordinate 106,262 of NZ_NPDL01000003.1, forward strand.
ATCAGGATTTTTTTCATAAAGCTTTTACATGTATTTCAGAAGGATCGAAATTGTAAAAATGAATTTTAGGCTCACTTTAGCTGAGATCTCCCTTCTTAGAACTGGAACCGCTCAAAGACTCTTTCAGACTTAAAAAATCGGAAAGAATAAAAATGATCGTGATAAAGGATAGAATTGCTTCGAAAATTACGAGGATCTCCGCCTCTGTACTTTCCGGGACAATTTTGATAATCCCTATATTGGTAAAGATCATCAGACTGAAATATACAAATTTAAAAAATAAGGAAGGATAACCTAAGTTCTGGGGAATTCCGGAAAATGAACTCAGATCAGTTTTATAAATACAAAGGAAATCAAACCCGAAAGATAGAACGATTACGCTAATATTGAACGCGATGAATACCAGAAATTCATAATATTTTAGATCTAATCCGGAAAATTCGGATATCCTTCTGAAACCCTTGATAAAGAAATAAGAAGATTTAAAACCGGCCAATATCAGGATCAGATATTTGATCTCCAAACCTGCAAATTCGATTTCATCCAAAAAGATGAGAAGTATTCCTAAAGATATAATGAATACATACTCAATAGATGTTTTCATTATGGTTTTAATAATATAACGATCGATTTTCATGATACCTTTGATATTTATCAGCTCGCCTAAACGGAACTGTATCCGTCCAATTATTGACAAAGACTTAAAATGGAAGAATATTTCCAACAAAGATACAGTCAATAGGTGTTCAATATGAAATTTATAAATTCTAATTTTTGGGACAGAGCTTTTCGAGTAATCTTAGGTACTTCTTTGATTACCTGGGCTTTCTATATAGAAGATTTATATAAACTTGCGATTTTTGCAGTTGGTTTTGTAATCCTGGCAACAGGAATCGTAGGTTGGTGTCCAATTTATTCCTTATTCGGTTGGAATACTCGGACCCACTCCAAAAAATCTTAAGATCTACCGTTATTCCACTTTGGTAAGAAAGATCTTGCCATAAAAAATCGGATCATAGTTATTCTATATCTATGCCCCCAATAGCGGAGATTCTTTACAAAGGTTTAAGTTCTCAAGAAGCGTCCGAACTTCTCCAAAAGTTCGGACCAAATGAATCCAAACTAAAAAAAACATCCTTCTGGAGGATCAGTCTTTCTATCCTCGAAGAGCCGATGCTTTCCCTACTCTTGGCCTGCGGTTTCATCTACGCCTTGCTCGGGGATTTAGAAGAAGCGATAACACTTTCTATTGCAGTGATCGCGGTTATTTCTCTCACCATCTACCAGAAGAATAAATCCGAAAAAGCTCTGGAGTCTCTTCGAAAACTTTCTCCATTAAAAGCTAAGGTGATCCGAGAAGGAAGAAAGATAGAAATCGATTCTGCACTACTTGTTCCGGGTGATCTTGTCTTTTTATCGGAAGGAGATAAGGTCCCTGCCGACGGATATTTGGTAGATGGATTAAATCTACATTCGGACGAATCTCTTTTAACTGGAGAATCCATCCCTGTTCTAAAGGAAGAAACAGATCTAAACAACCAAGGACCATATTCTGATTTCCAAAAGGTGTATTCTGGAACAAAGATCGTTTCAGGAGAAGGCATCTTTAAAGTATTATTTACCGGCGACCTCACCTCAATAGGCTCTATTGGAAAGGAAATGGGAGAAATTTCCGAATCGGAAAGTCCCCTCCAAAAAGAAGCAAAAAGATTCACTACATTCTTCTTTTTGGGAGCCTTAGTAATTTCATTTTTTTTAATATATGGCTTAGGAATACGTAACGGAAATTGGATGCATGCAATCTTAGCTGCTCTAACATTCCTAATGGCAGTATTACCGGAAGAGATACCGGTAGTTCTCAGCATCTTCTTTTCATTAGGGGCCTGGAGAATTTCCAAAAGTGGTGTTTTGACGAGAAAGTTGAACTCCATAGAGTCCCTCGGCGCAGCGACAGTATTATGCGTAGATAAAACAGGAACCTTAACCGAAAACCAAATGAAAGTGAAAGGTTTAGTTTCTTCCGGAGAGAACAGTTTATTCGAATTTAAAACTCCGGAAGTCGCTGAAGAATTTCATCTACTATTGGAATTCTCAATTCTTGCATCTAAAAAGGATCCTTTTGATCCAATGGAAAAGGCGATCCGAGAATTAGGTATTAAACTTTTATACGATACGGAACATCTTCATGCGGATTGGACATTAGAAAAGGAATATCCACTTTCTCCTAAGCTACTCGCACTCAGCTACGCATGGAATTCGGAAGAACCTGGAACATTCGTGATAGGCACCAAAGGTGCTCCGGAAGCGATATTCGATCTTTGCCATTTTTCAAAAGAGAAGACCGAGGCTTGGGAGAAGATCACTGAAAGTTACTCTTTACAAGGATACAGAGCGATCGGAGTGGCAAGATCCAGGATCGTAAATTCTTCTCTTCCCGAAAACCAACACGATCTAGAATTCGAATTTTTAGGTCTGGTCTTATTGGAAGATCCTATTAGAGAAACTGTACCTTCTTCCGTATCGGAATGTATCCAAGCAGGGATCAGAGTTATCATCATCACAGGAGATCATGCGGGAACTGCAAAGGCTGTAGCTTCCAAGATAGGATTAGAAGATCACAAGGAGAGCATAACCGGCGACGAGTTGGAAAAACTTACGGAAGAAGAGTTGGATTCTAAATTAGATTCGGTAGGAATTTTTTCCAGGATCAAACCCGCTCAGAAATTAAAGATAGTCAGAGCATTTCAAAAGAAGGGAGAAATTGTCGCAATGACTGGAGATGGGGTAAACGACGCCCTCGCCCTACAAGCGGCTCATATCGGGATCTCCATGGGGAAAAGAGGAACAGATGTAGCAAGAGAAGCTTCGGATCTAGTATTGTTGGATGATAATTTTTCCTCCATAGTAAAGTCCGTATTTTTAGGAAGAAGGATCTATGAGAATATACAAAAGAGTATTTCTTACATTGTATCCGTTCATATCCCGATCATAGGAATGTCCTTATTGCCTGCTTTTACGGGTGACCCTATCTTCTTCTTTCCCGCGCATATTTTAGTCTTAGAGTTGATTATAGATCCTACATGCTCCATCGTTTTCGAATCATTGGATTTGGAAAAAGGAGATCGTTATTCCAGTCCAAGAAGGAAGAATTCTAGTCTAATGACCATTCCTCGTTTCCTTCTGTCATTTGCTCAAGGTGCAATCGTTCTGATTTCCTTACTTGCTTTGTATTTCTGGATGAAGGAAAAAGGCATTAGAGAAAATGAAATTAGATCTTTCGGTTTTATCTTTCTCGTCGTATCCAATTTCAGTTTGATGCTTACGAATTTAACTCACAAAGGTGGATTTGTCTCCATCTTGCGGTCCTTGCATTCCAGTGTATTCTGGATCTTCTTTTTGGCGGCTGCAGCGCTAATTGCAAGTTTCCAATTCGAATTCAGTCTTAGGCTATTCGGTTTTCATAAAATCGAATTGGCTTGGGTATTTTACTCTATTGGATTAGGGCTGATCTCCGGTCTTGTTTGGGAGATCAGGAAGATCCGGTTTTTTGCTTGAGAGTTTCGGAAGAATAAACAATATACTTGCAAGAATCCTCTCATGAAAGTTGAGACATTTTTACCTAGAAAGAATTTACAACCGTATATCCGCCAATTCCTGATCATTGAAAGTGAAAGTGGAATGCAAAATAAGATCCTACCCGGGTCTTCTTTGGTAATTTCCTTTAGGATCAACGGAAGTATTTCTCATAAGGAAGAAAATCGAGAACGTATTCTTCCTAGCTCCGGAATTACAGGTTTACGCCGTTTTCCTAGGCTGATCGAATATTCTCCGAAAGCCTCTACTCTATTAGTGATTTTTAAAGAAGGTGGAGCCGCAAGTTTTATTAGAGAACCAATTCATACTCTATTTGAATTGAACATTTCACTAGATCATTTGATCTCTCCGAAAAAGGTGTCGGAAACTGAAGAAAAACTTTTTCAAACAAAAACGAATCCGGAAAAAATCTCTATAGTGGAAAATTTCCTCATCTCAGAATGGAGAGGATCTAAAGAAGACGATCTAATTCTAAATTCTATCATTAGGATCAGAAAGTCTAAGGGAAATCTAAAAATCGGGGACTTATTGAAAGGATTGCCGATCAGCAGAGATTCTTATGAAAAAAGATTTAGAGAAATGATCGGAACCAGCCCTAAACAATTTTCCAACTTGGTAAGAATGAGGAATATTATAGATTCTTATTCTTCTCAGATCACTTTGACAGAAGTTGCTCAAGAAGCCGGATATTTCGACCAAGCGCATTTTATCAAAGACTTCAAAACTTTTACGAACGAAACTCCTAAACACTTTTTTAAACTTTCCACCCCATATTGGTAAAATCCTGAATTTTTACAATTTTTAGTTCTCTGGATAGAGTATCCTAGCACCAAAAGGAGAACAAAATGCAAAAAGTTTTGATAGATACATTCACAGTTCCCAAAAAAGCGGAGGAAGAATTTTTCAACCGAGTCAAGGTAAATCGAAACTTGATTAAAGACCTTCCCGGTTTTATTCAGGATTCAGCATATATCCGCGAAAATGGCCCGAACGAATTTCAATTTGTGACCGTAGCAATTTGGGAAAATGAAGAAGCAATTTCTAATGCAAAAAAAGAAGTGCAATCATCCTACCAGAGAGAAGGTTTCGATATGCCTGGAATGTTGCAGAGACTTGGTATCTCTATCGAAAGAGGGATTTTTGAACCTTCGAAGACCTAAGGCCGACCTGTTCGGAAGAAGGGAGAAAATCCCTCCCTTCTTCTTAGCCAAGCGAACTTAGTTTGTAATTTTATTTTGAATAGCCGGCACAGTTTGCAAATAAGCGAACATGGCAGCCAAATCTTCTTCCGTCATCCCTGCATACATTGTCCAAGGCATGATTGTTTGGAATTCTCCCTCTTTTATTGAGTGAGGTTTATATTTAGGAAGCTCCATACTTTTAAACTTTTTGATAAATTGAGCCTCAGTCCAATTACCCAGTCCTGTCTCCTTATCCGGAGTGATATTTGCGGAAATAACTTTAGTTCCGTTCCCTAAAGGAAATTCAAACCCTCCGGCAAGTTCCATACCTGCAATTGGCTTCCCTTTATCCTGCTTCGTATGGCACTCTGTGCATGCAGCCGCTATAAATAGATATTTTCCGTAAGCCACTTTATCTTGTCTGTCTGGAAGTTTGCCGAATTTCGCGGGATTAGGAATTGTCCTTAATATCAAGTTGAATGGAAAATCCGATTTAGAGTTAGGATTCTTTTTTTCAATCGGATCTAGACTTCTTAAGTAAGCAACGATGGAAATTAGATCTTCCTGGTCCATCTGTCCGTATGCCGGGTGAGGCATAACTGGAAATAATGGATTTCCTTCTTTATTGATCCCGCTGGAAATCGCTCTTAAAATTTCTCCATCTGTCCAACGATCCAGTGCGCTTGGAGTAATATTCGGCGCAATAAAGGAGCCCGGAAATCCAAGCTTTTGATCAAAAACTTCTCCACCTTCTCCCATTGTTTCCGGGATTAATGGACCTGAAAATTTTGACCAGTCTCGAATCGAATGGCAATCCATACAGGCGGATACATGATTCGCGAGATACTTCCCTCTTTGTAAACGTTCGGGACTACTTCCCGCGGAAATTTCAGGTGCTGGCTCCGCGTTCGGAAATTTAAAGTATAAAAATCCGATACCCAATACTGGTAAAAGGATGATTGTTGTCCCAATCATCTTCAAAATTCTTTTCATTCACAGTTCCTTTATGTTTTTCTAATCAATCAGCAAAGATCATGGCTTTACTGTAATAATTACTTTGCCACTAGCGTGACCTTCTTCAACGTATTGGATTGCTTGTGGAACTTCTTCCAATTTGTAGCGTCTATCAATTACGGATTTGATTTTTCCTGATTTCAGTAGGTCTGATAAAAATAGAAGGTCCTTTTGATTCGGTTGAGAAGAAGCAGCGATTATCTTTTTATCACCAATTAGTGAAATGAACGGTCCCAAAAGTAAGGCTTGGAATAACTGAGCTGTTCCACCGCCGGCCATAACGTATTTACCTTTCGGATTTAAAGCACTCTTGTATTCCGAAAGTGAACGATATCCATTTACACCGACGATTAGATCGTATTTTTTTTCGCTTTGGATGAAGTCTTCCTTCATATAATCGATTACGTGGTCGGCTCCAAGAGATATAGCCTGTGCTATTTTAGAAGTGCTACAAACAGCCGTTACTTCTGCCCCGAAATATTTCGCAAGTTGTATAGCGAATGTTCCTACACCACCAGATGCTCCGTTTATCAGAACTTTTTGTCCTGCTTCTATCTTACCGAAATCTCTTAAAGAATGCAAAGCAGTCATTCCAGCTAAAGGTAAGGCCGCTGCATCCTCGAAGGAAATATTAGACGGTTTCAAAACAAACTCATCTTCTTTACCGCATTTGTATTCTGCAAAGGCTCCAAAGCCACTTGCAAAAACATCTCCCAACACTTCATCACCCGGACGGAATTGTGTAATGTTTCTTCCAATAGCTTCTACAGTTCCGGCAACATCCGCACCTAAGATTGAAATTTTTTTAGGTTTAAAAAGACCTGCGTAAAACCGGACAAGAAAAGGATCCGCTTTCATCATACGCCAATCAGCAGCATTCACAGAAGCGACTCTTACCTTTACAAGGATCTCATTATCCTTAGGAGCAGGTTTTTGAACTTCCTTATATTGAAGTACATCAGAAGATCCATACTTTTCATATACAATTGCCTTCATAGGTAAATCCTTGTTTCTAAAAATTTAGAAACAACAGTTAAGAAATTAAGAAGTGAAAGAGGGAAATTACCTCTTCTTGACCTCACCCCTGAGTTCTTCTTTCACTGTATCTCTAGTCGTGTTGGATTTATTTTCCAGCTTAATAGTATAATGAATTTGATATTTAGTAACCACCGGCTTCTCTTCCGAATGTTCCATAGACCAGCGCGTAACATCATTCTGGATAATTTTGGCAAGGTTGTTAATTCGAGGAACTCTAGTATTAAAACGGATTGTTTCTACGGCACCAGTATTTCCGTTTAGGATCACTAAGATGATCCCGTCGTCGTTAAAATTAATCCTATTATATTTAACTAATTCTTCACTGATGAGTGCGTCTCCGCCCTTATCTACTTTTCTACGAATATACTTGGATCCTCTGATCTGGCGAACCTGGTAGGACTCGCTTGTAATGTGGACCCTGAAATATTCGGAACTATCTTTGGATTGGCTTTGGAAGGAAATAGGGTCAGTAGTGCTGATCTTCACCTCTCTACCTTCTTCGTCTATGATCTCTTCGCTGTCTCCTGCCGGGTTTGGGAGAACTTCTCCCTTTGGAGTTTCTGGTGTGTGGGAGGTAGCGCCCCCGGTGCTAATACAAGAAATAAATGATAAACAATATAGAACCGCAAAACCGGCTAAAAAAGTTCGGAAAACCGAAACATGAAACATTGGCTTCTCCTATCCAAGGAAATTTATAATTTTATCCGAAATATTCCAACTATACCAAATATTGCAAGAACAGTGTGGCAAGCCCCAAGAAACAGAAGAAGCCGAACACGTCCGTGGTAGTTGTTACAAATATGGAAGAGGCAATTGCGGGATCTATCCCAACCACTTTTAGTAGCATAGGGATACAAGCTCCTACAATGGCTGCTACGATTAGATTTGCAAGCATCGCCAAAAAGATAACAATCGCAAGTGCAAGTTTTCCAGTATAAAAAAATACGACAAGTCCTGTTATCGCGCCGATGGTGAGCCCGTTGATAAGTCCAATGATGCTTTCTTTCCTAAAACCTACCGTCCAATTTGATTGGCTCAAATCTCCTGTGGCGATATTTCGAACTACCACGGTGATGGACTGTGTACCCGCATTTCCCCCCATCCCGGCGACGATTGGCATAAGACTCGCAAGTAATACAAAAGATTGGATCGTGTCTTGGAAAAGCGCAACAGTGGAAGCAGCAATGACTGCGGTTCCCAAATTGATCACGAGCCAGGTCAATCTTCTTCGGATAGAATCCCAGATGGAAGTGTTCAATCTTTCTTCTTCCGAAACTCCCCCCATCCTCAAAATGTCTTCGGAAGCTTCTTCCTGAACGATATCCAAAATATCGTCTACAGTGATCCTGCCGATGATCCGATCCAGATCGTCTACTACTGCAGCGGAAACTAAGTCGTATTTTCGGAATATTTTAGCTACTTCTTCCTGGTCCGTATCATAATGAATGGAGAATACTTCTTCTTTTACAAGCTTACTCGCCTTCTGATTGAGAGGCGCAAGGAATAGATCTTTAAGTTTGATAAATCCTTTTAGATGATTCTCCGCGTCGGTTACATAGAGAAGATAGATATCATCCGTCTCTTTGGCGACTCTTCTCAATTTGATGATCGCTTTTCTAACTGTGTCCGTCTCGTATGCGGAAGCAAATTCGGTCGTCATCAAACGACCGGCGGTATATTCCCTAAAATTTAGCTGTTTTCGGATTTGAGAAGAATCTTCCCGATCCAAGGAATTCAAAATTTCCTCTGCTTTCGCCTTAGGGATTTCAGAGATCAGATTTGTAACGTCGTCCGGTTCCAGATTTTCGACGATAGGCGAGATCTCCTTCATATTCAGACGGGAGATCAAATCTGCCTGTAGATCCTCGTCGAACTCGACTAAGATTTCGGACTGTTGTTCAGAATCGCAGAGTTTAAATATATAGAAAGCTTCGTCAATATCCAGCTTTTCCAGGACTTCGGCGATATCCGCCGGGTGATTGGAAGAAGTGAAACTGAGTAGGAACTTATTGTCCTTATTTTCGATCTTTTCGAGGAAGGAACCCATCCAATCCGCAGACTGTGGATTTGCCTTCAGGGAAGAAGTTTCCTTAGTGCTATTTGTCTCGTCCATTTTGCGTTCTTCCCCCTATGACAGAATCCTGACGGAATTTATCGGTTCAATGAATTTCCTGAATTTTGGCGCAAGAGTTTTTCATTTGACTGGGGGGTCTCAGGCTTAGAATAGAACAAAGTTTCCCTTATCTGACTATGAACCCTTTTTTTTTCCGACTTACTCCAGTTCTTCTAATTCTATTTTCTTTGCCGATATTTTCGGACGCATTTTATTTCCCTTGGGAATACAATAAACTCTATAATGAGAACGCAACGCTCAGAATCGAGTTAGATTCTCTCAGACTCCGCTACAGGAACGAGACAGAAAACGCTAAAAAAGAAAAACTCAGTCTGGACGCAAGGATCCAGAATCTAGAAGAACAACTCGCAGGCGAAAAATCCTTCAGAGAAAAGGACAGGGAACTCGCCGCAGAACTGATCCGTGCCCTGGAAAATCAGATCGCTCTTCTAAAAGCAAAAAGCGGAAATAAAGAAAAAGAACTCATTGAAGAGAACGAAAAACAATCCAAAAAATACCAAGATCTAATTTCCGAACTAAAGTCCGAGTTAGAGAAAGAAAGACTCGGTTGCATCCGAAAAATGGACGAGCTCAAAAGAGAATATGAGTCCAAAATTGCAGGCTTGGAAGCAAGGATCAAAGAGCTGGAAGATAATCTTTCCAAACTCAAGAACTTGAACGAGGACCAAAAAAGAGAACTAAATCGTTTGGCGGAGCAAGCAACCGAATTAGAATCTAAACTTTCAGGCGAGATAGCTAAAGGGCAGATCCGAGTAAAACGTTTTCATAATAGACTAGTCATCAATATTGACGATCAGATCTCCTTCGATTCCGGTTCCGCAGAATTGAAAAAGCAGATCTTTCCTGCTTTGGACAAGATCAAAGAAATTTTGGTCAAGTATCCGGGCAACCTCATCATTGTGGAAGGCCACACGGATAATATTCCGATACGTACTAAAAAGTTTAACGATAACTGGCAGTTATCTACAGAAAGAGCACTTTCAGTGGTTCGATTTTTGTTAGAGAGTAAAAACTTAGATGCAAGGAACTTCTCCGTAGCAGGTTATGGGGAACACCAGCCTATCGTTTCAAATGATACTCCTGAAAATCGTTCCTTGAACAGAAGAGTAGATATCGTTTTAGAACCGCAAAGCGGCAAGAGTCACTAAGGCTTCTTTCGATTTTGGAAAAGGATCCTCACTCATCTTCTAATTTCGAACCTTTTGGGAGACAGGCGATCCTTCGCCCCAAAAGAAAAGATGCATTGCGTAGTTTAGTTTTTGCATTCTTTCTTTCTATCGGGATCTTCTCCTGGGAAATATTCGGTTCCGCTCAAAGTAAAAGTCTCGCACTTCTTGCGGATGCCGGACATGTGATCTCGGATTCTTTTGCATTTTTATTGAGTATATTTGCAGTTTTAGTCTCTGATAAAAAACCGAATGCAAAAATGAACTTCGGATTCTTTAGAGTAGAAGTATTTGCTGCATTCTTAAATTCCGTTTTGATCTCCGGAATTTCGATTTTTATCATATACGAAGCGGTGCAACGATTTCGTCATCAGGAAGAAATTGTTACCGAATCCATGTTGGTTTTCAGTTTGGGAACCATCGGTTTAAATCTGATCTCTGTTTGGCTTTTAAAAAGAATTTCCGCAAACAATATCAATCTAAGAACAGCATACCTTCATGTATTAAATGATCTGTTTGGCACAGTCGCGGTTTTAGTGGGTGCAATTTTAATCCGTCTATTTGCTTGGACCTGGATCGATCCATTACTCAGTCTGGTTCTTTCTATTTTCATACTAAGAGCGGCCATTGTGATCTTGAAGGAAAGTCTTATGATCCTTCTGGAATCTTCTCCAACATTTGATGAATGGGATCATTTACAAAAAGATCTATTACATATTAAAGGAGCAGAGTCCCTTCTTTCCGCTCATACTTGGACTCTAACAAAAGGGATCCATGCTTGTGCATTTAGAGTCCAGATCGCTAAAGGATCTGATCCTAAAAAGATCGTCCAAGAAGCTTACGAACTTTTGAGAGGAGAATGGAAGTTCGAGCAGATCTATCTGCAATTGGAAGATCCTTCTACCACTCATATAATCGATGGGATCATTGCAAAAACTCTACATGATATCGATTCGGAAGAATGGGGACATCATCACCATACTCACGATCATCCGGCAAATCATCATTAAAGATTTCCGAATTTTCTCCAGCTCTTGGATTGTTTAAGTCTGTTCTTGATATAGACAGGACTTCTAGCAGGATGGATTGTGCAGAATAATCCTATATCAGGATATTCTTTTTTATAATCGAAGTTTGGAATGGATTCTAAGATCGAGATACATTCATCCAAAATGGCTTCGTATCCGTAAGGATGATCTTCTTCGATTTTATAGTTCGGATCCTTATCTTTTTTGTCGGAGATCTCCAAACACTTTCCATACAAAAGGCCGCTTAAGTCCCAGAGTTTTCCTAAAACTGCAAATCTTTCTCTGGATTCACTTCCTTGGCTTAAATCGGATACTATTTTGCGAATGGCTCCGCAGAATAGAACCGCTGCAGACAACATTTCGGATAGATGGATATCGGAGCCTAATTTAGAATAATCTTCAATAAACTGATAATGAGAAGGTACTTTGAAATTTTCGCCTGTGATCTTACAATGAGTGGCTTCTCTAGCAACATCCAAATAAACTTCTTCTACTTTTAAACCTGGGAAATCTCTCGGGACGAAAAATACGCCGAAACGATTTAGATCTTCTTCCTTGGCTACTACCAAGTAACCTTCAGCGTCAGCACCATTGGTCACGAATCCTTTATGAAAGTTTAATTCAATTTCTCCGCTCGGAAGTACTTTTGCCGTGGATTTTAGATTGGTGAGTTTCCCCATCCACCCAGGTTCACTTACTCCCAGTCCCAAGATCCCGAGACCGTTTACCAAACGATCCTGAAGCTCCAATGCTAATTTTTTAGATTCTGGGTTGGTCGAGGCTCCTACTTCCGAACCAAGAACTAATTTTAAGATCTTTCCGGCCACATTTGTCTGGGCCATCAACCCTACTCCCACCCCTATACCATGAGGAAAAGAAGGAATGAATATTAACTTTTCGTGAAATGTTCTGAATCCGCCGTCTTTTAACGCATTCAGTAATCCTGCCTTTGCGATATCAGGCAAAGAAGATTTGTAGACGGATCTGAATTCTCCCGGAGGAAAGGAAGAAAGTTTATCTCTTAATTCTTTCATCATTGGAGGAAAATTTAACCTGCCTTCTTCCCAGGATTTCCTAAAACTTTTTTCAGATATTGTCCTGTAAAAGATTCTTTTACCTTTGCAATATCTGTTGGAGTTCCTTCAGCGATAATTTTTCCGCCTCCTTCTCCACCTTCCGGCCCCAAATCGATGATCCAATCCGCTTGTTTGATCACATCCAGATTGTGTTCGATGACTATCATTGAATTTCCGCGGTCTACAAGCGTATGTAAAACGACCATTAGATGTCGAACATCTTCAAAATGAAGTCCTGTGGTAGGTTCATCCAGGATGTATAATGTTTTTCCTGTAGGCCTTTTGGATAATTCGGTGGCAAGCTTGATCCTTTGCGCTTCGCCACCGGAGAATGTCGTCGCAGGCTGCCCAAGCTTAATATATCCTAGACCCACTTCGCCCAAGGTTTCCAGTTTTCTTTTTAATGCAGGAATATTTTCGAAGAATGGAATAGAATCCTCTACTGTCATTTCCAGTATTTCGTAGATATTCTTTCCTTTATAACGAACTTCTAATGTTTCCTGGTTGTACCGTTTTCCCTTGCAAACGTCACAGGTTACATACACGTCCGGGAGAAAGTGCATCTCAATTTTCAAGATACCATCGCCTTCGCAGGTTTCACATCTTCCTCCGCTAACGTTAAAACTGAATCTTCCCGGAGAATAACCTCTGAGTTTAGATTCTTCCAGTTGGGCGAACATATCGCGAACAACAGTGAAAAGACCTGTATAAGTTGCAGGATTGGATCTAGGAGTTCTACCGATTGGAGATTGATCGATATTGATAATCTTGTCTATTTCTTCCAGACCTGTGATTTTTTCATGTTTACCCCAGACGGTTCTCATCTTCATAACTTTATGAGCCGCTGCATTGTATAAAATATCGTTGATCAGAGTAGACTTACCTGAACCGGAAACTCCTGTAACTACGATCAGTTTTCCAAGTGGGATCTCCACACTTACGTTTTTAAGATTATTCTCTTTTGCGTTTACGATCTTAAGCTTTTTCCCATTTCCTGGTCGAACAGTCTTCGGGACTGGGATAAATTCTTTGCCTGATAAAAACTTGCCTGTAAGAGAATTTTTGTTTTTAGAAACTTCTTCTGGCGTTCCGGAACAAACAATTGTTCCACCATGAACACCTGCACCTGGTCCCATGTCGATGAGCCAATCTGCTTCTTCCATGGTTTCTTGGTCATGTTCTACCACTAAAACCGTGTTACCAAGATCTCTTAGATCCTTCAGAGTATTTACTAATTTCGTATTATCTCTTTGGTGAAGTCCGATAGAAGGTTCATCTAAAATATATAATACACCTTGGAGCCTCGATCCTATCTGGGTAGCGAGTCTGATCCTTTGTGCTTCTCCACCGGAAAGAGTTCCGGCGGCACGTTCTAAACTTAAGTAACCAACTCCCACATCATTCAAAAATGTAAGTCTTTGTTGGATTTCCTTCAAGATAGGTCTTGCGATTATTTCTTCGCTGCCTTTTGGCTTCATTGATTTTACGAAGTCTAAACCTTTTTCCACACTGAATGCGGAGAATTTATCTATGGTCAGACCGTTTACTTCTACATGAAGACTCACTGGTTTCAGACGTTTTCCTTCACATGCAGGACAATGATGATTGGTCATATATCCTTCTAATTGCTGGCGTCTTGCTTCCGAACCTTCTTTATATCTTCTTTTTAAGTTCGGGATCACGCCTTCGAATTCCCTACTGAACTCATAGTGGGATTTTTCATTTCTGAAATCGTAATCTATTTTGAGATTTTTATCCCCGTAAAGAATTGTATCTCTGACTTTTTTAGGAAGATCCTTCCATGGAATATTATAATCAAATTTTAATTTTTTAGCCAAAGAATGAACGGTTGTTAAAAACCAATAACTATTACTCTTAGCTCCTGCCCATGCTTCTATACAACCTTCCACAAGAGAAAGTTCTGAATCTGTAATTAAAAGATCCTCATCAAATTCTAGAAGACTACCTAGTCCGTCGCAGGTTTCGCAGGCACCGAATGGAGAGTTAAATGAAAACAATCTAGGAGAAAGTTCCGGTAAAGATTCTTCTGGGTGATTCGGGCAGGAAAGTTTTTGGGAGAATGTATGGTCCTTCTTCCCATCATCCATGAGAAGAATTCCCTCTGATTGTTTAAGAGCTGTTTCGACTGAGTCTGTCAGACGAGAACGTATCCCGTCCTTGATCACAAGGCGGTCTACAACGATCTCAATCGTTGCCTTAAAACTTTTCTTGAGAACGATCTCTTCGTCTAAAGTTTTGATCTCACCGTTCAGACGTATCCTGTTAAAACCATCTTTTCTGATCTTTTCCAGAACATCTTTATGTTCTCCCTTCTTACCAGAAACAATAGGAGCCAAAATTTGGATCTTAGTTCCTTCCGGAAAATTTAGTATCCTTTCGGTGATTTGGTCGATGGAGAGAGATTGGATTGGAGTTCCACAAATAGGACAATGAGGTTTTCCTACCCTTGCATAAAGAAGACGTAGGTAGTCATAGATCTCTGTTACAGTTCCTACAGTAGATCTAGGATTACGATGCGTAGTCTTCTGCTCTATAGAAATTGCAGGAGAAAGTCCTTCGATCAGATCCAGATCTGGCTTTTCCATCTGACCTAAAAATTGTCTAGCATAAGCGGAGAGGCTTTCCACATATCTCCTCTGTCCTTCCGCATAGATCGTATCGAAAGCAAGAGAAGATTTACCTGAACCTGAAAGTCCGGTAATCACCACGAGTTTATCCCGTGGAATATCCACATTGATGTTCTTAAGATTATGCTCCCGAGCTCCTCGGATGCGGATATGATCCAAACGAATAACCCTCTCTTAGGTTTCAGATAATTTCTGGAAAGCCAGGCTGAAAAGCGGTTTTCCTTCCGCAATTTTACGTTTTCCGGAATAAATGTCCGTTTTACTTTGGTCGCCAAAAGGAATTTCCAATGTTTAGAATTCTGTTCTCTCTTATATTTTTGCCGATCCGGATTTTGTTCCAAGGATTTAGGATCTTATCCTGGACCATCCGAAAGGGAGATCATTTCTATTTGGAAATTCCTTCTTCATTCTCCTTTGATAAAAAATCTTTTTTTGTCAGACTATTGGTCTCAAAAGAAGAAGATCCCTTCTTGGTGGATTTTTTATTGGGATTGAAAGCCTTAACAAAAGTCCCAGGTTTGAAAAAAGTTTCCTTCCATATTTCCAATCCAGAATACGGATTTGGAGAAGTTTGGAATATTTGCCAAGCAATCCAAACATTGAATAAAAAAGGTATTGAGACTTCCGGATTTTGTTTAGGCGGAGGAACTAAAGCATTACTATTACTTTCACAATGTAAATACAGATATTCTTCTTCCGCATCCGAATTCTTTCCTGTACTTCCTTCCGCTGAGCCTTATTTTTTTGGAGCTACAGCTAAAAAATTCGGCGTAGGAGTAGAAGCTTATGCAAGTGGAGCGTTCAAATCATTCGGAGAAACATTCCAAAGAACATCCTTCTCCGCACCGGCTCGTAAAAATTTAGAAGCGTTACTCGGCGATTATAAAGATCTGCTTTCCAATGGTTTTAAGCAGTCCTCAAACTTAGATCTTAAAGTTTTAGAAGAACCTATTATCAGTTCTGAAAAATTGAAAAAGCTGGGATTTCTCACCGATTTTGTAGAAGAAGACGAGTTCGAAGAAAATTACTTATTCGAAAATTATAAAAAAGAGAATGAAACGGATAAACCAAAATATAGAAAATTAAGCCCTAAAGGTTTCAGATTATATCATAAAAAATCAAATTTTTCACTTATCTCTAAATCGATTCCGATCGTAGCGGTTCTTCCGGTACAAGGAAATATTCTTCCTGATTTAGGAAGAGAAGAAGATTTTAGGTCTAGACAAGTTTCCTTCAGATATTACCAAGAAATTTTCAAAGATCTTAAGGAAGATCCAAAAATTGCAGCAGTCATTTTGGAAATGAACTCTCCAGGAGGAAGTGCACTTGTTTCCGAGCTTCTTTACAGAGAGATCAAAAAACTTGCAGAGAAAAAACCTGTTATCACATACGTATTGAATGTAGCCGCTTCCGGAGGATACTACCTATCCTGCGCCACTCAAAAAATACACGGAACACCTTACTCTATTGTCGGTTCTATTGGCGCAGTAATGATGAGATTCGAATTAAAAAAACTCTACGATAAATTCGGAGTCCAAAAAGAAAGGATCGGGTTTTATCCACATAGGGACATTCTTTCCGAATACGGCAAACTTTCTCCTAAATCTGAGCAATTCCTCAGAAAGGAAGTCTTAAGATCCAGAGACTTATTTTATAATAGAGTCATCGAATCCAGAAAAACGAGTTTCCAAGAATTAGAAAAGAGTTATGGAGAAGGTCGTATATTTTCCGGAGAAACATTCCGTAAATCCGGATTCTTAGATTCCTGCGATTCATTTTTAGATATATTACAAGATCTGAAACAAGAACTTAAATCCAAAAAGATAGATGTGCGCTATCTGCCTGGGACTTATAGCTGGAAAGACTTGGTCCAAGACTTAAAACCCGGAGTGCAAACGTTCGGCGGGAATTTATTTGCTAAACTGAAAAAAGCTCCTAACCAAAATCCGTTGGAGATCCTACATTTTTCAGAGATTGCGCAAGAGTTATCTAAAATTTAAGATTCCTGAGCTTTTAATATCCGATTTAAGAGCGCTTCTTTTCCGCTAGCTTTCGCAGGTGGAAAACAATAAATTTTGGAAATTCCCAAACGATCGCAATCCCTAAAGAATGAGTATAAATTTTTCATATACTCAGTATTGTTTCGTAGATCCAAAGCGAATTTCCAGCCTCTGGTTAGACTGATACCGATAGCAGCAGATTCTCTATCTGGAGTTTGGTTTTCAGTGAAGATCACTTTTGCTTTAGGAGAATAATGTTTATATTTTACTCCGGGGCTAGAAACAATATCTCCTTCTTTCAACAGACTATAATCTTCCAGATCGGGAACATACTTTTGTAATTCTTCCCAGCCGAAATATCCAGGACGAAGTAGTTTAGGCGGAGAAATTGAAAAATCCACAACAGTAGATTCTAAACCGATTTCCGGGTCTGAACCTTTTAAGATTAGATCTACTAAACCATCAAACTCGGAGATCGCATCATCCAATCTTGTAATCGACGGTTCTCCCGAAAGATTAGCAGAAGGAGCAGAAACCGGCCCTCCGAAATAGGATAGCATTTCCAAAGCTTTTGGATGAGAAGGAACTCTAACTGCTATTGTAGTAAGCCCTGTTGAAAAAACAGACTTATCGATCTTCTTTAAAACCAGACTCAAAGGTCCGGGCATACATTGTCTGATCAGGATCCTTGCGTTCTCCGGAACTTCTCCAATATCGGGGATTAAAGCAGGATTTCCGAGATGAACGATAAGAGGATTATCCGCGGGACGGTTTTTAATTTTATAAATTTCTAAACAAGAAGAAAGGTTTCTAGAATCAGCGCCAAGACCATAAACAGTTTCGGTAGGAAATAGAACGATCCCTCCCTCTTTCAGTATTTTTGCTGCGAGAGAAGGATCTTCTGTGATGATTGTAGTTTTATTTTTTGACAAGATCCAGGTTGTTCTTGGCTTCTTCCTGATTTTCTTCCGGAGGAGCCTGTTTTACATCAGGATTCGGAACCTCAGGTAGTTTTTTTGCCTTAGGAACAGGTGGAAGTTTATTAGTCACAAGCAATTCCAAGTAATCATTGATCCCCGGATCGTTATCAGATAATAATTGCCAGAAAGAGAATCCACCAATATCATAAGATCTTAATAGAGTCATTTTCTCTTCGAAAGCTTTTCGATTCATGAAGAATGCTACACGATCACAACCTTCCGACTTATACCAAATGCTAGGATCTTCGTAAGTTTTACCTTGGTGAACCCAACTGAACTTGGAAAGATTTGTCCAAGAATCGGAGTTTTTGTTATCGGCTAAAACTTGGGTGATATTCGTAGGTTGTTTTGTCACACCAAGTTGTTGGCGTTTTAATGCGTCCGACCAATATACAGCTTTGATCTTCGCATTACAATTTAAAGCCCAATCATATCCGTAAGTCGGGATCGCCATATATAGTTTTTTAGCAGGAACTCTTTCTTTTGCGTAAGTGATGATATTTCTGATCCAAACGTTAGGTGCCTGAGGCCCAGGTCCTGGGTTTCCTTGCTTGCGCGGATGAAGTTCGTAAGCCATCACCTTTACACGATCTGCATGTTTTGCTAAGAAAGCGTAATCGTGGGTCATAGGACCTCTCCAATTCTCAGCAAAATCCATATTAATTTTTTCTTTTAGACCCTTACATGCTTTCATGCCGGATTTTTTAGCGGCAGTCTTAGGGTGAACAGCTACAGAAAGAAGTTTACCACGTTTGTGGATCTCTTTGGAGAGAATAACGATGAACTCTTCAAACTTCTCTTTTTTCTCGCAGCTCATTCCTTCATAGTCTATATCGATACCGTCGAAACCGTAGGTATCCACTTCATATAGAATATTCTGGATATGTTTGTCTCTGATATCATTACGTCCGTTCAGACCTATGTTTTCAGAGATCTTCTCATTTTTGTTTTCCCAACGGAAGATTGTAGGAATGATCTTAACTTTTGGATTTAAAGATTTAAGCTCAGCAACGCGCGCATGTTTTTGAGCGGATCCCCAAAGAGAATAAAGATCTCCGTTATTTGTCTCTCTTCCTTTGAATCCATAAATAAACGGATGGATCTCATTATACAGATGAACAGTACGTTTCATCGCCTCATAGTCGGAGAACCAAGTAGAAGCTCTGAAAGCAGGATCGTCTTCCGATTCAGGCTCGGAAGAACTTACAGTCCCATCCGATTCGGAAGATGTATTGTTGGAATTCCACCATTTCTTCCAAGATTCCCAGGCTCCCTCAGTAGGAGCCAGGTCCGCTTTGAGAGCAGTATTTTGCAATACTACCTGCTCTGTTCCGGCTTGGGCAGAAGCAGGTTTAGGATCTGCCTTTAAGGCCTGTAGTCCTAGATAAAAAGAAATTCCGGAAAGTAATAACCAAGTCAGGCTCACTAGGCTCGTTTGCCAGAGAGGCTGCTTTTTAGGTTGATAAGGGACTGGGCGGATCAAGTCCTCTGGGGTGTAAGGTTCATCGTTTGGATTCATTTGAGCTCTATATATTTATCGAATCGCGGAGGCCAAAAGTAAAGCACCGACTGTCTTCCAGTGATTTATAGGTAGCCTACCTGTCAAACGTTTGTGAGGTTCCAATCTGTTCTTTGATTGACAGAGACTGAATTCGCAAGATTTTTCCTCAGATGCAGTTTCACCGGCCCTTCAAACTATTTTTCGTTTTAGGTTCCATCTTCATAACCTTCCTTTTGATGGCAGAGGTGACTGGCTCAAAATGGTTCCAAGTTGCGATCGGAAGCAAGGCGTTAACCATGACCTTGGGGGTAATACCCTTCCCGATCACATTTATCGTAACGGACCTTTTGAATGAGTATTATGGAAGAAGAGGTGTCAGATACCTAACCCTAGTAGGTATGGTAATGATCGTTTTGGCATTCTTCCTTCTTCAATTGGATATGGCAATTCCTGCTGCGGGAAATTCACCGGTAGACGATCATTCCTTTCAGGTTGTATTCTTTAATACTGGGCAAGTGATCACAGGCTCCATCGTGGCGTACTTGATCGGGCAGCTTGTGGATATCCAAGTCTTTCATTTGATCCGCAAAAAGACCAAAAACAAACTTCTTTGGCTAAGGGCCACTGGTTCCACTATCTTCTCTCAACTTTTAGACTCTTATGTTGTTATCTTTGTGGCCTATTGGGGAACCTACGATTTCCAAACTCTGAATTCTATCTCCTATACCAATTTCGGATACAAGATCTTCATAGCTATAGGGATCACCCCCATCATCTATCTGGCACATTACTGGATCGAAAAATACTTGGGAGAAGATGCTCATAAAATGGCAGAAGCGGCTCTCAAAGAAGGGAAAGAAGAGATCCAGACTTATCCGGGCTGAAAACTCTGCGTCCTCCGTGATCTCTGCGCGAAATTCCTTTTTTGGTTCGCACGGAGAGCACAAAGAACACAGAGGGTTTTAGGTTACCAGTACAACCAAATCCGATTTTTCCAACGGTCTAGGTAAGAAGAATATTTACTGGTTGTTAATTCCTTCTCAAACCCCGCCCCGAGAAGTTTGGTTTCGAAAGCTGGGACCCGGGTCTTTGAGATCTTCCAAACTAGGGTTCCAGGAGACACTGGACATTCTTCTGTTTCTTTGCTAAAGATCACTCTTTGGTTTTCAGAAAAGAGAAGTTCTGCGTGACCGGGACTAGACACCTGGACTTCTCCGCCAAAAAGTTCCGAGTAAAGCCTTGCTATCATAGCACAATCATCTGCTTTTAAGCTGGCTCCATAGAAACTGAGAGAGTCTTTATCTAAATCCAAGTCTAACCTCCGAAAGCCGAAACCGGTTATTTATTAGGTTTACGGCCCAATTCAGACTATAATTTTGGAGTTAGGGAAGTTTTCCAAGCATATGAACTCAAATTTGGATTTTGTTCGGATTTTCGATACCACTCTCCGAGACGGAGAACAATGCCCAGGCGCGGCAATGAGTGAAAATGAGAAGATAGAGATCGCACTCCAACTTGCTAAAATGAATGTGGATGTGATCGAAGCAGGTTTCCCAGTTTCTTCTCCAGTCCAATTCCAAGCAGTCCAAAGAATTTCCAGAGAAGTAGAAGGCCCAATCATCGCAGCACTCGCAAGAGCAGTTCGTCCGGATCTAGAAGCAGCAGCAAAAGCAATCATTCCCGCTAAAAAAAGAAGAATTCATACTTTTATCGCATCTTCTCCCATTCATATGAAATTCAAACTGGGAAAAGATCCTGCCGAGGTTTTGAAAATGGCCGTGGAAGCAGTCAAGATCTGCAGAGACCATGTAGACGATGTGGAATTTTCTCCAGAAGATGCGACTCGTTCAGAACCTGAGTTCTTACGAGAACTTTGTGAAGCAGTGATCGAAGCTGGTGCAACTACGATCAATATCCCAGACACTGTAGGATATACAACACCGTACGAATACGGAGAATTATTCAAATTCCTGATCCAAAATGTGAAAGGAAGTGAGAAGGCAATCTTCTCCGCGCATTGCCATAATGATCTAGGACTTGCAACTTCTAATAGTCTTGCTGCCATCTTAAACGGAGCAAGACAAATTGAATGTACTGTAAACGGTATCGGAGAAAGAGCCGGCAACACAGCGATGGAAGAAGTGGTCATGGCACTTCGTACACGTAAGGATAAATTTGGAATACAAACCAGGATCCAAACGGAAGAGATCGCAAAAGCATCTTATTTAGTAAAAACAATCACTGGAATGGTGGTACAACCCAACAAGGCAGTTGTAGGTGCAAACGCATTCGCTCATGAATCAGGGATCCACCAAGACGGAGTTTTGAAAAATAGAGAAACCTACGAGATCATGACTCCTGAAAGTGTAGGAATTCAATCCAACCGTATGGTTTTAGGAAGACATAGTGGAAGAGCCGGTTTCAAAGATAGGATCGTTCGTTTAGGATTCAGCCCTCATCCGGAAGAATTAGAAGCAGCTTACCAAAGATTTTTAGAGATCGCAGATCGTAAAAAGGAAATTTTCGACGAGGATATCCGTGCATTATTCGCGGATGAATCCAGAAAATCTTCCAACGACAAATACGTATTAGAAAGTTTTCATGTAACCACCGGAACTAAGAGCACACCTACTGCTAGTATCCGGCTTTCCATCGAAGGAAATCTAAAAGAAGAATCCGCAACCGGAGACGGCCCGGTCGATTCAATATTTAAAGCAATCCAGAAGGCAACTATCTCTGATGTAGAACTTATTAAACTCGTAATCTCTCCAGTAACAGAAGGACAAGATGCTTTGGCGGAAGCTTCCGTTACTTTAGAAAAACATGGAGAAAGAGTCGTAGGAAAAGCAAGTTCGACTGATATTATTGAGGCTTGTTCTCAAGCTTATATCTCCGCTTTAAATCGTTTTTCTATGAATTGAAAAAGTTTTGCCGAATCATGTTCGGTATCTATTTTCAAATTTCCTAGAAAAACCGTTGCCTTTTCCAAATTCAGTTTAAAACCTTTCTCAGTAGAACGACTGTTCTACTCAAATAAAAAGAAAGGCGGACTGTGAATGTCTTCTTTAGATATTTCCCCAATCTTTCGCCCGATATCCATCGGAGACGAAACTATTTCGAATCGTATTATCATGGGCTCCATGCACTTGGGCCTAGAGGGAATGCCCAAGACTGCGGATAGAATGGCTGCATTCTATGGGAAAAGATTTGAAGGAGGAGTTGGATTGATAACCACCGGAGGAATTTCGGTGAATTCAGAAGGAAAAGGTTCCAATATATTTTTCGATTTCCAAAAGGAAGAAGACTGCCAAGAGCTTGAAAAAGTCGCATCCGTTCTTAAACCAATGGGAATTTTCTGCGCACAATTATTTCATGCGGGAAGATATGCATACCACAGAGAACTCGTAGGAGCTTCCGCGCTACGCGCTCCTATCAATCGATTCATACCAAAAGAACTTTCTACAGAAGATGCTTGGAGAACGATCCGTGATTTCGGATCTTCCGCATTACGTGCTAAACAAGTAGGTTTCAGAGCGGTAGAGGTTATGGCTTCAGAAGGATATTTGGTTAACCAATTCTTCTCCGAAGTAACAAACAAAAGATCAGACGAGTTCGGCGGCTCTCCTGAAAACCGCAGAAAATTTGCGATCGAGACTATGAAAGAAGTCCGCAAACAAGTCGGGCCTGGCTTTCCAGTCATCGTAAGAATGTCCGGGATCGATTTGATTCCGGGCAATCCAACTTTCGAAGAAGTAATCTCTCTTGCGAAAGAATTAAAAGAAGCAGGAGCAGACGCACTCAATATCGGGATCGGTTGGCACGAGTCTCGTATTCCTACAATCTCTCAGTTGGTTCCGAGAGGAGCCTGGGCAAAGATCGCAGGAAAAATAAAGTCTGCAGTTCCAGGAATTCCAATCATCGCTTCCAATAGAATCAATATGCCAGAAACAATCATCCAAGTATTGAATGCCGGAGAAGCAGACATTGTGAGTATGGCAAGACCATTCTTAGCGGATGCAGAAATCGTAAATAAGATCAAAGAAAACCAAACTGAAAGAGTGAATACATGTGTGGCTTGTAACCAAGCTTGTTTGGATCATACATTTAAAGAAGAAATGGTTTCTTGTTTGGTAAACCCTTCTGCAAACAGAGAACTGGACTGGAAATCTCTTCCTCAGGCAAAAAGACAAAGAGTGGTAGTAGTAGGTTCCGGTCCAGGAGGAATGGAATCTGCAAGAGTTGCCGCTTTACGTGGCCATGAAGTTATTCTCTTAGAAGCCTCTGGAAAATTAGGAGGCCAATTGAATTTGGCAGCTGCTATTCCCGGTAAATTCGAATTTTTTGAAACGATCCGATATTTCAAAAATGAACTTCCTCGTTTAAAAGTAGATATTCGTCTGAATACAAAAGCGGATCTAAAAATGTTGGATGATCTTAAACCAGATGCAGTGATCTTTGCAACTGGAGTTCTTCCTAGAAATCCGAACCTCCCTGGTTTAGAGAAAAAACCACATGCAAGTTATGTGGAGTTCTTGAATGGGACATTCAAGCCTGGTTCCAATGTTGCCATAATCGGCGGTGGAGGGATCGGTGTGGATGTGGCTCATAAACTTACTGAGGAAAAGGATCCGGATATTCCTACCTACTTCGAAAAGTACAATGTAAATTCTTATACACAAGCTGTGATCCAGCCGGAAACCGCTTCTAGAAAAGTTTCAATCTTAAGAAGAAACGGAAAAGTAGGCGCAGGTTTGGGGGCTACTACCTCTTGGGCACTTTTGCAGGAATTACAATCCAAAGGAGTAGAATTCCTTTCTTCCCTAACATATAAAGAAGTGAATGATAAAGGTCTTGTGATTGAGACCAAAAAAGAAGGAGCAAAAACATTAGAATGCGATTCTATTATTCTTTGCGCCGGACAAACAAGTGATGCTTCCTTGTATGAAACTTTCAGTAAAGAAAGAACTAATATTCCTTCTTATCTGATCGGTGGAGCAAAAGACGCTTCCGGAATAGACGCGAAAAGAGCCATGTTAGAAGGTTATTTGGCTGCTTCTAAGATCGGAACGGAACAAAACTAAAAAAAGTAAAACCAATCTAATGGATTTCATACCCGTTTCTTCGGAGGCAGGTATGAAATCAAAATTAAACATCTGTATACAACAGAATCTTATACTATTAGTAAAAATTTATTTTCAATTACGAAAATCGGATGTTATACTTTTAAACTTACTGGAGGGTCACGGATTGGACGTGCAAAGAATGTTCCGTCCAACAGATTATTTGAGAAAGGTTTCCTAAAACATTCTCTAAACTAAAGCCTGTTTTGTGGCTTATAAATGACAAAACTATTCTTTCCCGTTGACTTTTTGCGGGTATGTTTCTTAATGGAAACCACATTTTCCTCTGGTTTCTAGAGGAGTTATCCAAGATGAAAGTATACTCAGCCGACAGAGTTCCAAATTCAGCAGATTATAATTTATATGTAACCGAAGGGAGCGCAAAAACCAGGCTCAGTTTATTCGAGCCGAATCTCCCTGGATATTTGGAATTAGCTGAAAATGATAAAATTCTAAAGTCTTTGGCATATACAGTTCTTCTAAACTATACCCAAGACAGAGAATTCGCTCTTAGGAATACGAATCGGTTCCTGAATTTTCTAAACGATATAGTGCATAGGGATTCTTGGTTCTTTCTGGCAAATCGAGTTGAACAGTTCATTAAGGATGTAGAGAATTTCGGGGTCGAAATTTCCTACGACTTTTGACTTAGTCTCAAAAATCTGATTGTCCTAGGATCTTCCAAGAATATACTAACTTAAATCACGTGCCGGAACTTCCCTCCCTTACCCGTCAAGGGGCCTTACCCGGTTGGAGCAATAAATGAACCCAAGAGTAGTGACTTTTCACTATAAATTAACAGATAAAGAAGGAAACGAAATCGATTCTTCTCAAGGAAGTCATCCTCTTTCTTATCTGGAAGGAACCGGACAGATCATTGCCGGTCTTGAAGACGAAATCAAAAGTATGTTAGCTGGAGACAAAAAAGTAATCTCTGTTTCCGCTGATTTGGCTTATGGCCAAAAAAATCCGGAGTTAGTTTTCGATGTGCCTAAAAGCCAATTCCCGGAAGGGGAAGAATTGAGCGTTGGAATGATGTTCCAAACAGACGAGCCGGATACCGTTTACACGATTACTGATATCAAGGGAGAATCTGTGATCGTAGACGGAAACCATCCTTTAGCTGGGGTGGATCTGATTTTTGATGTCCAGATCGTAAATATCAGGACAGCGACTGACGAGGAAGTGAGTCATGGACATGTTCACGGTGAGGGGGGACATCACCACCACTAATCTCACTAATGGCGTCCTTAGAGTCACTTAACGAAAAACAAAAGGAAGCTATCGAGACCCTAAACGGCCCGGTTTTAGTGATCGCCGGTGCCGGAACGGGAAAAACAAAAACAATCGTTCACAGACTTTCCAAATTAGTCGAATCGGGCATCCCTGCCGAAAATATCCTACTTCTTACATTCACCCGAAAAGCTTCTAGAGAAATGCTCTCCAGAGCCGTATCTCTCCTGGACAAACGTTGCGCTCGAGTTCATGGAGGAACATTTCACTCTTTCGGAAGCCATATACTCAGAAAATATGCGCCCGTTCTAGGATTTTCTTCTCAGTTTTCCGTTTTAGATGAATCAGACACTTCAGATATATTCCAACTATTAAGAACAGAGGGAGAATATGCAAAACAGAAGTCCAGATTCCCTTCTAACGACACATTGATCTCTCTCCATTCTTCCGTCATCAATCGTGGAAAATCCTTAGAGGAATTATTAGAAGCAGAATATCCTAAGTTTTTGGATCAAGAATCCGCTATTCGCCAAATTTTCCAAGAATACGCTGACTACAAAAAGCAAAGATCTCTTTTGGATTATGATGATCTCTTAGTATTTACAAGAGATCTTCTGAATAAAAATGAAACTGTCCGAAAAAAGGTCTCCGAACAATACAAATACATTATGGTGGACGAGTTTCAGGATACGAATCAGATCCAGGCTCATATTACCTGTTTACTTGCATTAGACCATGAAAATATTTTGGTAGTCGGAGACGATGCGCAAAGTGTGTATTCATTTCGCGGAGCGGATGTAAATGGAATATTCAATTTTCCGAAACTGTTTCCAAAAACTAAAACGATCTATCTAGAAAGAAATTACAGAAGCACTCCATCTATCTTAAATCTGGCCAATGTGGTCCTTTCCAATTTCAGAGAAAAATACGAAAAATATCTATACACTAAAAATGAAGACTTTCAAAAGCCTGCGCTGATTGGATATGCAGACGAATTAGAAGAAGCGGAAGGAATTGCAGATCTGATCTTAGAAAGAAGAGAAGACGGAGTTCCCTTAAAGGATATAGCAGTCCTATTTAGGTCCGGATGGAATTCGAACCAGCTAGAATTAGTTCTTTCTCAGAGAAATATCCCATTCTTAAAATTTGGTGGAAAAAAATTTGTAGAAAGCGCTCATGCAAAGGATTATCTTTCTCTTCTAAAAATTAGGGAGAATAAAACGGATTCAGTTTCTTGGCTGAGAGTCTTGTTACTTCTTCCCGGAATTGGTGCTGCAAAAGCAAGGTCGATTCTGACTGATTTGGAAAGATCCGGCGGAAATCTGGAAAGGGTCATTTCAGAATCAAAAGGAACCACAGCTTCTCATTTAAAAGAATTAAATCAATTAATCAGCGATTCCGAAAAAGATCTAAAAAGACTTTTAGGAAACTTTATAGACTATTATTCTCCCCTACTCGAAAAGAAATACGATGATTTCAAAAGAAGATTAGAAGATCTGAATGCGTTTTTGACCCTTTCGCAAAAATACGAAAGCTTACACGAATTTTTAGTGGATATGAGTTTAGAAGGGCCTAACCGCAGCTTAGACAAAATTTCCCCCGAGGAAGAAGACGAAAGATTAATTTTATCCACAGTACATTCTTCTAAAGGCTTGGAATTTGATACCGTAGTACTATTAAATGTTTCAGAAGGATCTTTTCCTTCCGGGAGAGGAGAGAAAAACTTAGAGGAAGAAAGGAGACTATTTTATGTGGGAATCACAAGAGCTAAAAAGAAATTGCTGCTCACCTACCCTCAAATCTCTCAACAGAAAAATTCGCAATACTTCAATCGAGTTTCTAGGTTTATAGAAGAGATCAGAGAACCTGAAAAAGTATTAGATAAAATTTTTATCAATAAAAAAGAAGAAACATCTAATCCTTCTTCTTCTCCAAGTTCTCAAAACCAAAATGATTCAGATGCCAGAAAAAGAATTAGAGAGTTTTTCGGTTCCTGATCTTGCTTCGGACAGGAACTGGGAAGAACTTCTGGTTTCTATTTGGAATTCTTTGAAAGTCAAATCCAGGCGTTTCAAAGAAAGCCAAATCCGTTCGGTAGAACTTAAATTTTATCCGTATAGAAACGGAAATCATTCTGTTTCATTCCATAACGGTTTACTAACCGCCAAATTTCACTCCTCTTTGATGGAAGCCAGAGAGGAAATAATCTTATCCTTTGTCCGATTACTCATTTCTAAATTGTTGGGACTCAAACCAAAACAGATTTGGAAAGAAGAAGTTGCCGAATTCCTGAATTCTCTCCCTGAATCCGGATCGGCCAATTTCAAAAAATTGAAGGAAAACGGAGTTGTCTACGATTTGAGGGTAATTTTGGAAAAAATTTCTTCTTACTATTTTCCTAAAATGGATACAAAACTACTTTCCATCGGATGGGCGGATCGACTCGGAAAAAGAAGATTGGGTAGTTACGAAAAACGGAATATGAATATACGTATCAGTCCGATCCTGGACCATAAAGAGGTTCCGCTTTACGTTCTGGAACATGTGGTACATCACGAAATTCTACATCATATTCTTCCTAGCCGGATCAAAAATGGCCAAAATTCAATTCATAGCCCTGAATTTAAACGTAAGGAAAAAGAATACGTTAGATACAGAGAGGCCATAAATTGGTTGAAAATGGAATATCCAAAGTTTCTAATGGGACACCAAAAAGAAATCGGCCATAGGCTTAGATCAGAATTTTACGGATAAACTTTATGCATCCGAACCATTTCGAAACAGTATATATTCGCAAAAATGTAATTGAAGAAGAACTTTCCAAACTACTAAAAGAGTTTTCCGGACTGAATTACAAGACACTATCCGATTATGATAAAGGTGTGTACGACGGATATACCCAAGCAGTCACGGAAATATTAAAGAGAGTGCAGAACAAAAGATAATACAGATCCGCATTCTCAAAATCCCCGGATAAACGATCCGGATTTTACCTTTTCAGTTCGTTCCAAAAACCAAGTCGTTTATTGCTTTTTGTCACTTCTCATAAATAATGATTTCCTTTTCTATAATTCGTTTTAGATATCTGATATGACCTTCATAAAAGGAATATTATTCTCCGTTGTTTTTCTTTTCTGTACGAGCACAATGTTGCATTCTTCTCCGTATGTTTATAATGATTTTTCAGGATGGGCTGAGGTTAACCCTTTAACTCCGGATTTTTCGAGATATTCTCCTAAATTTTATAGCCAAGAAACTTCTCCGATAAATACGGTTGAACAAAAGGATTTGCATAAAGAAAAGGAACGAGTAGAGCTACGTCGTTCCCTTTTAGACTGGCACCAAGGTTTAGGTCTTTTCACCTGGGGTTTTTGGCTCGCTACGAATATAGTTGGAGAGCAGGCTCTCTCTAATCTGAAAAGAGAATACGAACCTTACGCTAATTATTTACTGATCTCCGATCCTCAAAAGAATTTACTTTTATACACTGCAATTATGAAATCTTCTCCTTGGGATTCAGAATCTTCGGGAAGTATGCATTCCGCTTTAGCGGGAACTACTTTTACTTTATACGCGCTGACTGCGGGACTCGCATTTTTCTCTCCTTCCAAAAGTTTAGAAAGAGAACCAGGACTTAGCACAATATTCACTCATAAGGCAATGATTTGGATCCATCTGCCTGCAATGCTTGCACTTCCATTTATTGGAGAAAGGATTTCCAAAGAGGGTCCGAGCGCAGCAAATGAAATGAGAGTAGTCGGTTGGGCCGGATTCGGAGCACTCAGCGTTTCTATAGCAGTTTTTTATTTTTAAGGAGTATCACAGTGTCTTGTATTTTACGTTTTTTGATTTTGTTCTTAGTTAGCGTTTCTTCCGTTTTTTCAGAAGAATTAAAACTACAAGAATCTCAGATCAATTTTATAGCAATCCACCCTTTCAAAACAGTGAATGGAAAATGTTCCGGTACTACAGTAAGTCCTATGACTTTGACTCAAGGGCCCGGCGGTTTACAATTCCCTAAACTTGTTAAGATTGAAATCCCTATCTCGCAGATCAAATCCGGAGACGAGAACAGAGACGAACATATCATTGAATCTCTAGGATATCCTACAATTACCAATATCAGTTTTACGAGCACTTCCATTACTGCTAAGGATAATGAATGGACGATCACAGGAAATCTGACAGTAAAAGGAAAAACCAAAACGATTAAATCAGTAGCGACCATCCAAAAAGAGGGACAAGATACTGTTTTATCCGGAAAATTCCAGATCTTGATGAGTGATTTTGATGTGGAAAGACCTAGTTTATTATTTGCAACTGCAAAGGACGAGGTAAGTATAGAATATAAATTCGTTCTAAAACCTTAATTATCTTTTTCCTAAAAGTTCTCGGATCCCATCTTCTAATCCATCTACGCTCAAAAAAAACATAGGAAATACTTTTTTGAGTTCGTAGATGGTCGGCGCATCCCAATATCTTTTTGGTTCAGGATTCATCCAGATAGTATCGTCAAAATGGGATTTTATCCTTTTGAAACTGTCCAGTCCCGATTCAGGATGTTCCGGAAGTCTGGATTCCTGTCTAAATCTGGAATGATAAAATCCGTAAGCAGGATCTAAAAGTTCATAAGGAGCCATGTATGCGTCGCCAACGATAATGAGCTTTGTATCATCCTTATGTTTTTTAAAAAGATTCTTCAGAGGGATCGGATATCTTAGATCTCCTTTTGGATACACAGAATCATAAACAGAGTTATGAAAATAATAATGCCCGAATTCCTTAAAGTGATTCATTTGATGGGCCGCTGAAAAAAGTTTACTTACTCTTTCTGCATAAGGGGTCATGCTCCCGCCGGTATCCATTAAAAGTAATACTTTGATCCCATTCTTTCTGGTTCGGTCAAATATAAGCTCAGGATCTCCTGCATTCTTACAAGTCGCATCTACAGTTTTAGGAAGATGAAATTCCGGTATTCCTTCCTTTCTTAAGTTCCTGAGTTTTTTCAGTGCGATCTTAATTTGTCGAACATCCAATTGTTCGTCAGTCCGGTATTCCTTATATTTCCTTTCCATTGCTTGGAAAATAGCGGACTTTCCAGAACCTTCTCCGCCTATGCGGACTCCGCCTGGATTTACTCCAGAATGACCGAAAGGAGAACTTCCTCCAGTACCGATCCATTTATTCCCGCCATGGTGTTCTCCTTTTTGGTTTTGGAGTCTGTCTAAAAACTCTTTCCAGAGTTCTTCCGGAGGGATCATGCCTGGGGGAAGTTTATTCGGATTTTCGAATATAGTAGAGAGCCAATCCATCATTTCCTTGCGAAATGATTCTTTAAGTACACCTCTTTCTCCGAATAGTTCGGTAAATACTAGATCAAATGCGTCGTAATATTTTACGTCTTTTACAAGGCAAAGTCTCGAAACTCTATAGAACTCGTTAACTGAAAGAAATGTCTTATCTCTGGTCAAAACCTCGGTTGCTTTTAAAAAATCCAGGAGTTCCACAGTGGAAATTGGAACTCCGGACGATTTCAGCCTGTAGAAAAAAGGAAAAAACAAACTACTTATCTGAACAATTTCAGATCCTCTTCATTCTTCACAAGAGCGCCTATATAAGGAATCCTTCCGTCTTCCGGAAGTTTGGCTCCCATATGAATTAGAATTTGGATCCAATCCAGTAGTTCGCTTGTGCCTGGTTTTTTTTTCATGTCATCCATGGTGCGGATCACATAGAAGGACTCGAGTGCTCTTTTCAAAAGAGAAGATTCGATCTTAGGAAAATGAGAAGATACGATATCCGCCATGAAGGCCGGCTCAGGAAAATCAATATAATGAAAAATGCATCTTCTTAAAAATGCTGCCGGAAGTTCCTTTTCGTTATTCGAAGTGATCAGAGTTAAAGGTCTATTGACTGCTTTGATCTTACGGCCAGTTTCCTGGATCACAAATTCCATCCTGTCTAATTCTAAAAGTAGATCGTTCGGGAATTCTATATCCGCCTTATCTATTTCATCGATCAAGACTACAGAAGGTTCGCTCGCAGAGAATGCCTCGCCCAGAGCGCCCAATCGGATATAATTTTCGATATTGCGGACCTTCTCCTTATCTTCCGTAAATCTAGAATCGTTCAGCCTGGAAACTGCATCATAAAAATATAAACCTTCTTTTGCGAGTGAGGTAGATTTTACATGCCACGAGTAGAGCTTCTTTTTAGTCTTGAAGGAAAGATAATCCGCTAAGAGTGATTTTCCGGTTCCTGGTTCTCCCTTTAACAACAAGGGTCTTGCGGTAATCTCAGCTACTTGGACTGCTTCTTCTAATTCTTTGGAGAGTAAGTATGTTTCAGGCTTGTTTCTTTCTTCCGACATGATCAACCTGCAACGTGAATTTCCGAGATCAAAATATCGGGGACCTTGATCGAAGAATAACTATCAGAGTATTCGTTAGAAATCCCTTGGATCTTATGGAGTAGATCGAAATAATTCGTGTTCATTGTGATACGATCCACTGCATGTTCCGGTTTTCCATTTTTATAATAGATCCCTTGGATCCCGATTGAAATCTCGCCAGATACTGCGCTACAACCTGCCCCACCTTCCAACTTAGTAACAAAAATACAATGAGAATCGGATGCTAATAGTTCATCTTTGGTCTTCGTTCCCAAAGGAACAATCATGTTAGAGAATGATGTGCCGGCCCTTCCTGAATAAGAACGAACCCCATGTCCCGTAGGAGAAACATTATCTCTTTTAGCAGATTCTAAATTATATAGATAAGACTTAAGGACCCCGTTCTCTAAAACCTTAGTTCGTGCGGATGTAGGAATTCCTTCCGCATCCACTAAACGAGATCCAGGATAGTCCGGAGTATGAGCTTCACAATAGATACTTAATATAGGAGATGCTACTTCATTCCCAAGTTTTCCGACCAAACGAGAGGAACCTTTTTGAACTGCATCCGCAAAATAAGGAGAAGAGAACATCCCAAAAATCTGAGGACTAATACGATTTCCTAAAACGATTGTATACACACCACTAGGAAGAGGCTTCGCTCCTAAAAGTTCTGTTCCTCTATGAGCAGCTTCTTTAGCGATATACGATGGATCGAATTGGGAAATATCTCTGCCAGAACGGTAATAACTCCCCATCTTCTTGATATCACTTTCGACTACTACAAGACCTGTTCCAAGGTAAGCAACATTAGAATCTTTTTTAACGAAAACACCTTTTGAGTTTGCTATCAAACTTTGTGTGGAACTTTTTCCAACACCTACATGAGGAACATTTTCCACTCTCTTATCGGATTCCCAAGATGCATGATCCAATGCAAGTCCCTGTTCTCTCATCCAGGCAAAATCCAATTTTTCTAATGCGGGATTATAATGTTTCAGATCTATTTCTGCCAATGGTTTCGGTCCGGGGAGCTCCATGTCGAGAGGATCCGTAATCTCGGTCTGATCCATTGCATCTCTCACCATTTGGGAAAGAGCTTCTTTACTAAAACGTTCGCTGTAAGAATATCCGGGGCGGGAATTATTCAGGACTCGGATGCCTACTCCTCTGGAACGAGAAGTTTCCGTAGAGACAATTCTTCCTTTAAAAACTTCAATCCCTATATCTTCAGAGTCAGTGGCGATCAGATCGAAGGAATCGATCCCATAACGTTTCCCTTCTTCTAATACGAATCCGGCGGCTTGCTCTAAATCCATTATCTTCCCCCCACTAGGATCTCATCCACTTTAAGTGAAGGTTGTCCCACTGTAACAGGGATTGAACCGGAAGACGCTCCACAGGTTCCTGCTGCCAATTCCAAGTCTTTTCCTACCATGGAAATTTTAGGAAGAATTTCATGACCTTTCCCTATCAGAGTGGCTCCTCTTACAGGTTCTGAGATCTTTCCATTTCGGATTACGTAACCTTCTTCAACCGCAAAATTGAATTCTCCAGTGGCAGGATTTACGGATCCACCACCCATTCTTTTTGCATAGAGTCCG
The DNA here is from genome assembly GCF_002811475.1 of Leptospira hartskeerlii. Lineage (NCBI taxonomy): Bacteria > Pseudomonadati > Spirochaetota > Leptospiria > Leptospirales > Leptospiraceae > Leptospira > Leptospira hartskeerlii. Next base: position 139,970 of record NZ_NPDL01000003.1, read on the forward strand.
AAATCCACTGATGCAAACATCTCCTCTAAGGAATCTTTTCCGGCTTCTATATAAGTGTTTCTCATTCTGGAAACAGGTGCATATTGATAAGATTCTCTTCTTCCACTTCCGGTCCTGGCAGATCCCGTTTCCATGGATCCGATCCTATCAGCAAGATATGCTTTTAAAATTCCATTTTCGATCAGAAGAGTTTTTTGTGTAGGCATTCCCTCATCGTCTACCTTCAAAGAGCCATACTGCTCTTCAATCGTTCCGTCATCATAAGCCGTTAGGCAAGACTGAGCGATTGACTCTCCTAATTTCCCTACAAAGGGAGAAGATTTTTTGCGAATTGCTTCCGTTTCCAAAGGATGACCGCATGCTTCATGAAAAATGACTCCACCAAAACCGTTACCCATTACCACGGGCATTTTTTTACCTTCTATATAGCCTGCGTCCAGCATGAAGAGAGCTCTTTCTCCTGCCTTTTGTGCTATATCTTCTACAGGTAATCCTTCAAAAAATTCAAATCCTTTCAGAGCGCCTGGAGATTCACTTGCTACGAATCTTTCTCCTTTATTCTCCGCTGTTACAGAAAGGAAAAATCTACTTCTAACTCTAAGATCTTCTACCCAAAGTCCTTCCGAGTTTGCGATCAAAACATTCGTTACTATATCGGAAGCACTTACTCCTACTTGTATAATCTTAGAGGATACTTTTCTGGCAACTGAGTCTGCCTTTTGTAGGAGTTCCAACCTTCTAAATGGAGGAACTTTCCGAGGATCATGAATATTTTTAGAAAAAGAATATTTAGCTACATCTCCTGGAAGAGTGAATGCGCTTGAGCCATTTGCTACTTCTCCGCGAGAATCAGCGAGTAAGTGAATTAAAGAAAGTAGATGTTGTTGGTCGTCATTACTTGTATATGCGTATAATACGTCGGTTCCGTATACCAATCGGATCCCGATCCCATAATCGGTTGCGGCGAGAGATTGTTCTATTTTTTGGTCTCTAAGAGAGATGGAAGAATTTCTAGACTCTTCCTCATAAATTTCTACAAAGTCCGCTTTTCTTTTTTTACCCGCGTCGATCAGGGTTTCTATATTGGATTGATTCATAACCTTTTACTTTAGACAGAAATTTTTTGATAATAACGGAAGGAAAAAGGATCATTCGAATTTAGGGAATGGTATCCCGACCGGAGCCGAAGCCAAACCTTCTAATGCTAGTCGAATATACTCAGGTCCTTTGATTTCTTCGTATCTAGGAACCAAATGAAAATGCATATGAGCTACTTTTTCCGCGACTAAGACTGTATAGATTTTAGGAGGAGAATACTTCTTCTCTATCCAATCTGTTGCGAATTGGAGCGTCTCTCCTAAGTCCCTGAATTCTTTAGGGTCCCAGTCTGAATATTTTTCTCTATGAGAAATTGGTTCTATATATAGATAACCTGGGATTTTTTTATCTTCAGGTGCGTGACGGATGATAAAAGAAGAATTTTGATGAATTAAGCCTGGGATCTTTGTCCCGCGCAACACGGAACAAATGGGGCAATCAGGAGAAACGACTAAAGTCTTTTGGGCCATTACACCCAACTGCCCTGGGAAAGATAGGATTTGTATTTTTCGTACACCCTAAAAATATAATCCTTATCAGAACAAAAACGAATGATACATCTATAAAAATGGTATCTTTCCAGATCCTTTCTTTCTCCGTTCTCATCTACCTTATATTCTTTTAATAAGGACTTTAACATTCCTAAAAACAGGGATCTTTCCTTTTGGTTATACCCTTCCTGGGAATAACGCACACCTTCCAATATATTCACGAACTTTTCGGCAGATGCCTGGAATGCATCCGGAGAAGAAAGGAACGTAGCCTTTTCCTCCGCCGAGAAAGTGGATAGATAATCATGGAATAGCGTAAGTTGTATCGCCTCTACCAAAGACTGGGTTTTGGCCTTTGTTTCGGTATAAAAAGGAGTATCGATACTATATTCCACAAAGTCTTGCCAGGAAGATTTGGTGGTTTGGATTTTATGTAGTTCTAACAGGCTCATATATTTTTAAAGCTTTTCAGTTCAGGGTTTTCGATTATTGTTTGAGTAATACAGGATAAAAGCCGCCTATGTCAAAGGTTTTCCGATTCTTCTTTTTGCTTTTCTTTCTCTCCTATCCCTTAAGCCTTACTGCTTCCGAAAAGTCCTCGGATGAGTTATTAAACTCGTTTTTAGAATGGTCTGGGCATCCGATTTTAGCGGAAGAAAGGATAGTCCGTACCTTAAGTGCCGAATATATTACAGAGTTAAAAAAAGACTCCGAAGAAAGTTTAGAATTGTTTCTAAAAAACGATCTAAAACCTGACAAAAAACAAAACCAAAAACAAGGATTAGACAAGCTAAGAAAAGATCTAGAAAGCCTGGAAAGGTTCGAAGGAGTGCAAATTAAATTCTCCGGAAAGGAATGGGAGACCCTATTTTATGATAAAGGAAATTTCCCGGATTCTTATTACGAATTCGAAACTGGCCCAGTCTCGATCAGATACGTATTCCGTAATCTTTCCTATCGCCCATTGCCTAAATGGGGAGAATTAAAACTACAAGGAAGCTTTTTACTCTTCTCCGAATCGGGAGCGCTTTTATTATACAAAACCACCCCGGATTTTCCTATCAAGGACTTAGATATCAGAGAAGTCCGCACATTCTCGGAAGAAGATAAAAAGCATGGCGGGAACGTGAAAAACTTCTCAGAAAACAAAACGGAACTATTTTATTTTCCGAATCATAACCTGGCACCTTTCTATATATTACTTCTCTCTAAAATACTCTTGGTATTCTCCTCATTTATTATATTTATATTATATGCGGGAAGGTTCTGGAAATTCCTTATAGAGCAAACTAGACGTAGTCATAAGGCAGAAGTCTCCTTTTTAGCCGATAAGGAGAAAGCGGAGAATGGATTTTTGTCCGATTAGGCCTTGTTTTTCCAGGCCTATTTTACTACAATCATATTTACTATACAAATATTTGCACTTTTTTCACCCATGATCCAATTTTTTGGGTGACATAAGAGTGATTTCATCAGAAACTTTTCCCAGGGAATCCGAAGGTTTTTTAGATCCGCTCTGGAATTTGTCCGGGACTAAGAGTATCCTTCGTATTAGAAAAGATTGATTCCCATTAAAAAAGTACACGCAGTTTTATCTGAGGGGGAACCGGGTCTTGGCAAGAGAAGGAGCTAAAGAGTCCATGAAAAAGCAAAAAGAAGAAGCACAGGGTTTGGATGATTCCAAGCGCCAGGCCATAGACCAGGCAATGACCCAAATCGAAAAACAATTCGGTAAGGGATCCATTATGCGTTTGGGAGCTGCTGCTGCTGCGGTTGTTGCCCCTGTTATTCCTACAGGATCCCTAGATCTGGATATCGCATTAGGAATCGGCGGTTATCCATTAGGTAGGATCGTAGAGATCTACGGGCCTGAATCATCCGGAAAGACAACTCTTACACTTTCAGCAATTGCGGAATGCCAAAAAAGAGGCGGAGTCGCAGCGTTTATAGATGCGGAACATGCATTGGATCCTGCTTATGCCAAAAAGCTAGGAGTAAACTTAGAGGAATTATTAGTTTCTCAACCGGACAACGGAGAAGAAGCATTAGAAATTTGTGAATCTCTAGTCCGAAGCAACGCGATCGATATCGTGGTTTTGGACTCGGTTGCAGCCTTGGTTCCTAAGGCAGAGATCGAAGGTGATATGGGAGATTCTCATATGGGTCTGCAAGCAAGACTTATGTCCCAAGCACTTCGTAAACTGACCGGAACCATTTCTAAGTCTAAGACTGTAGTTATCTTTATTAACCAGATCCGTATGAAGATCGGTGTTATGTTCGGTTCTCCTGAAACTACCACCGGTGGAAACGCATTAAAGTTTTATAGTACAGTTCGCTTAGATATCCGTAAGATAGAAACTCTTAAAGAGAAGGAAGAAGCCACTGGTAACAGAGTGCGTGTAAAAGTTGTAAAAAACAAAATGGCACCTCCGTTCCGCCAAGCGGAATTCGACATAATCTTTAACAGCGGAATCAGCAGAGAAAGTTCTCTCGTTGACTTAGGGGTAAAACACGACATTATTAGCAAATCCGGGGCCTGGTATTCCTATAATACGGAAAAGATAGGCCAAGGGAAAGAAGCAGCTAAAGAATATCTGAAATCAAATCCAGAGATCGCCTTCCAAGTAGAAAATATGGTAAGAGATCTAAACGGATTACCCCCTTTAGCACCTGACGGCAAACTACCACCTGCTCAGCCGTCGGAAGAAGTCCAAAAAGCAGCAGGCTAATTACTACTGGCTTTCTTTTTAGAAACCATTGACCGCCGGATGAAAACTCATCCGGCGTTTTTTTATTCCAAGCCTAGTCCTGATTTTTAGGATTGTTTCAAACGCTAGTCAAAAGGAAGACCTATGTCAGAGATCAGCATCATCGGAGCAGGCGGATTTACAGGAAAAGAGTTATTAGGACTTCTTGCCCGCCATCCAAAATACAAAGCGGTGCATGTTACTAGCGATAAACTTGCAGGCAAATCTCTTTCAGAAGTTTTTCCGGATCTAATATCTCCTAATAATCTGGTTTTTAAAAAACATGAGGACGAGGTTCCAAAAGATTCACTTGTAGTTCTCGCGGTTCCTAACGAAGCATCCTTGGAGTTAGCTCCTAAATTCTTGGATAAAGGTCATAAGGTAATCGATCTTTCCGGAGTTTATCGTCTTCATAACCAAGAAAAATTCGAAACGAATTATAAATTAAAACATACGAGCTTCTCTTTAACTGCTAGAGCGATATTCGGTATTCCTGAAATTTTCAGGGATCAACTGAAAGGTGCGGACTTTGTTTCTAATCCCGGCTGCTTCTCCACTTCCGTAATCTTGGCTCTATATCTTTTAGGAAATCTCAGAAAAGAGATCAAACCTAGGGTTATAGCCGATTGTAAATCAGGCATCAGCGGTGCCGGAGGAAGAGTAGAAGACGGAGGATTTTCCTTCAACGGTGTGTACGAAAATTTTAGAGCGTATAAAATTTTAAGCCACCAGCATGAACCTGAGATCCAAGAGTATTGTTTTGCTGGAACCGGATTGTCCGAGCCTGAAATTTTATTCGTGCCTCATTTACTCCCTGTCTATCGGGGGATCTTATCTACTATATATCTGGAAGCAAATTCCGAAAATTTACCTTTCTTGGAAACTCTGACTGAAAATTCCAAATCAGAACCATTTATCAGGATCAGAAAAACTCCGGAAGAGATAGATCTGGCAAAAGTGCAACATACCAACTTCTTGGATATTAGCCTGAGACAAAGAGGGAAAAATATCACAATCGTTTCCGCTTTGGACAATCTAATGAAGGGAGCGGCCAGCCAGGCATTACAAAATATAAATTTAATGTTGAACGAGCCGGAGACTCTAGGCCTACTTTCCTAATCTTCCATGGAAAAAAGAAGCATCTATCATCTAGTCAGGGATTCTTGTATCCATTACAAAGACAGGCCATTCCAATGGATCTGGGATGAGAAATTAAAATCATTCTCCGGAATTTCTTATTCCGAATGGTTTTTAAATCTGGAAAATCTTTCCGGATTTTTCAGACAGAAAAATCTAAACAAAGGCGATAAGGTAGGCTTATTCTGCGATAATAGGACAGAATGGGCATTATGCTCCTTCTCCGTAATGTGTTCCGGTGGAGCGGATGTTCCAAGAGGATGTGACGCAAGCGATGAAGAGATATTCTATATTCTAGATCATACTGAATCCAAGATCACATTTATAGAAAAAGAACAAGCCTTAGTCAAACTGGGAAATATTTTAAACAGATTAAAACATCTAGAAACCGTAATACTTATAGAGCCTGAGGAGGATTTTCCTTCGCTCGCAAAATTAAAAACTTCGTATCCTAAAATAGAATTTATAGATCTGGAAACTGCAATTGCTCAAGGAAGGGCCTGGGTTGAAAAAAAAGGAAAATCGCTCCTGCATTCAGTCGGAGAGTCCTTAACCGAAAATGATATTGCAACAATCATCTACACCTCCGGGACTACAGGAGTTCCAAAAGGTGTGCTCCTAAAACATAGATCTTTTACCTGGACGATCGACCAGCTGCAGCAATTCGTGCCTGCAAATTATTCGGATAGAGTTGTAGTGTTCCTTCCTCCTTGGCATATCGCGGAAAGAATTTTAGAAACAGCACTTCTTTCCTGGGGAGCCTCACTCGCCTGCTCTAGTGTTTCTCAGCTTACTCGTGACTTTGAGATCATTAAACCTACAGTTCTTGTATCTGTCCCAAGAGTTTGGGAAGCATTGTACCGCAGGATTTGGGATAAAGCTTCTAAATCTTCTCCTGCAAAACTTTTTATTTTTAAAACGGCAGTCAGGATTGCAGAGACGTATAATTCTCTTTTAGATACTGTCACTGGAAATTATTCGGAAACGGAAGAATCCAATAAAGAGGAGAAGCTGACCGACACAGTGGTTTCTACTTTGCTTCTTCCATTCTTTTATTCTTTAAATATTTTAGCCCAGAAAGTTCTCTCGCCTGTCAGAGCTTTATTCGGTGGACAACTTAAGTTTGCATTTTGCGGAGCGGGAGCAATGCCTCCTAAGATCCAATTTTTCTTCCGCTCCGTGGGAGTTCCTATCATAGAAACATACGGAATGACTGAGACCACAGGAATGGGAGCCTTGGGGAGTTTTCCAATCCCAAAAACAGGATCCATTGGACCTGTGTTTCCGGGCGCACATATCAAGTTAGTCGGCGAGCAGAATGTGGTGGTTTCGAAACCGGGAGATAAAGGGATCGCTTGGCATAAGGGTCCCCATGTAACTGCAGGCTATTATAAAAATTCGGAACTCACCGGGTCCAATTTTTCGGATGGCTGGTTTAACTCTGGCGACTTATTCGTTTGGACTAAAACCGGCGAATTAAAATTTGCAGGCAGAGCAAAGGATACGATCGTTCTTTCTTCCGGAGAGAATGTCGAACCGGAACCAATCGAAGGAAAAATTTTAGAAACCGGTTGGGCCTTAACTGCTGTAGTTATAGGCCAGGACCAAAAGTTTTTAGCGGTATTGATCGTTCCGGACTTTGCCAAAATCAGAGATCATTTTTCCTCCCAAGGGATTCCTCTACCAAATGATAATTCCAACCTGGTCCAAGATCCGAAAGTGCTGAAGTTTTACAAAGATCTGATCAAGAATACAATCTCGGAAAAGAACGGATTCAAAAATTTCGAAAAAATAGGCGAGTTTCGCCTGTTGGACAAGGAGTTCGAAAAAGGAAAAGAACTCACCGAAACCATGAAAGTGAAAAGAAATAAGGTTGCAGAACTCTACACGCATCTGATAAAAACAATCTTTCTTTAATCAGATGAGCGACCTTAAAATTCAGGACATTCTTTTCTGCGCGGCTTTCGCAGGAGAAATAGACAAATTAAAATCGGATCCTAGGATCCATACCTTAGAAGCGGGAATTGGTGAATTGGAAGCCGCCATCAATCTCCAAAAATATCTTTCAGATCCTTCTACCTGGAAACCCAAGGCGATTTTAGGAATAGGCTCCGCCGGAGTATATAACTGGATCCCTCGAAAAGAATGGGAGGGTAAATTCGGAATTTCGAAAGTATTCGCAAACTACCAGATCGCATTCTTAGACAAAAAGATCAGACTTCCGGAAAGTATGACTTTTAAATACGAGTTTCCAGATTTACAGTTCCCATTTGATGGAAACGATTTCGTAGAATCTGCAACGAACGGAACGGGCTCGGTCACCTTAGAGGACTTAAGTCCACGCGCTTTAGAAAGGATTAAGGGAGAAAGTTTAGGTTTCGAGAATATGGAAGCCTTCGGTCTTGCAAAAGTATGTAATCTATTTAACATTCCTTTCGGAACCATATTTGCGCTTACCAACAAAGTAGGACCGAAAGGAAGTGAAGAATGGAAACTTTCCTGGAGAAAACATTCAGATAGACTCCAGGAAAAGATCCTAAGTTATCTCTAATTATTTTTCAGAAGGGAAGAATAATTTACGGATATCACCGATTGCGGCTTCCGTTTCCAATTCTCCCTTCTTAATAATTTCCTTATATTTTCCGAAATCCGTAAATGCGAATTCTTCTATATGTAAATTGATAAAAAGGTCCATTTTCTCTTTTCTCAATTTGGTGATCTCTCTCCCTTCTAAGGTGATCGCTCTTGCCATGATCTTTAGAATTGGAGGATAAGTAATATCTTCCCAAAGATTTTTAAAGAAGGATTTTCCGGTCACTTTTCGATCTTCTAAAAGCCTTACGATCCCTTCGTCTCGCAATGGAGAAACGTTTACCGATAAAATCACATCTGCACCTTTTCTTCTGATCAGATTTTCCGGAACGTTATTGATCACTCCGCCATCTATCAAAAGATGATCTCCTTTGAATACAGGAGGGAACATCCCGGGCAAACTCATCGCCGCTGCAAGCGCTTCCCAGACAGGACCTTGATCCATTACATATTCTTGTCCGCTATGAAGATCCACAGCAGAAGTTGCAAATGGTATCTTTAGATCTTCTATTAACTGAGTGCCAAATGCATCTTTTAACATTCGGAGCATTCTTTTTCCTTTGAAGAAGGAGATAAGCGGGATGGTTGGATCGAACGGTTTTTCTATTCCTCCAAAAAACTTACCGATCATTTTGAAGATAGAATCAGTGCTTTCTCCTCTCGCATAAAGAGCTCCGATCACAGCACCGAAAGAAGAGCCACTTACAAAATCAAAACGGATCCCTTCTCTTTCTAAAACTTTCAAAAGACCTACATGAGCGAGTGCTCTTGCTCCTCCGCCTCCCAATGCCAGGCCTCTAGTCCTAGAAACCAAATATCTTGCGAATGTTTCTCCTTTATAAAATACCTTTTGGTTTGCGGATTCCTCATGCTTTCTTAATCCGTTTTCGGATACGACGATACGAGAAGTCCTTCCGGAAAAATTCCGTATCCTTGGCTCCCAATAGCCTAAGATATCATTTTTCTGCTTTAAATTTCTTTCCGGTTTTTCTTCCCAGAAAACGATCTGATCGCATTGTTGTACGAGTTTATCCAGCTCAGGTTGGATCTCAGGGTTTTTAAAATATAAATGTAGAATTGCGGACTTTTTTCTAAGTTGAGCGATTGTTCTAATCATCTCAGAAACTGATTTTCCTTTGAAAGTATCCATTCTCAAAAGAGAAACATGGCCTTCGTGGGACTTCCTACCGTTATCCACTATGGACTCTAGGTGGACTTTAAAATCTTCTATATCTTCGATAGGGATATGACATACGAGTCTTCTAGGAGAATGTATCTGACTGGAAGAATCTTCCATCACCTCTCTCATTCTCATTCCCATCAGCCTCATCAAGTTTTGAGAAAGAACTCTTTCTTTTGCGGCTAGTTTTAAAAAATATTCTCCATCTAAAACATACAATAATGTATCCAGGATGGCAGTTGCAGAACCTGTATGGGCCGTTCTTGTAAGAACGCTATTCTCGGCGAATACATCACCTTCTCCTAAGTAGCGAACCGTTTTGCCCGCCTCCCCTAAGGTCATCATTACCTCTCCATGTCGGATTATGTAAAGTTCCTTGGAGATCTCTCCTTTATAATAAATAACAGTGTGATTGTGAACGTTCCGCTCTTCTATATGGCCATAAAGTAAGACTAGTAATTTTCTCGGGAGACCCTTAAACAAAGGGATAGACGCTAAAAATTGCAACGCTTCCGGAGGTACTATTTTTTTCATGCGGGCAAAATCCTAACCTGGGAAATTTATTTTGTAAAGCGGAACTATAACGTTCTGGTATTAGCCGACGGACTGGCAATAGGAAATCCTCTTGATTTTTGGTCTATCGCGTAAATTCTAGCTCCGATGAAGTTAGAATCGGCCAAAGTGGTTGAGATATTCAAAAATTCCGTCACGGACTGGCATAAAGAGGAAGCTCTATCTCCGAATCCATTCCCTCAGTCCTCGCTCGAGTTCCTATTTTACCAAAAAAACCAGATAGATACCATCCAATGGCATGTGGAAGACGAGATCAGAAGGCCTGACCTCCCGGACAAGGAACTCGTCCAATTCAAAAGAAAGATCGACGCTCTCAACCAGGAAAGAACCGACCTAGTAGAGCAGATAGACGATCAAATCTCTGCCATGTACAAGTCCGTAGAAAGAAAACCGAATGCCAGAATGAACTCGGAAACCCCCGCTTGGCTGATAGACAGGATGAGCATCCTGGAACTCAAAATTTATCATATGAAAGAACAAACGGAAAGAAAGGATGTGAGTCCGGAACATATCCAAACCTGCCAAAACAAATTAAATGTTTTGCTGGAACAAAGGACCGATCTTTCAAAATGTCTAGATGAACTTCTGGACGATTTATCTAAAGGAGATAAATTCTATAAGGTGTATAGGCAGATGAAAATGTATAACGACAAAAATCTGAACCCATCCTTATATACAAAACAAGCATGAATCTTTTGGTGCTAAGATTCTCAGCGATGGGAGATGTCGCCTTGATGGCTCCGGCATTGATCGCCGTAGCCGCCAAGTATACGAATATACAACTTACCGTTGTTACAAGAGGGAATTATGCTCCCTTCTTTTATAATATTCCGAATGTTCATGTGATCGGGATCAATCTCAAAAAATACAAAGGCCTCTCCGGTTTATATCGTTTATTCAAAGAACTGAATAAATTAGGTCCTTACGAAAAGATAGTAGACCTACACTCCAGCGTTAGGTCTCGCTTTATCAGTTTTTTCTTTTGGATCAGAGGTGTTTCCGTTTTTCGGATTATTAAGGGAAGAAGAGAGAAAATGCGCCAAATACGCAGGACTCGGAAGATCTTACGTAAACTTCCCCACACAGTGGACAGATATCTTAAAGTTTTTGAAAAAGCAGGATTTCCCGCGACTGTACGCAAAGGTCCTTGGATCAACGTAGATCCTGAATCTAAAATTTATGCCAAAGACTTCCTTCTTGCCAGAAAAATAGATAAAAAAGAAGGGCTGTGGGTGGGTTATGCACCTTTTGCAGGCCACAAGCTCAAAGAATGGCCTATGGAAAAAAGCCTAGAGCTGCTCAAACTTTTAAAAGAAGAATTTCCTAATATTAGAATTTTCTTATTCGGTTCCTCCCAAGAGGCGGTCCAAATGGAAGAATGGAGAAATGGGGACCAATCCATGACGATCGTTTCCGGTGGTAAACTTGGAATACGAGGTGAGTTAGGGATCATGGAAAGAATGGATGTGATCATCGGGATGGATTCTTCCAACATCCATATAGCTGCGCTTCTCAAACGACCTGTGATCGCACTATTTGGGACCACTCACCCACTTTCAGGATTCGCACCTTTCGGTCAGGAAGACACTGGAGTTTTGCAGATAGAAGACCTGCCTTGCAGACCTTGCAGTATTTACGGAAATACCACCTGCTATCGAAAAGACTTTGCTTGTATGGAAAGAATTACTCCGGAAGACGTGATCAAACGGATCAACGTCATCAAGAATATCAATACACTCTTTTGATCAGCCCAGGATCCCGAAAGGATCCAAAGAGAAGATCGTATTCAGTATAGATCTTTTCTTTTTCTTATTCTTTTGGGCTGCGACTGATTTATATACTTCTTCCATTCTATCTACACAAGCTTTCATTTCATGGCTTTGTGAAATTTTTAAGGATTCCTTGGAGAAAGAAGCATACATTGAAGGATCTTCAAGAATACGAACCGTTTTTTCCGCTATATCTTTTACATCGAAAGGTTTTGCGATAAATCCGTTCACACCGTCATGAATTAGTTCCGGGATCGCAAATGAATCCACGCCAACTGCAGGAAGACCGCAGGCCACAGACTCTAGAATCACAAGTCCTTGTGTTTCCATCGTAGAAGCGGTTAAGAACAGATCATAATTCGGATAATGTTTCGGAAGTTCTGCTCTATCTATAAAACCGGTAAATGTAATTTTATGATCTATCCCTAGCTTTTGCGCCTGAACCTTAAGTGAAGCCAACGCGGGACCATCTCCTATGATTGTCAAAGTAGCAGATGGGATCTTTTCAAGGATCAGTTTGAAAGAGTTTATGATCACATCGCAATTTTTCTCGTAGGAGATCCTACCTACATGCAGAAGTTTAGGGCTTTCCGAAAGAGTTTTAGGACTTCCCTTAAATTGAGAAAGATCCAGACCGTTAGAGATGACTGCAACGGGTTTCTTTAACCCGAACTCTTCTAACTGCTTTTTGATCAGGTGAGAAGGAGAAATGATCAAATCACAACGATCGTATAAATTATTCGTAATTTTTAAAATAATCTTTTTACGAATATTGAACTTGTCGAATTTTTCAAACTTTACCAAATCCTTTATCTTGATCTTCTTATTTAACTTTCCAATTCTCATGAAAAGTTTGTCTAGTTTTAGAAGGCGATAAAAAGAAAGATACATGTCCTGCTCGGACATCAAAGTATGATAAGTCCCTATACTTGGGATCCCATATTTTTCAGTGGCGTTTATCCCGTAGACTCCCATAAGCCCAGGAGTGTGGATATGCACTAGATCAGGTTGGAATTCTTTGATCGCTCTTTTGATCTTAGAAGGAGAAGGCAAAACAACCTTGATATCCGGGTAACTGGGCAAATATCCACTTCTGAATCTTTCCAGACGGATATGATCTCCCATTCTATCGAAGTCACCTTCTCCATAACGTGGACAACAAATCAGAAATTCATGTCCTCTTTCGGCAAGGGCTTCCGCAAAATTTCTCATTGAAATAGCGACCCCGTCTATTTTAGGTAAAAAGGTGTCCGAAAAATAAAGAATCTTCATCTAGGTTCCTAATGCGGGACCAATCTCCTCCATAATATGGATTTTACCACTCCATTACAGAAATCTATGTGAAAAATAATCGAATTTACAAAGAATAGATCGGTGAGATTATTTCCAGAATCCAGATGAAAGAGTTTTTAAAAAAGGCGCATCTATTCTGTTTACTCGCAACCCTTCCTTCCATCGGAATTTCGGTCAGCTTAAGCCAGGGATTTCTGGTGCTTTCCTTTTTTTTCGGAATTGTGGACCAATTAAAGCTAGGAAATTGGAAAGAGATCTTACCAAATCATCCTGTTTCTAAAATTTCCATTTCTCTCTTTCTTTGGTATGGGATCGTATTTCTGATCCATCTTGTTTTCGACAATTCCGCCGGCTACACTAAGGCAGCATGGAACGGAGAACTCAAAGACTTCTTTTTATTTTTCGGTTTGCTCTCCGTAGGATTTACTACAAAGGAAGATTTGCCAAAAGTGTATCGCGCGCTCTTCTGGCTTTTTTTGATCCTGGTATTTACCGGAGTTGCAGGAGGTTTCACTCCAGTCCGACTTTCTAGGATCATTAGCGACTTATATAAAACCTCCAGTAGTTACAGATTCACTCATCCATTAGGTTCTATTTCTTCTATTCCTCTTTATATCTCCATTGGTCTGATGAATACTCATCTAACGTTCGGAGGTTTACTTCAATTTTTCTCCGCATTTGCAGTATTTGGATTCTTAAGGACATTGATCCAGGGAGATAAAAAAAGGATATTGATTGCGGGCATTCTGCTCTTTTTATACTGCGTTGTGTTTTTATTAAACCAAGCAAGATCCAGTATGATCGGAGCCGGAGTGAGTATCTTTTTTGCGGGTATTCATTTATTCTTTATCAGAAAAGAATTTTCGAAGTCATTTTTGATCAAGGGCGCTTCCCTTTTCTTAGGACTTTTATTTTTGATAGGACTCGTATTGGCGTTCAGCCCTGCTGGAAAGAAGGTCATTGGTCCTCTCTTCGGAAAAGAAAAACATACAGATTCCGGAAGAACATTCATCTGGGATTCCAGTTTTCCATTGGTCCTTGAACATCCAATCATCGGAGTTGGCCCCGGGAATTATAACAAAGAGATCGAAAAAGTAAGGACAGTGCATTCAGAAGAATATTCCGAACTCGCCTACTTTTATGAAGTTACCCAAAGAGGACATGCTCATAACGATTATTTCCATTTAGCGTCCGTCTTTGGGATCCCTGCGGTATTGATCTATTTAGGACTAGGAGCAATTCTAATAGCTTATCTATTCCAATCCAAACAAGATTTTCAGGTCATTTTATTCTTCTACGGATTGATCGGATTTTTTGTTTCGGGACTATTCCAATGTTATTTCCAAGATGACGAGGTGGTTATCCTGTTCTGGATTTTATTGGGCCTTTTTGTAAAAGGAGAAATTCTAATCTCAAAGAGAGATAACGCATAAATTCTCTCTTCTTTGGTTCGGAAGTCCTTGTTCTGCAAAAAATTCCAAATTGGATTTAGAATATTGGTCCGGAATATTGTGAGCTTCTCTGAAATCGTAAACTGCAAATAAAATTTCCTCAGGCCAGTGCAAATTATAATTGATGGACTTATAACAGAAATACAACCCGAAGTTCTCATATTCAAGAATCATAACACCGGAATTGGAAGTTATAGTCTCCGAAAGATAATACACTCCTTCTTCCATGGAAACTCCCAACTTTCTTGGAAGTTTCCCTCTTTCTAAGATCCAAACTTGTCCGGGAGAATTTCCAGCTAAAAGTTCAGTAAGTTCGGAAGTATCAGAAAAGACCCAGGCTCCAACCGTCCCTAAAAATTGAGATGGTCTCAAAAAGAGAGAAGGTTTTAAAATTGTAGAATGGAATTCATTCATTAAATCCGATTCAGGAACAGAAAATTCTAATATTCCATTTCTGGAGAATGATCTAATTCCTAAATTTTCCGCCTCAGTCTTTGGAAATTCACTTATACTTCCAAAAGACCGAGAACTAATGGATTCATAATCTACTATCGATTTACATGACTCCTCTTTCCATCTGTAAAAATTGGTCCAATGAAACCAGGCAAATCCGATCTCTAAAAAAGAATCCTCAGGCTGGACTTGGGATCTGCAAATCTGATCATTGTTTTCGTCATAAATATACGCGTTAACCGAATTAAACTGAAATTTTGAAGATGAGACTTCTACACGTTTTGATTTAGTTCGTATATTTTCCCATTCTTGTTTGAATTCTTTGGCAATCCGGACATCCTTCAATCGAATAAGGATCTCTCGATTAGAATCCCTTGCATTCAAAGAGTAATTATAAGATCCGGTTAGAACTTCTATATCATCTAAGATCATCGTTTTATGATGAAGAAGTCCTCCTTTTCCTATGTCTGGGCCATCTAAAATATCCTCATTTCCGTCTTCCATAATCTCAATTCCTGGAATGATTGAAAGAATCTCTCCTTCAGGATCAACTGGACGATTATAAATCCCTTCACCTGATCTATGATTTGTACGAGTAAATCCCGAACTCAAGACCGGATCGTAATGATCGAAGATCAAATATCGAATCGAATACCGAGAAGAAAGAACAGAATCTAAAAGTCGATTCTGGATCAAATTTCCTTCCAAAGGAGAATTCCAAAACTCTAATCCGGCAATCTTCAATACAGGAAATGGATATTCTTCCTTTAGAAAAGAATAGAAGTTTTCCCATTCCTTTCGGTTCAATTTGAATTCAAAATATCCATTATGATCTTGCTCCAAACCGTAAAATGTAAAATTACCTGTTCCCATAAACACCAAAGATTTGTCTGAAACCAAAACCTTGGTATGCTGTAAGCCGGTTCCCTCCCAGTATTTCAAAAATGGCAGAATAGAACTCGGGTATGTTTTGCCCCATTCTCCCATGAGTTCCAAATGAACTCCTCTTTGGTTTGCTTTTAATAGTTCTCCTTCTATTTCAGGATCATCGAACGAATAAATATGCATGTAGATAGATTCTTTTGTCCCTCGGACGATGCGTAGGATCTCATCTCTTACATTTCTCTTTTTGCCAACCGGAACAAATCTGCCAGGATAAGAAAAGAAAACCTTAGGAAACAATTCATCTTCCCAGAAAACGGAAACATCCTCTTCTGTTTTTTCGCAGGAGTAGAAGTAAATGATCGTAAATAAGAAAAAATAAAACTTCTTCATTTCCAAACTCCTCCTATCCGAAAAAGCATGTACCACTGTTTTAATCCTGTTGCTTCGTCGGACTCAAAACCTCCTAGATCCAATTCGATCTTTGCAGATCCATCTTCCAAAGGAGACCAGGCGATACTTACTCCTGCCTCTCTCAAAAATTTATTTTGCATATTCTTTGAAGAGATTGTCCAAAGACCGGAGGAAGAATTCTCCTCTTTCAAAAATCCGATATAAGTAAAATGAACGCCGGGAGAAATTCCGAAAAACTTTCCTTCCGCTTTCCAACCGAATAGATTTGTGGGCCTTTTACCGGGAAAATTGGTCTCTTCCCTTTCCAACCCCCGGTCCGTGATCCAAGTAGAAGGATAAAATCCCCAAACCTGTTGCAGAATAGGGTTCGGAATGGGAGAAGCTCCCATTCCTACAAAACCAAGTTCTAAAATTTCACCTTGAGAAGATCTTTTTTCTCTATCCGGCAAAAAACCGAAAATGGAAATTTTACCGTATATATTATAAAAACCTAAATCAAATCGGAAAGCTTCTCCACTGATCGGGATCGATCTTTCGGCCCGATTCGGATGATATCCAGTTTTATCGATCCCTCTGGAAAGGAAAAAGTCACCGGAAACATAAATATACTTCCAGATAAATCCAAGTCCAAGTCTCCATTCGACTAAATAATCCCTATCTCCTTCTATAGTTTCAGACTTGGATTCCTTTGTATCGGAACCGAATCTTCCCCAATCTCCCAAGGATAAATAACGCAGTCTAAACCTATATACAAAACGGTCTTCTTTATTCCCTATTAGATTGATACCTGCTCTGTATCTAGATTGCGAAAAAACGGCTGCATCCTTTTCGGAAATTAATTCATCTCTAGCCTGTTTAGGAAGAAACAACTCTCTTCCCTGCAGTTTCAACCATTGGTTTTCCAATAAAGGAAACCCTCTGTATAGATCCAAAAAATCGAATCTGATCTTGACTCGATCCAATTCAGTTTCTGCAAATAGTCCTTCTACTCCATCTTTCCAGAAAGACCAGGCAGGAAATTCTTCCGGATCGGATCTTCTTCCTACACCCCATAAAAATCCTTTGTAAAGAATTCCAATATAAGAGTTTTTACCCGGTAAGAAGAATAATCCGGAATTTGGTGTACTAACCAGATTCCATTCTAAATCAGCTCTAAACTTTTGCGTGGACTTCTCAAATTTAAAACCTATCACAGCAGGCAAAACTAACGCTGAAATTTTAGAACTTTCCTTTTCTTCAGAGATCCTACCTTGGGTCCTAAACAAGATCCATTGGAAATATATCTCCAAAGAAGGATCTCGAACTTCTTCAGAAGATATTATATGAGCGTAAAAGAATAAAAATAAGAAGAGGATTTTTTTCATGATCCACCTTCTTATTCCGAAATCCCAGGACTAGCTTCCGTAAACGTACAGTTAGGATCTCGATAAGGCCTACCTAAATACGAATTTGCAGACCAAACCCTTACACCATATTCCGTTTTAGAATATGCGGATTTTCGAATTTTATTTTTGGTATCGTTTATGCCAGGACCGGAAGAATTATAAACAAACTCGTCCCAAACTTCTCCAGTATAAGGATCATAAATTTTGAGAATATTAGATCCGGAAGCAGGTAAACTGAAACTTGTATCCTTCCAAAACTCAGTTTGCGGAAAACAAGTAGATCTTCCGGAAGAAATTAAAGTCGGACCTTTTTTAGATATAGGTAGAAGAATAGAAATTAGAGAACCGTTACTCTGCATTATTTCTAAAAATGCGGAGTCGGGAGAGTTTTCGGTAGTAGATACAAATTCCAAAAATCTATCTTTCGAAATCGGGTCCGCACCTTGGTAAGAACCCATCCAAGAAACTTCCGAAAATTGGATTTTTCCCGTTGTCTCTTGCTTAGAACAAAACTTTTTCCCGGCAGACGACCTGGAGTTTTCTAAAGCAATTGCAGATTGTGAAAAAGGTGACTCTGATCCAGTATTTGAATCTAAATCGGCAATCAAGCTCGGATGAAGAAATGCCCGGCCATTCTCAAAACAAATGCTTATAATCTCACCATTCGTTTTTTGGAGTACGATCCGAGTCGGAATTCCCTTTGAAGTCCTAAAGATCCCATCCCAGAGAATCTTCTCCATTCCAGAAGAATTCGATAGAGAAACAATATCGCTCGCTGTAACAGTCTTAAAGATCGAAAAAGAATAAGAGGGATTTCCTAATAGAAACGGTAGATTTCCAATGCTCAGTATTTCTCCAGCCGAAATTCTTTTAGAGATCCGGATCGGAAAAAGATTCTTTCCCCAGCCGATTTTTAAAAAAGAAGGATCACAAACTTTAGTTCCTTTATAGATCAGATCTAAATATTTCCAATCTTCCTGCAGAACTCCCTTATGCGATAACCCACTCGGATTCAATTCTTCTAATTCGAAATCATTTGGATCACAGGCAGATTCGTTCTCAACCTTAGAGGTTTGATTCTCTCCCGGATCCATGCAGAATTTAGAAGTAGTTTCACAATGAGAGAAAGAATTTCCCTTCCAAGAATAGTAAGTTTCTCCGAATAAATATCCGCTCCCTGGAAGATTAAATTCTACGGAATGATCTTCTCTACTCAGCAAAATTTTGCCAGGCTTCTTTAGATCTCCCCATTTGATGCCTGAAAGAGAAATATTCTCTAAGGAAGTAGACTCTTCCGCATAGATCCGAGTTTCGTAAGGAGAAATGAAACCTGTCGTTTTGGGAATCGAGATCTTGTTTCCTAATAGAGTAAATTGCAAACCTTCTTCGCATACCGGGAAAGAATTTGGATTATAGATCTCTATCCACCTTCCTAGATTCGAATTTGTGTCTCCGAAAATCTCTGTGATGATCGGAATGGAAGAACTACAAGTATCTAACCCAATTCGGTTTTTAGCCAGGATCAGATTTTGGATCTCTTTTTCCAAATTCGGTGATTTAACAGACAACGCAAGATAAACCTCCGATTCTCCTAAAGGAGGAAGAACCAAAATTGAAATCCCATTAGAAAGAAAGAATATACTAAAAGTTTTAAAATGATTTTTGAGATTAAAATTGTTCCGACTCCAAAGAGAATTTTCTGCATCTATCGATTTTAGCTTTTTATCTCCAACAAGTGCAAATTTGGAAACTTCGACTTTCTTCTTAATTTCTAAGAAAGGGTATGTTCCGATTTTATATTCAGAATCATCGGAAAGACTATAAACAAATTCAGAGACTAATGCCCCTTCTTTCCAGGCGGCAAAAATTTTTGCATATTCTGAAATTCCATTGTCGCTAACGCAGATCCGGATCTTAAAATTAGGATCTTCGCCGGAGACAAAACAAGTTCGACCCATCTCTTGCACCAGATCGGAAATGAGTCTTGAATTTTCCGCATGGAGTGGATCGTAATTGAATTGGACAGACTTTGAAGATTCTTCCCAGAGATATTGGGAACTGGAGTCTTGTTTGCAAGAACCCAAAATGAAAAAGATGATTAAGCCAAAGGTATATAGTATTGTTCGCATTTTTTCCTCCAGAGCTACTTGTCTGGGGAAAAACTTCTCACTTGCAATTTTTAGGAATTATTGTCGGAATTATCCGGAACGGTGATTCCGCCGGGAGCTGCGGAGTTTGCAGAATGAAAATAATTATAAATTTTTTCCGCGAGCGCCTCGCCGATACCAGGGACTTTCATTAATTCCGCTATATTTGCTTCTTCTATTTTTTTCTGACCTGAGAATGATTTTAGTAGAAGTTTACTTCTTTTTAATCCTATATCCGGAACTTCACGAATTAGACCAGTCAATGCTTCTCTATTTCTACGAGAACGATGGTGTTCCACTCCAAATCTATGTGCCTCATCCCTGAGATGGCGAAGTAATCTCATCCCGGGTGAATTCATATCGAAACTATAAGGAGAACTTTCTCCGGGGAAATAGATCTCTTCTCTTTTTTTAGCGAGACCTACCATCGGAAGATTTGCGGCACCGGCTTCTACCGCGGCCTCGCATGCTTTTCCAAGTTGTGTAGGACCTCCATCAATTACGATCAGATCAGGCATTACACCGTCTTCATTGATAATTCTTTGCAGTCTTCTGGAAATCACTTCATGCATCATTCCAGGATCATTGATACCTTCGTAACCTCGGATATTATACTTTCTATAACCCTGTTTGAACGGTTTTCCTTCTACGAACATCACTCCACTTGCAACGGGAAATGATCCTTGGAAATGGGAAATATCATAACATTCTATAATATGAGGAGGTTCCTTGAGTTGGAACATTTCCTGGATCTCTTTTAAGGCTACGGTTTGGTCCTTATAGTGAGTGGCGAGAAGTCTTTCCGTAAGCCCAAGTTCCGCATTCTTTTCGGCGATCTTTAATAGGGACTTTTTCTCTCCTGCTTTAGGAAATCTTAATTTAGGTCTAAACCCTGTTTTTTCCTGTAGGAAGTCTAACACAGTCTCCCCTT
This sequence comes from Leptospira hartskeerlii, assembly GCF_002811475.1. Classification (NCBI taxonomy): domain Bacteria; kingdom Pseudomonadati; phylum Spirochaetota; class Leptospiria; order Leptospirales; family Leptospiraceae; genus Leptospira; species Leptospira hartskeerlii. The sequence continues at coordinate 160,513 of NZ_NPDL01000003.1, forward strand.
CTTCTTTTAGACCGAAAGGAACGACTATACTTGCAGGGATCATTCCTGCTCCCATATAATAATCTCGGAAGAAGGATGATAATATTTCTTCTTCCGTGGAATTCTGCACACCTTGCAAAGGAAAAGATTTTTTATTATCTAAGAGCCCACCTCGAACTTCCATAAGGACGACCTGTCCTTCATCTTCTTTACGTGCGAATGCAATCACATCTTCGTCACCGCCGTCCATACTCACAACGGTTTGTTTTTGTCTGAAGATTTGTAATCTTCCCAGCATGTCTCTGTAACGAGCAGCAATTTCGAATTCCAGTTTTCCTGAATATTCATCCATACGTTTTGTAAGTTCGTTTGCCAGGATCTCTTTTTTACCTTCTAAAAATTGTATGATCTGATTTACGATGACTGCATATTCTTCTTTTGGAACTGTCCCCTGGCAAGGGCCCAAACATCTTCCCATTTGGAAATTCAAACAAGGACGTTTCGGTTTAGGAAGTGGAAGTTTTTGTCTAACTTTTCGGATGGGAAAAATTCTCAGGATCACATCTAAAATTTCCCGAGTGGTCCTTACGTCCGTAAAAGGACCGAAGTATCTATCTCCATTATCCTTTATTTTGCGCGTGATAAATACCATTGGATAAGGTTCCGAAAGTGAAACGCAGATATATGGATATTTTTTATCATCCTTTAAACGAACATTATATCGGGGATTATGTTTTTTGATCAGGGTAGCTTCTAAAATTAAAGCTTCCTTTTCTGTGGAAGTTGCAAACCAATCCAGATCGAAAATTTCTCTCTGCAGGTATCTGGTTTTTAGATCCGTTTGTTTTTCTTTTAAATAGTTACGGATCCTCTTATCTAGATTTTTAGCCTTGCCTACGTAGATCACTTCTCCTTCCGAATTCTTCCAGAGATAACACCCAGGAGCTCCAGTCAGGTTTTTGAGTTTTTCTACAATCAGAGTATGATTGACTACTTCCGGCATGATTTAATATTCTTCACCCCAATCGTTTTCAGGAGAGGTTTTTCTTTTTAGACCTGCCAAAGTCTTGGAAGCGGCCTTTCTTTTGGCTTTTCTCGCCTTATCCGCTTTGGCCTTTCTGATCTTTGTAAGTTTAGGATCTTCTACTTTGGAAGCTTCTAAAATTTCGGCTTCTATTTTATCACATAGAAGAATTCTCGCCTTATATCTGTTTAAACCTTGGGTACGATGGATGGAACATTTAATTTCGAGACCTGTCTTTTTATAAAGTAGTCGGACGGCAGTCGAAACCTTGTTTACGTTCTGCCCACCCTTGCCGCCACTTCTTACAAAAGTTTCTTCCAGATCGGATTCTTTGATGCCAAGTTTTCGCATTCTGGCAAGAAGAAGGTTTGCTTTTTCAGGAGAGACAGGAAATTGAGCGGTCATTTTATTTTTTTAAAAATTCTTCCGGATCGAATTGACTGAAATAAGGGAATGGTTTTCCGGAATCGTCCAAACAGACGTAGGTTACCCTACAATCTATGATCTCCCTTATTTCTTTTTTCTTCTGACTTTTTGCGATTGCTGCACTTCGGATGGTGATGGAACTTTTTCCCACTTTTTCTATTTTAGAAAAAATCTGAATGATCTCGCCGAGTAATCCCGGGCTTTTAAAGATCACGTTATCCATAGTCACCGTCACAAGATTTGAATATCCTATTTTTTCGATTACGAACATCGCACAACCTTCGTCGATCCAAGCAAGCATTTGTCCTCCGAAAAGGAAACCGTGTTGGTTTAAGTCCCTGGACATGACTATATGTTGAGTGCTTAATTCCATTCCCTGGATTTTTTCATCTAAAAAGACTTCTACGCTCATTTGGGCCTCTCTAATCTATAGGTGATGTGGAAGAAGGACATTCTTTTCTAAGGATACAAGTCTCGCAGAATGTCTTATGCGCCTTGCAATATTTTCTTCCTAAAAATATAAAATATAAGGACAGATCCATCCAATATTCGGACTGCACATTTTGCATTAAGTCCTTCTCTACTTTTACAGGATCTGTTTGTTTGGTAAGACCTAACTTTTTAGAAACTCTTTTTACATGAGTGTCTACCACGAATCCTTCCGAAATATGGTGGATCTCATTTAATACTACGTTTGCTGTTTTTCTTCCTATACCCGGAAGTTTGATCAGTTCCTGAATACTCTTTGGCAATTTGCCGTCATATTCATTTAGAAGAAGATTCGCAAAACCGGAAACCGACTTCGCCTTATTCCGATAAAAACCTGTAGGATAAATGATCTTTTCTATCTTCTTCAAAGGAGCAGAAGCAAGAGATTCCAATGTAGGAAATTCTGCGAAAAGAAGAGGACTAACTTGGTTAACCCTTTCGTCCGTACATTGAGCGGAAAGAATTACCGAGATCGCGAATTCGTAGTCTTTGGAATATTGGAGAGGAGAATTTACGTCCCCGAATTCCTTCCTGAGTAGGAAGTAAATTCGAGAAACATATACCTGGGTCGGGGAAAAAGAAGGACTAGATTGCCTTTTTTTGGATTCCGACGTACTTTTTCGGGGCAAGAGCTTTTAGTGATTCGCCGTTATCTTTGATCGCAGCTTTGATCCCTTTCTTTTTCAGGGTTCTTAAAGCACGAGTAGAGATACGAACGGTTACCCAACGATTCTCATCTTCTAAGAAGATACGTTTCTTGATTAGGTTGATTTTCCAGGATCTACGGGTTTTAAGGTGAGAGTGGGAAACATTGTTTCCGGATATCGTACCTTTCCCTGTCACAACACATTTTCTGGCCATACTGCGACCATAGTTTTCTATAAGTTGCTTATGTCAAGGAAACCAAAAAGATTTGGAAAAAATCCTAAAATTCTCCCCTTTTGAGGCCTACTCCAAATCCAATGGGACCTTCTTCTTTAATGTTTCCAGAACATCTTCAGGAGTATCACAGTATGTGATCAATTCCAAGTCTTCGGAATTGATCAGTCCGTAATCTATCATACTTTCTAGATGGAATATCTCTCTCCAAAACTTTGTCCCATACAAGATGACTGGGATTTTGCGGTTATTCCGACCCGTTTGGATCAGGGTCAAGGTCTCGAATAACTCGTCTACCGTTCCGAATCCCCCCGGAAAAGCCACTACTCCCATAGACAATCGGAGGAACCAAAGTTTTCTCATGAAGAAATAATGAAATTCCACACTAATTTCCGGATCCACATAAGGGTTCACGAATTGTTCAAAAGGAAGTCTGATGTTCAAACCAAGGCTAGGTCCTCCCGCATCTTTTGCTCCTCGGTTGGCAGCTTCCATGATGCCAGGCCCGCCACCCGTACAAACCGCCATTCTTCTGGTATCTTTTGAAATCTCTTTTCCCCAGGCGGTGATTAGGCTTGCAGTTTTTCTGGCGGCCTCATAGTAAACTGACATCTCTTTTTGTTTTACGAATAATTTTCTTTCTACTTCCGAAAGATCTCTGGTCTCTTTCTCTCTGCATTCATCCGGACTTAAGATCCTTGCAGATCCAAAAATGCAGATAGTATCCTTGATCTTTCCTTCTCTGAATAATGATTGAGGATAATCAATCTCTGCAAGGACCCTTAGATGGAACGCATCTATGGATTTTAAAAACTCTTCATGTTCTAAGGACGTTCTTCCCATATTTCTTTCCTTTTTTAGGGGAAGTTAGGCTTGCCTTTCCCAACTCTGTCTATTAACCTATCTCCAAGAATGATCGGACTAAAAAGTTTAAAAGAAAAAATTTTCTCCTGGTTCCGGTCCTCTTTTTTCCACCTTTCCATCAAATGGGAAGCGGGAAAGATCAGACTCCAAAAAAGACTGGATCCTTACGTTACTCATGAGTCCCATTCCAGCTTTTTTCGCAATTTAAACGGAAGAGAATCTTCCACGACCGAAGACTGGTCTGAAAACCTGCCGCCCTTCTCCTTTTCTGAAACCGAAAGAGAAGAAATTTTTCCAAACGCAAAAAGAAAATTCCATAGAGTTCGAAAACATAAGGTTTCCCTTTGGTCCTTGTTATTTTTTCTGCCTTGGAAATCCAAGATCCAAGAATCGGAACCAAGCTTTAGGTCGTTTCACCCGGGAGAAAATTTATTCCAAGAGGAAATAAAGAAGAAGGTCCGCAAAAAGGAAAATTTCCACCTACGAAACAAGCCATATTTCTGGGAAGTTTGGTTTCCTCAAATAAGCACTCTTACACTTTCCCCATTCGTAATTTGGGAGACCTCAGTTCCTGCCGATCTGTTCCAAGATTGTCTCCCCGAATCAATTCTTCCAGTGGGAGAACCTGGAAAATGGAAAGTACGTATCCAGTCTATGAGGGTACTATCTCATCAATTGGGAAATCTGTACGAAGATACATTTCCAAGTCCAAACAGAGTTTATAGAACGGAAGTCTGGGTTTATGGTCATAAAAAAGAAGAAGAGATCGATCCGGAAAGACCTCTATTATTTCCTCTAGGGGTTTGGATCTCACCCGATCTATTAAAAGAAGAGGACCCCAGACTCAGACAAGGATTACCTTATCGAACCGGAGAAACTTATTGGAAAATCCAAGGAGAAACTTTAAAGATTGGGATCAGAGGTTTGGAATGGACTTGGAAACCTGCCAAAGAAAATTCTCATTTTGAAAGTATATTAGAAAGTCCTCATGTATTTTTAGGAAAATCTTATTTTACCCTAGAGTCCGGATCTTTTGTTAGAGATAGACAGATCGCTTATCTATTCAAAAGAGCGATTACATCCGATCCTAAAGTGCTCCAGCGTTCTAGGCCCAAGCAAAACCTTTCTTCTGTCTCTCCGAATCCTAACCGAATATAACCTTCCGTTTCAAAATCAGCGGAAGGCAAAACAAACACTCCCGCTTTCCTATATAGCAGATCCGCAAATTTTCTGGAGTCTAAACCTTCTTGTAACTTTGCAAAACCGACTACTCCACCTCTTGGCTCTTTAAAACTTTCGACGCCTGGAAGTTTTCCAGTCGACGCGGTTGCTTGGGCGAAGGTTCGCACATTCCCCCTGAGGGTGTCCCGAATCTTACTCTGCAACACTCTACGATTCTGTAGAAGTTTCAAAGTCAGAAACTCTGATATTGGAGAAACAGTATGAGTCAAATAATCCTTCATGGACCTAGCTTTGGAAATCCAATCTTTAGGACCAATTAACCAACCAATCCTAAGCCCCATCACACCAAAACATTTTGTGATAGAGCCCGTAGAAATTGAATTTTCGCAAATGCCCAAGCCACTCCAACCCAGATCTTCTTCATCCGAAAGAAATCTATAATGTTCATCGAATAAGATCCAATTCGGAAAATTCCCGGAGAGTTTTCGAAGTTCTTTCTTATCTTCTTCTTCCGCGATGATTCCAGTCGGATTATGAGGATGATTGAATATAATAAGCTTGGGAGAATTTTGAAATAATTTGTTAAGATTCTCTTTTCCAAATCCTAATTCCTTACTTTCTAATCTGGGAAGAAGGTCCACTTTTTGTAGATTGGCACCGATAGATCTGGGAACTTCATACAATGCCTGAAACGCAGGCCAGAATAATGAAGTAAGATCTCCCTTCTCTAAAAGTAAATGAAATGCGATGAAGAGTGCTTCTCCTGTTCCGGTAGTCACCAGAACCTGATCGGGAGAAACATTATTATAAAGTTTCGAAATTTCTTCTCTTAGATCTTTTCTTCCCGAATTGGGAGAATCTGCCAAAGAGAGTCTTCCCAAATCTCTCAAATCTAAACTCAGATATTCTGCAAGAGTGTCCAGGTCCAGATTTCTGACCCCGCTTTCTCCCAGATTACATAGAGCTTCCGTCCTAAATTTTTCTAGACGATCTTCAATGAAAAATTCTCTTAAATCCACTTACGATCATGATTTTCTAATTCAAGAAAGAAGCAATGCAAAAGCTCCAAAAAAGGAGAGTAAAAATAGACCGAGTAATATCCAACCGAGTCCACTTAAGAAAAATCGCAGGTCCTTGAGAGCAAATAGGATCTGCTCCGGGTCCTTCTCCTCTAAAATTAAGGATTTACGGAAAGAAAGAGAGGCTCCGTAACCCAAAATCCCCAAGATAAAAAATAAAACCGCTGACACAGCTTGGATTACAATCTTTCCAGGGGCCTCCTTTAAAAAGGCTCCGAACGTTAAAATACCGGAAAGTAAAAATAGAAGGAAGGAAATGTTCCGTAGTACCGCTCTAAGTGAGTCCAGTTCCCTATGTTGTTCTCGGGAAATTTCATTAGATTCCATACTAATAGAATCGGCGAAAAAACGTCTTGAACCAGGAAGAACTAGATTTTTTATTCCAAGTATAGGGTGAACTAGAGAAATATATGAGCACAGAATCCCACATAGAATCCTGGACCAAATCCCCGTTTTCTCCCCAGGTACAACAGGAAGCGAAAGCTGTACTGGATAGATACAAAAAGGGAGAAACAAACGGCCTGGAAATCGAGGCATTTACTGTACCCTTAGAATTCGGAACCGGTGGAATGAGGGGAAGGATCGGAAACGGGATCGGTAGAATGAATGAATTCACCGTCGGGAAAGCTGCCCTAGGCTTTTCCAGATATCTGGTCCAAAAGTCCAAAAAACCGATCTTAGTGATCGCGTACGATTCCAGAAGAAGGTCTAGAGAATTTGCAGAGGTCACAGCTGGAGTGGCAGCATCATTCGGGATCAAAGTGATCTTATTCTCAGAAGTAGCTCCTACACCGTTACTCTCTTATGCAGTTCGTTATTATAAAGCGACAGGTGGTGTGGTCTTAACGGCATCACATAACCCTCCTGAATACAATGGGTTCAAGGCATATCTTTCTAAAGGAGAACAGCTCGCTCCTCCGGACGATAAAAAGATCATCTCTCTCATCGACAAAGTCCAAGACTGGAATGAGATCCCGTTTCTTTCTTCTAAGGACCCGAAATACAAGAAGCTCGTCCAAAAAGCGGGAGAAGATTGTTTTTCTTCCTATCTGAAAGCTCTTAAAAAATCAGGGATCGTATCTTCTAAGGTTACTCCAAAAGAAAGATCCCAAACCAAATTAGTATATTCTCCTCTCCATGGAACCGGAGGAAAATATATGAAGAAGCTACTACAAGACTTCGGATACAAAAATGTGACTCTGGTCCCGGAACAAAAAGATCCGGACGGCGAATTTCCTACAGTCAAATTCCCGAATCCGGAAGAACCGGAAGCTCTGGAAATGAGCAGAAAACTTTCTGAAAAGATCGGGGCAGACGCATTTATAGCAACTGACCCAGATGCGGACAGACTTGGGATTGGAGTCAAAAATCCTAAGGGAGGATACACACTTCTAAATGGAAATCAGATCGGTTCCATTCTAGCTGCATACTTAGCGGAGAAGGTAGGCTCTAAACCTAAAAAAGGAAAAAAACCGGTTCTTGTAAAAACCGTAGTAACCACCGACCTACAAGCTGAGATTGCAAAGAAAAACAAGATCGCACTTAAGAATGTTCTAACAGGTTTCAAGTTTATCGCAGAAGTAATGGGAAAACTAGACAAGAGCAAAACCCAGTATTTTCTATTCGGAGGAGAAGAATCCTACGGTTATCTTCCGGTGGAATTTGTAAGAGATAAAGATAGTTTGTCTTCCGCACTTCTACTCATGGAAGTTCTATCCGAAAAAAAAGACCTTCTATCCTATATGGATGATGTGTATCTGAAGTATGGATTGTACCAAGAAAGTCTAAAGTCTTTAACCTTAGAAGGACTTGCAGGCAAAAAAAAGATCCAAGATTCATTACAATCACTCCGTGACAACGACCTGATCGGAAAATCGATCGGCAAAAGAAAGGTCACAGGATTTTTAGATTTTAAGAATAAGATCGCAAGGGGAAGCGCATCTAAATCTGCGTTTTCGGGTCTTCCTTCCTCGGATGTGATCCAATTAGAATTAGAAGATCAGGCAAAGCTAACTATCCGTCCCTCTGGGACTGAACCTAAGATCAAAATTTATTCTTCTTTCAAGAGCAGGACTTCTCCTAAGACTAAAACTGAGATCCCAAAACTCACAGACAGTTTATTAGAAGAATTGAAAGAAACAGAGTCCTTATTTTTACAATTGGCTGGTTTATCATGAACGAAACTGCATCAGATTTTCAAAGTACAAAAGAACTTACAGACAAGTATCTTCTAGACTTATTCAATCGTTACCCTGTAGCATTCCGTTACGGAGTGAACGAATTATTATTCGATCAAAACAATAAGCAATACATCGACTTTTTAGCAGGTGTAGCAGTTACAAATCTGGGTCATAGCGATCCGGATATTATAGAAGCGATCCGCAACCAAATAGACAAACTAATGCATACTTCCAATTGGTTCTATTCGGAAGAAGCATCTCGTTTAGCGGAACTTCTCATCCTGAATACTTTTCCAGGAAAGGTATTCTTATGTAATTCCGGAACGGAAGCAACAGAAGCAGCTTTCAAACTAGCTAGAGCTTACGCGGAACAGAAACAGATACACGATCCGGTAATCATATCTCTCCATAAAAGTTTCCATGGAAGATCCGTCTCAGGGATCAGCCTAACCGGACAGAAAAAAATGCATACCGGCTTCGGGAAACTATTGGAAGGAATAGAATTCGTTAGCCCAAACAATGAAGAAGAGCTAGTGGATGCATTCGAAAGATTCGCGGGAAGAGTGGTTGCGTTCATTGCAGAACCTATCTTGGGAGAAAGCGGGATCATCCCTCTTACCCATGGATATATGAACCTTGTTAGAGAGTTGACCTTAGAAAATGAGGCACTTCTGATCTTAGACGAGATCCAAACAGGTTTCGGAAGAACTGGCACTATGTTTGCTTTTGAAACATTCGGTTTTTCTCCGGATGCAATGACACTTGCAAAAGGTCTTGGTTCCGGATTTCCTATGGGTGCTTTGATCATTGCGGAAAAATACCAAAACGTTTTAGCGAAAGGCACTCATGGAAGCACTTTCGGCGGAAACCATTTGGGCGCAACGATTGCTTATGAAACGATCCGGATCATCCAAACAAGAGACGTTCTTGCAAACGTTAACTCTTGTTCCGAGATCGCATTCAGCCGTTTGAATCAGATGAAACAGAAAAATAAGATCGTAAAAGAGATCAGAGGAAAGGGTCTTCATATTGGAGTAGAATTAACCGTTCCTTCTAGACCGATCGCAGAACTCTGTTTGGAAAAAGGGCTGATCATAAATGCTACTGGAGACACTGTTATTCGTGTCATGCCTCCGCTTACGATCTCAGCACAATATTTGAATGAAGGACTGGATATTCTAGAATCCGTCTTAGAAGCACAGAAATAAAAAGGAAAACAACAGCTCTATGAAAAAAGTAGCCGTATTAGCAGGGGACGGAATCGGCCCCGAGGTCATGAAAGTGGCCCTCTCCGTTCTTAAAAAAGCGCTCGGCTCCAAAGCCTCCGACTTCCAATTTACGGAAAGCTTAGTAGGAGGAATTGCAATCGACAAAACTGGAGGACCTCTTCCTCCAGAAACTTTAAAACTTTGTGAAGAATCAGATGCTATCCTATTCGGATCTGTTGGAGGTCCTAAATGGGAATCACTTCCACCGGAAAAACAACCTGAGAGAGGAGCACTTCTTCCTTTACGTAAACATTTCGATCTATTCGCAAATCTTCGACCTGCGATCATTTATCCTGAGCTCAGAAATGCTTCTCCAATCAAACCTGAAATTATTGGAGAAGGCCTGGATATTCTTATTCTAAGAGAATTAACCTCAGGTATCTATTTCGGTCAGCCAAAAGGTAGAGAAGGAAGCGGAGCGGAAGAATTCGCATTCGATACAATGAGATATTCCCGCAGAGAGATCGAAAGAGCAGCAAGAGTTGCATTCGAAGCCGCGAGAAAAAGAAATAATAAAGTCACAAGCATTGATAAGGCAAACGTATTAACCACTTCCGTTTTTTGGAAAGAAGTGGTGATCGACCTTCACAAAAAAGAATTTTCCGACGTCCAATTAACCCATCTTTATGTGGACAATGCGGCGATGCAGCTAATCGTAAATCCGAAACAATTCGACGTGATCCTTTGCGAGAATATGTTTGGGGACATTCTTTCCGACGAAGCCTCCATCATCACAGGTTCTATCGGGATGCTTCCTTCTGCTTCCCTTTCAGAATCCGGATTCGGTTTATATGAACCTTCCGGCGGATCCGCACCGGACATCGCAGGCAAAGGAATTGCAAACCCGATCGCTCAGATTTTGAGTGCTGCACTACTCTTACGTTATTCTTTCTCTATGGAAGAAGAAGCACAAAAGATAGAAACTGCAGTCCGTAAAGTGATTTCCGCAGGAAAACGTACCAAAGATATCGCCGAGAAAGGCGCCGAAATTTTGGGAACGGAAGAAATCGGAATAGAAATTGAGAAGGTTTTATAAAGCCTGGAATTGATTCGATGCTTGGAAATTTCATATTTTTACGTATATAAATACTAAATGTATGAAACTTTCTGGAAATTTCTTGAATTAACGGGGACGGTGACTGGATGAAAGGCGGAGTAGCTCCATCAGGAAGACCTTATCAGGTAATCATTGCGGAAAATTCTAAATTCCAAGCTAAACAATTGGCTCAGATCCTGGAATCCGAAGGTTATGAAGTGGTCGGTTTTGCGGAAACGGGCAAAGAACTCCTGAATATGTACAAGGAAAACCGAAAGGTAGACCTGATTACATTAGACCTTCACCTCCCTGTGATAGACGGTTTTGCCGCCTTTTATGAAATGAAAGAAATGGGAGTTCTTCCTAGAGTGATCGTGATCAGCGACGAAAACACTCCCGCAGTCATCAAGGCTTTAACAGAAGATGGTATCATGGACTATCTGATAAAACCGATCAAAAGAGAAAAGGTTCTAGAAAAAGCAAACTCTACCGTTCGCAAAACGATCAAGATCTGATCCTGAATTTTTCTAATTTAGGATCTTATTCCAACCAGATACAATTCAAATTCCTACCGGTATCTCCCCTTCTATGACTAAAAAATTTAGAATTGGGAGACATCGTACAAACTCCGGCAGTTTCCAAAAAAGGCTGTATCCCTAGACTTTTAATCCTATGAAGTAAAAAAGTTTTTTGTTCCAACAGAAACTTTCCAGGCTCTTCTAACGCTTTGAGAGAATTCGGCACTTCTTTACGAAAAAGAGAAGCCACATCTTCTCCGACTTCATAGTGTTTGCCGGTCGCATAAGGCCCTAAATAAAAATGGACCAGTTCAGGATCTACTCCATATCTTTTCTGCACATGAGCCAGGACTTTTTCAGTAATACCTGCAAGAGTTCCTTTCCAGCCAGAATGGATTACCCCTACAAGAGCAGGCCTTCCTGTCCAAAAGAAGATCGGCATACAATCAGCCGTTTTTACGACTAGGATCTTTTTAGGTTCCGTGGTAAATAGAGCATCCCCTGTAGGAATTTCGGCGCTGGGAGATCCGTTTACTTCCAGGATGGTAGTTCCATGTTCCTGGTTCATAAAAAATACTTCGGTACCCGCAACTCCGGAAGCCTGCGCGACCCTCTCCCGGATAAAATTCGGGTCGTTTGGATCTCCGGTAGCCTCTTTGTTTCCCAGGATCAAAAGCCTAAGGCTTCTTTTGTCTTCTAGAAAAAATCTATGATCGATCATACTTGACTTGGGGAAGTCCTGGTCTTGTATAGAAAAGAGGAGAAATATTTCGAGCCGTAAAATGGAATCGAAAGACAGTCCCGGAAAAAAAATCCCATGTCCCAAACCCCTAAAGTAAAAATCTGCGGAATACGAAAAGTAGACGATCTAAAAGTCTGCGTGGAAGAAGGAGCCGATCTGATTGGGATCAATTTTGTCTCTTCCAGTCCAAGACTTGTTTCCCCGAAAGAAGCCGAGATCCTAATTACCTATTTATATACTTCTGTTCCTTCTTTTTTACGTCCAAAAATCGTATTCCTTTTTTATAAATCTTCAACCCAATATATAGAAGCGCTTTTAAAAAATTTGCGACACGACTATGTCCAATACGTTAGCGACGACTCATTGGCTCCCGGAGAATCTTCTCCTCTCTACCAAACCAAGGATTCCAGAATACTTTCCTATCGTGTTCGAGGAAAAGTAAACGATGACTCTTTACATTTTTTAAATTCAGATTTATTGATATTAGATAGCTATAAATCTGATGCGGGCGGTGGAACAGGAGAAAGTTTTCCTTGGGAACAGGTCTCGGAAGTCCGAAGACCTTACCTGCTTGCAGGAGGGCTTACTCCGGAGAATGTTGCAAAGGCACTCTCCCAGACAAAAGCATACGGAGTAGATGTTGCAAGTGGTGTAGAATCTTCTCCAGGAAATAAAGATCAGGAACTCATTCGGAATTTTATTAGAAATGCAAAAAGATTCGCTTACAACGGAAACTAATTCTCCTGATCTAACAGAAGCGCTGGATACTCCTATGATGAGGCAGTATCTGGAGATCAAAGCCAAGTTTCCAGATTCTATTCTATTCTTCCGAATGGGAGATTTTTATGAAATGTTTTTGGAAGATGCGAAAATTGCTTCAGCAATTTTAGACATTGCGCTTACTAAAAGACAAAACTCGGTTCCAATGTGCGGGATCCCATTCCATAGCAAGGACGGATATATTTCCAGATTACTTTCTGCAGGAAAGAAGATAGCAGTCTGCGAACAATCTAGACCGGAAGATGGAAATACAAAACTGATGACCAGGGATGTCGTGAGGATCATCACTCCAGGCACAGTGATCGAAGAACATTTACTTTCAGGTTTCCAAAATAATTATCTATGCGTGCTCGTCCCGAAAGCTGCCTTGATCTTTGTAGGAATGGCTGATGTTTCTACGGGAGAAGTTTTACATTTTGCGGTCCCGATTTCCAGGACCCAAGTATTAGAATCGGAGTTCGTAAAATTCAAACCCAGCGAAATTTGTGTATTCTCCCAAGACTTAGAAAGGATCAGAACTTGGCAAAACTTCGGAGAAAGAGAATTAACCGTTTTAGATGCGACTAAAGTTGGGTCGGAAAATTCTAACGATCCATTCCAAACTGTTACCAGAACATTAGAATATTATATTAGAGAGAATTATAGGGATGGAACTCTTACCTTAAGAGAGCCACGAATCTTACAAACAGGTTCTTATTTAGAAATGGATAGGGAAACCATCCTGAATCTGGAACTAATCGAAAACGAAAAAGAAGACAAGGGTCATACTCTATTCTCAGTTCTAAATTTTTGCAGTACTGCCAAAGGAAAAAGAGTCCTGAAACAGAGGATCTTATTTCCGGAAACGGACCCTGCCATCCTAAAATCCAGATGGGAAAAGCAGGACATCATCAAAAGGATCCCCCTTGCTCATTTAACTCAATCGCTCAAAGACCTAGGAGATCTGGAAAGAATCCTAGGTAGATTTAGAGGCAACAAAGCCTACCCTCGGGATTTCAAAACGATCCTTTCTTCTATCCAAACCTTGGATTCTCTCATAGGTTTACTTTCCCCTCTTGGATATCCGATCTCCAAACCGGATAAATTGGATCAATTAAAGGATTATATTGAGGGAAGGATCCATACGGAGGAACTTCCTGTTATATTAGGAAATGGTAAATTTCTAAAAGATGGCTTCGACAAAAATCTGGATAGAGCACGAGAAGCAGGTTCCAAAGGTGCCGACTGGATCTTAGAATTAGAGACAGAAGAGAAGAAGAAAACGGGACTTTCCACTCTCAAGATCAAGTATAATAAGATCGTTGGTTATTTTATAGAGATCTCCCGTGCACAAGCGGAGCAGGCTCCTAAAGAATATCTCAAAAAACAAACTCTAGTTACTTCGGAAAGATTTACCACTGCAAGACTAGAAGAGATAGAAAGAACGATTTTAGAAGCGGATGAGATCATCCAAAAAGTGGAGAAGGCAGAATTTGAAAAAATGGTACAAACCGTTTTGGAATATTCTTCCGAACTACTTCTTGTCTCGGAAGAATTCGGAGATCTTGATTTCCAAATTTCACTATTAAAGGCGGAGGAAAAATTCGGCTGGATACGCCCTGAACTGAGTGAGGATTCCAACTTAGAAATGAAATCTTCCAGACACCCTGTGGTGGAAGCAAGCCTTCCGGTTGGGGCAAAATTCACTCCAAATGATGTGGGCTTGGATGGAAAAGAAAACTCAATCGCCATCTTAACTGGTCCCAATATGGCCGGTAAGTCCACATTCATGAGGCAGATCGCAATTAATCAGATCTTATTCCAGATCGGCGGAAGTGTGGCGGCTGAAACTGCAAAACTTCCGATCTTAGACAAACTATTCACTCGTATCGGAGCTGGAGATAATCTGAATGCGGGAGAGTCCACATTCTATGTGGAAATGAAAGAAACTGCGAATATTCTAAAAAACTGTACTTCTCAATCTCTATTGCTTTTTGATGAAGTTGGAAGAGGAACTTCTACCTACGACGGAATGAGTATTGCTTGGGCGATTTTGGAATCTCTTTCTGAAATGCACCCAAGACCTAAAACTGTCTTTGCGACCCATTACCATGAACTTACCGAACTCGCCAGACTTCCCGGAGTTTGGAACCTTCATATGGAAACCGTGGAGAAGGATGATAAGGTCATCTTCTTAAGAAAAGTAAAACCAGGTAAGGCTAAAAAATCTTTCGGTATCTACGTGGCTCAACTTGCAGGAGTTCCAGATTCCGTAGTAAAACGAGCTGCCGAAATTCTCACAGATATGGAATCCAGGAAGAAAGAAATACGTATCCAAACCAGGGAACCTTCTTTATTCCAAGATATGAGCGCACCTAACGGCGACAGTCAGTTCTGGCAGGACTTTAAAAAAGAGATTACGGATCTTCCGATTGATTCTATGACTCCTATAGAAGCTTTAAAACTTTTGGATGATTGGAAGAAGAGAGTTAGTTCTCGAGGTTAATTTATAGAGCGGCGATGTTGGAATTCCTACACCGCGGTCCCAATTTCAATTAAGCAAATAAATACAGAAGAACATCCATAGAAGCAAAGTCTATCCAGTTGGAAATATTGGACTTAAGACCTTCTTTCGCATGAAATCCAATCCCGATACCGGAAGCCTCTAACATCAGTTGGTCGTTTGCGCCGTCGCCCACAGCTACGATGTTTTCTTTGCGTATTTGAAAGCGAGATTGAAGTTCCAAAAGAGAATCTCTTTTGATATTTTTATCGACTACAGTTCCGGATACTGTTCCTAAAAGTTTATCCCCTACTCGGTCCAAATAGTTTGCACGAACTTCATCAATGGAATATTCTTGTTTAAATCTTTCTAATATGTCTATAAATCCGCCGCTGAATACTGCGGTTTTCGCGTTCTTCTTCTTTAAACCTTGGAGCAATTCAGGGACACCGTGATTTGCATGTAATTTAAAATACAATTCGTCAAATATGGAAACAGGAAGATCTTTCAAATAATGGCATCTTTTTTGGAGAGCTTCGTGAAAGTTCAGGTTGCCTTCCATTGCTTCCTTTGTCACATGTGCGACTTCTTCATAAACACCTGCGTATCTTGCAAGTTCGTCTATGACTTCTTCTTGGATCAAAGTGGAATCCATATCGAAACAAAACAATACGTCATTGTTTAAAAAGGAAGAGATTTGGATCAGATCAATTTTACGGAATCTTTGTAATTCTTGTCTGAGATAGACTAATTCTTCTCTTGGAAGAGCATTATCTATATTCCAAACATCGCATACGTATTCTTTGGAAACTTCCGATCTTCTTTCGATAAAAGCAGGTTGTTTGAATCGGTCGGAAAGTGCCTCGGATAATCTTTGGGGATCCGAATCGTTTTTAGGACTGAAAAATAAGAGCACTTAGATTAACGTAAAAGGGATTTAATTTTGCGAAGCCAAATGATATAGGCGTCTCTATTGATATGGATCGGATCTTTTTTTCCATCATAAGAAAATGCCAATTCTTCTCGGATAAAAGGAATCTCTTTTTGTCGAAACTCAGGCCAGATATCCAAGAATTGGACATTTTGGTTCTCATTTGCGATCCGTAAAAGCCAAGCATTTACAATAGGAGATACAGAATTCACATTTCGGCTTAAAACCGGCGGAATTCCGAGAATAAGCACCTTTGTGTTCGGAAGGCTGGTTCTAATTTTTTGGACCAGAAGTCTATGAATCCCTTCTATATAATCCAGGCATTTACCGTCGCGAATATCGTTTCCACCGATTTCTAGGATAATAGTAGAAGGTTTTAGATTCAGGACGGTGGAGTCCAAACGGTTCAAAAGAAGTTCCGTCATATCTCCGGCAATCCCTCGGTTTACAGAACCTGGAAAATCCGCTTGGATCAGATCCGGTGGAATAGCTGCGATCAGGCTATTTCCTACGAAAACTATATTCGCTTTTTTTAATTTTTCATTCTCATTTGTGTAGATCAGGACTGCTTCCAGATACAATTTCTGGTAGGATTCCCATTCGTCGGAATCCCGGATACCTACCTTGTCCACACATTTGAAATCTGGATTATAATAGTCGTATATTGTCCTGGGTTGGAAAACAGAACAAGAGATTAGGGAAAGAAGAAAAAAACAAATCCCTAATACTTTCATTTGAACAATCCCTTTAAAACTCTCAGTTCTCGGATTCTTTCATGTGAAATCTTTTATGCCAGTCAGCGATCTGAGCCTGCAGATATTCTTCTGTGTCGCAAATACGAAATTCAATTGGGTTGTTGGAAACTGTATCGATCAATTTGGCTTCAATATAGCCGTTTTTTAGTTTATTGATCTCTATTTTATATTTCATCCGACAATCTCCGTTATATCCAGGATTTTCACCCCTACCAGAGTTTCAATCTATTCCGAAATTAATCTTGGAAAACCACCGAGCTTGGGAATCTTCCCATACTGGGTCGGAAAATGCTATACGATTTTGGATCTTAACCCAAAAAAACTATTTCAAGGATTTCCGATATTTGTAAAGTTCCGGGAAATTTTCAGGAGCATAAGGATGGTCTTTTCCGAGAGCGGATTCCCAATCTATTTCTTCTCCCACACCGGAAGAGAATTCAGGATAGAATCCTGAGTCTAGGATCATCCGGATAGTGTCTGCGGCATCGGAACCTTTTACGTTCAGATACCCGCTTGCAAATAAGGAATTAGCAGCGTATAAAGCCATTCCTTGCAGTCCTCTTAAATGTCCTTCTCTTCCTGCAGCAATACGGACCTCTGAATCAGGGTTCACCAAACGAAATGCAATGAGAGTCCTAAGGCAAAATTCCGGGGTTAAACCTTGCGGATTTTTAATCGCATGTCCCGCAACAGGGATGAAAAAATTCACCGGAATGGAGATTACTTTTAGGTTTTTGATCTCGTATATAACATCCGTTAGATCCCAAAGTGATTCCCCCATTCCAACGATCACACCGGAGCACATCCCTACTCCTGCTTTCATCAAATGGGTGATGGTCTCTACTCTTTGTTCGTAGGTATGAGTGTCACAGATTTCTGGATAGTGTGCCTTAGAAGTATTCAGATTATGATTGTATCTATCAAGACCGGCCGCCTTTAAACGTTCTGCTTTTTCTCTATCTAATAGACCGGCGGACAAACAAACTTTTAGTCCCAATTCTTTGCTGATCTTCTCGATTGTGAATGCCAGCTTTTCGGTTGCTAGAGAATTAGGTCCTGTTCCCGCTGTAACCATGCAGAAACGGTAAGCACCATTTTCCTTTGCTTGGACCGCATCTTGGAATATCTCCTCAGGAGATTTCATAGAATATTCTTGGACCCCAGAATCAGCATTCTTTCTTTGAGCGCAATAACCGCAGTCTTCCGGACAATGTCCGTTCTTAATATTGTCTAGAACATGAATCCGAACTGTTTTACCGAAATATTTTTCGCGGATTTTGTATGCCCTGTCCAAAGCCTCAGTCAATGGGACTTGGCCACTTAGAATTGCATGTGTTTCCTCCCGATCGATAATGCTTGGCACCTCTGAAAATACTTTTTCTGCAGTGGCTTGGGGAGTTTCTAGACTAAGTTTCATTCTGCCGATAGTTTCCGAAGCAGTGTTTTCCTTGGCAATCTATAATTGAACTTAAAAACGAGTGTTCGTCAATCTTCGATTTTATAAGCAGAGAGGCCTTCGCGGACCGCTTGGAACACCTTGTCCAAAGAAGATTTGGAAATATTATATGGAGGAGTGATATATATCACGTTCCCGAGTGGGCGAAGTATCACTCCATTCTCTTGGCAAATCCTACGGAACTCTCTCGCAAATGGATTCACATAACCTGGGCGAATCTTTCCTGTAAAAAGTTCTCCTACACCTACCGAACCGAGCACTCTTGTATTCTTGATCTTATCAGGAAATTCAACTCTTAGTTTGGCCCAACCTTCCTCCAAATAAGACTCCAATTTTTTTACATCTGCGAGTCTGTTTTCTTCTTTATAAATTCGTAATGAAGCAAGTGCAGAAGCGCAGCCTGGCGGATATCCAGTCATAGTGTGACCATGATAGAATGCTTTCATAGGTTCAGAGGACAAAAATTCTTTGTAAATTTCTTCTCTCACCAAAGTAACTGCCAAAGGAAGAATTCCAGCAGTCAGTCCTTTTGCGAGCGCTATCATATCAGGACGTATCCCTGCTTTTTGATAGGCAAAGTCTGCCCCAGTTCTCCCAAAACCGGTAAATACTTCGTCCAAAAGAAGAAGCACATCATGACGTTCTGTGATCTCTCTAAGCCTTGTAAGAACGCTTGGTTTATGGAATAACATTCCGCCTGCACCGGCGATCAAAGGTTCCATTACAACTCCTACTACTTCTTCGGAGTGAGCGGATAAGTACGCCTCTAACTCATCCAAACAATCTTCTGCACAGGAATGTGGTGATTTAGAAACCGGGCAATCATGACAGGCGGGAGAAGGAAAACTTTTAGTCTGAAACAAAAGGCTTTGAAAGACTCTATTGAATACTGAGTCCCCTCCTACGCTCATTGCTCCGATTGTGTCTCCATGATAAGAATAAGAGAAGTTGATAAATACCTTTTTCTTTTGTCTACCTTGGTTCCTAAAATACTGAAGAGCGATCTTCAACATGATCTCCAAAGCGGTGGACCCATTGTCAGAATAGACGACCTTACGAAAATTCCAATTGGTGAATTCTAAAAGTTCATGAGCCAGTTCTAATGCGGGAGGATGAGTAAAACCTGCGAGAAGTACATGATCCAAGGAATCCAACTGCTTTTTAACGGCGTCCACAAGTTTAGGATGGTTATGACCGTGGATGCTGACCCACCAAGAAGAGATTGCATCTATATATTCTTTTCCATTTTCATCATATAGAAATTCTCCCTTAGCAGAGACTATCTTTAAAGGAGGATCGGAATCTAGTTGGATTGTGTACGGGTGCCAGATCAAGGGAAAAGTAAGTCCGGGAGGATCCTGTCCGGATCGAATTCTTTTACAACCTTATCTAAGAATTCCTTTCTAGACAACTTTCTTTCCGGAAGAAGAAATGTCCCCAAAAGCCCTATTTCAGCCGCTTCTATGATGGTCCTGATATTGTCCGAGCGAAGTGGATTTTCAGGACCTATAAAATAGACTCCTAAAACCTTAATCTCTCTTTTTCTAAGAGCTTCAATCGACAATAACGTATGATTGATCGTTCCGAGTTCCGTTGAAGCTACTAATACCAATGGGATTTTCGCCTGCTCCACTAGGTCGACTGTAAAATAATAACGGTTCAGAGGAACATATAGACCTCCGGCACCTTCTACCAAAATTTTAGCGTCTTTTATACTGAAAAGATGCCTGGAAAGTTCATCGGTATCAACGGTAGTATTTTCCATTTCAGAAGCTAAATGAGGAGAAGCAGGAAGTTCGAATGTATAATAATTTTTTAAAAAATAAGATTCGTTGAGTCCGGTAAGATTCATGATCTTCACTCTGTCCGAATCCGCACCAGTTTGGATGGGCTTTAAATATTTTAGCCCAAGCTCTTCGGCATACTTAGCCATCATAAGAGAACAGAAAAATGTTTTACCGATATCGGTCCCGGTTCCGGTTACAAAGATGGACAAACTTAATTCTCCCGAACCAATTGTACGAATTTTTCTAGATCTTGTTTGCTAATCTTAGAATTAAGAGAGACCCTGATCCTAGAAACATCCACTGTAGGAGGACGGATCGCCTTTGCTTGGAATCCATTTTGGTCCAAACGAGAAGAAAGTTCCAATGCTTCTGCTTCCGAACCTAACAGTATAGGTATAATTTGAGTATTAGAATTTCCTGTATCTCTTCCGGTTTTATGCAAAGCATCACGAAAGAATTCAGAATTCTCGAGCAAAATTTTTCTTTCATCATCCATCTGTCTTGCAAGACGGATTGCAACCCTTCCAGCGTGCGCAATTGCAGGAAGTGAACCTGTGGAAAATACGAATGTTCGAGCAGAATGAAGTAAATACTTTCTCGCATCTTTGGTGGTAGAGATGACTGCACCTTCTAAACCGAGAGCCTTTCCTAAAGTAGACATTCTAAAATCCACTTCGGAAGTTCCGGGAATATTTTCTTCTAAGGAAACTCCAGAGCCCTCTTTCCCGAAAAGTCCGATTGCATGAGCTTCATCTACATAAAGTAATGCTCCGTATTTTTCTTTCAGATATAATAATGCGCGTATATCAGTTTTGTCGCCGTCCATACTGAATACGGACTCGGTTACGATCATCTTATGCTTGGAACCGGAATATTTTTTTAAAGAGTCTTCTAGATCGTTTAGATCGGAATGTTTATAATATACTTTTTTGGCGCCCGAGAGTCGGACACCATCCATTAAAGAAGCATGATTCTTACGATCACAAAAGATCGTATAAGAAGGATCTGCAACGCAGGAAATCGTTCCTAAATTCGCTGCATAACCATTTGCGAAGAAGAGAGAATCTTCAGATTGCACCCAGTTTGAAAAATCATTTTCTAATTCTTCGAATACTGTTCGATGACCTCTAACTAAGCGGCTTGCAGTGGAACCTGCACCGTAGATATCGATCCCTTCTTTTAAAGCTTGGATAATTTCAGGATGCTTAGAAAGCCCCAGATAATCATTGGAGCAGAGGTCCAGACCAGAAGGAGGATCCAAGACTCGGATCCTCTTTTGAGATTCTAACCTGGAAAAGAAGGCAGGAAGCTCCGAAAAGAAAGGAAGTTTCGTGGATGGAGTTTCCTGCACAGGATTTCCGAAGGGATTATAACATCCCTTTTACTTCGTCTCTTTCTGACTTAAGTTCGTCATGAGTGATATTGAATTTCTCTTTTGCAAAGTCGTTCAATTCCAATCCTTTAACGATCTCAACTTTAGTTCCGTCAGACTTCACTGGATATCCGAAGATAAGTCCCTTATCAGCTCCGTACGAACCGTCAGAAGTAACGGCAACGCTGAACCAATCTCCTGCCGGGGTGGGAGTGATGATCTGACGAACAGTATCCACAACTCCGTTAGCAGCAGATGCAGCGGAAGAGGCTCCTCTTGCTTTGATGATCTCAGCTCCACGTTGTTGAACGTTCTTAATGAAGTCACCTTTCAACCAATCATGATCTTTGATCACATCGGTTGCTATTTTTCCACCGATCTTAGCGTTATAGAAGTCAGGATATTGAGTAGAAGAGTGGTTTCCCCAGATCGCAACATTTGATACATCTTTTACCAAATTTCCAGACTTGATCGCAAGTTGGGATTTTGCACGGTTCTCATCCAGTTTGGTCATTGCGAACCAACGATCGGAAGGAACTCCTTTCGCATTGTTCATAGCAATTAAGCAGTTTGTGTTACAAGGGTTTCCGACTACCAGAACTCTTACGTCGGAAGAAGCGTTCTTCTCGATCGCTTTTCCTTGGTTTACGAAAATCCCACCATTAATTTTAAGAAGGTCACTTCTTTCCATTCCAGCTTTTCTTGGAACGGAACCAACAAGTAGCGCCCAGTTAATATCTTTAAAAGCGACATCCAGATCAGGAGAAACACTTACTTTTTGCAAAAGAGGAAAGGCGCAGTCTTCCAATTCCATGATCACACCTTTAGCAGCAGGAAGAGCTGCTTCCAGTTCCAACATCTGGATCTCTACCGGAGTATCCGCTCCGAACATTTGACCTGATGCGATCCTGAATAATAAAGAATATCCGATCTGCCCAGCGGCACCCGTAACTGCTACCTTAACTGTTTTTGCCATTTGAAACTCCTAACTTTTTATATACTAGAGCTTAGTTATTTTTCAGCTCTTCGTCGATGATCTTCGTGAAATTTTGGATCGGCATATTGCCTTCCACTAAAATACCATTAATGAAGAATGCAGGTGTTCCGTTTACGCCGTAACTTTGCCCTGCTTGCATATCTGCTTCGATCTCGCTCTTTATCTTGTCCTCGTCAGCGATACAACGATTGAAGGCTCCCATGTCCAAACCAACTTGCTGAGCCAGTCTGATCACATTCCCTTTTTCTAATTTTCTTCCGTTCTCGAAAAGGAGGCTATTGTACTGCCAGTATTTTCCCTGAGGGATCGCACAATTTGCGGCAACATGAGCGAACATTGCGTTTCTATGGAAGTCCATAGGGAAATCCCTAAAGACCCATTTGATCTGATCCTTATATTGTTCTCTGAGCGCTTTAGTAGTAGTCTGGCTCATCGCACAATAAGGACATTCGAAATCTGAAAATTCTACAATAGTAACTTTTGCATCAGCAGGTCCGATTGTTGGATTCTCACTTGCCTCGATCGCAACTCTAGTTGGAGGAGGAAGTTCCGGTCCGATGATCTCAGTATTATACTCTTCTCTCATTCTTCCGAAGAATGATTGTCTTTCTCTATCCGCTTGGACCGCTTTTAAATATTTTACGATCTCACCTTGGACTGCAGCTAAAGGTTTTCCTTTTAAGCCTGGCTCATTTTTGAATTGGTTATATGCTGCAACCACTTCGTCTTGGACCGGCTCATACCCTCTTCCAAACTTAGTCAGCTCTTCTACAGGAACTCCTTTAGCAGCTGCTTCTTTTTTTAGGATTTCTTGGGAAGCAAGCTGTGAGAACATTCTATACATCTGCTGGTTGTTTTCTTGCAGATATTTGCGATAAGCAGCCGGGTTATCTTTTTTCACATCGGAGATGGTATAAAATCCGAAAGTCCCGATCCTCATATAATGTTCCGGTATAAAGAACTTCACAATAGGATGAATTGATAATAGAACGTAAGCTAAGAAGACCCAAGGAAGTGTCGCCTTAAATTTCTGACCGAAAACACGGTCTAAGAGAGTGGAAGAAGTTTCTTCAGACATAATATCCTTACCAAAGGGAGAAAAGCTCCCCTAGCTGCCAATTTAGAAAGCTGAGTATGGGAGGCAAACGAATAATTCGGATGGCGAAAAAGGCAGAAATCCGCCTATATCCATGGTAAAAAAACCGTTCAAATTCAGGCTTATAAAGGAATTATTTCGAAAAAAAATTAAGCAAGCGATCTGATTTCCGATAGGAATTAATAGAGACCTGAAAACGGAGGTTTAGGTTTATGAACGTAAATGGGATACATTCGGGACAGTATCCGGTGACTTGGTCCCCGGTACAGAAAGAAGTTAAACCCGAACAGGAACAGGTCGGAGATGTATTGGAAATCCAAACTGCCGATCGGAAAGGAATCAAATTGAAAAACGAGCATGGCGCAGATGAATTGGTAATGAAGCCGAGTCCAGTAAGTGCAGAAGAAAGATTGAGCCAAGTAATCAGTCCCGAACAAATGAAGGATCTTTTATCTATGATCGTAAGTTCCAGATTTAGCTCGGTCTCAGAAATGAAAACCGGTCGCGGTAAGATAGATTTAAAAGGCTAAAACTTGGCTTTTGAGTTAGGTCTTGTATTTTCACCCAAGCTGGATTTAGCCTTAGGCGTCCTGTCACTCATTGCAGTTTCAGGAATGGGATTCTTTTTTTATTGGGAAGTTCTTCGCCCGTATGCCGCCAAAACACGCCCAAGCCAAATGGACCCTCCTGAAGAAGGAGATACCTACGAAATCGTAGTTCCGGAAAGCACCAGATTTTATAAATTTTCAGTTGGGCAAGTCTATGGAGACATCCCTACCCTCTGCAAGTCCATTCAAGATGATCACCTAGTATTCGTATTGAAAAAAGGAAAAGATACGGAAGATTATGATATTCTAATCAATCGTTCCGGTCCTGCGATAATGAAACCTCCACGTATGCAGCATTTTGCTAAAATGGAATCCCAGGAAAAATTGGAAAGCCATGAGATCATTGGACAGACTGCATCTTTTAGGATCTCTGATAAGATCATCAAGGATCGTATGACCCAATACTTCGAGATAGGAATTACTTCTAACTTTTTTGTGAATAAACTTGGAAAGGAAAGAATGAAATTCATATTCTCCGTCCAAAAGATCCATCCTGGACTTTCTACCCGGTCCAGGGATAAAAAAGGTCTCTATTCTTTCGGAAAAGAAAGATCTTCTGAAGAAGATTAAGAGATCTTTTTAAAAGAGATTTTAGCTCCACCAGTATCGGGAGAAAGACGAACTAACCTGCAGGTAATCCCTGATTTTTCGGAGAATTGTTTTGTAAGCTCTGAGAACTTTTTCTCCAGACGTTTGGAATCCTTTCTTCTTGTATAAACAAGAACGGCGGGACCACTTCCTGAAAGAGAAACGCCTATTGCAGATTTTTCGATTTCTTGCACTAGAGGCAAAAGTGGAAATTCGGAATTCATTCTGTAAGGAGTATGGATCTTGTCTTCCAACGCCCTTTTTAGAAGTCCAGGTTCTCCGGATTCTAAAAATTCCCACCAAGTAGACATTCTACTTAAATTAAAAATAATATCAGAAACAGGATAAGTATCCGGAAGACATTTCCTGGAATGATTGGTTGAAATCTCCAATTCAGGAATGAGAAAGAAACAATGTATATTCTTAGGGAATTTCTTCTTAAAATAATAAAGTTTATCTTCTGCAAAATAAGAGAAAACAAATCCTCCTAAATAAGCAGGAGTTGTATTGTCAGGGTGACCCTCGAGTAAGGCCAGTTGGTATAAGAACTCAGATTCGCTCGGAAGTTTTGTATCCGGGAAATATTTTTCATGAGCGAATCTGGCAGCAGAAAATCCAGCTACCACTGCGCTCGCACTGGATCCCAAGCCACCCTTTAAAGGAAGTCCTAATTCCATAGTCACAGAATAAGGAACGGGAGAAATAGATGACTTAGTTTGGGAAGATATAAATAAGGAAAAATACGTTTTATAAGATTGTAAAACTAGATCCTCATCATCCGTAAACACAGGTGCAGAAGATCCTTTAACCTTTCTAGTAAACTCGGAAGTTTTTCCGAATTCAAAAATAAATTCGTTATAGATCTGGAACGCCAACCCCAATAGATCGAAGCCGGAACCTAAATTGGCGGAAGTTCCCGGAACCTTGATTTGGAATTTATATTTTGGCGCGCTCATAACCGAGTATCCGGATTTTTCTGCCATCTTTTGGGAAATTCTCCGATCGTCATTTGCTTTTCTAAAACAAAAAGAATTCTGATTTGCGCATAAATTCCAGGAAGAAAGAATGCTCGCGTATGCATTTTGCTTGGTCCGATGCTCTGGTTTTATTTTTTTATTTTGGGATCGTTCTGTATTCCGGTTATAAATCCGGACGTAATAGTTCAGAATCTAAGGAATTCTTCTTAGCGAACAGATCTCTTTCTTGGGTTCCGCTTTCACTTTCCATTGTAGCGACGGAAACCTCCGCATTGACCTTTCTTTCCGTTCCTGGAATTGCTTATTCAGGAAACTTTACATTCTTGCAAGTTGTGTTCGGATATATTTTAGGAAGAACAGTCGTTGCATTAGTATTGATCCCACTTACCTACCATCATAATTTTCTCTCCGTTTACGAATGGGTAGGAACCAGATTCGGAAGAAAGTCCCAAAAAACAATGTCAGGTCTTTTTTCAGTGACTCGAATTTTGGGAGACGGCGTCAGACTTTACGCATCCACACTTCCAGTTGCGATGTTACTGGAGCTCGGACTTCCTAAAATTCTACCATATTCATTTAATCAGTACTCGATCGGAGTTTGGACCTTAGCAATAGTCACATTGATCACCGTTTTATACACGATGCAAGGTGGATTCAGATCCGTCGTCTGGGTAGACACATTACAATATTTTGTATATGTATTCGGTGGAGTATTTGCACTCTTTCTTCTTTACCAATCAAGTCCGGAACCATTAACAGTTATCTCTTCCGCTTGGGAAGGAAACAAACTTAGGATTTTGGAATGGGAGAATACTTCTGCAACTTACTTCCTACCTTGGGCAGTGCTCGGAGGAGCCTTGCTTAGTTTAGGGACGCATGGCGCAGACCAAATGTTTATCCAAAGATCACTTGCCGCGAAAAACGTAAAAGATGCTCAAAAAGCAATGATCAGCTCAGGAATTGCAGTTTTCTTCCAAATGGTATTATTTTTAGCAATCGGGACTTTCTTATTCTACAAATTTAACGGACAAACAATCGCACAAGACAAAGTATTTTCTAAATTTCTAATAGAAGAGGTTCCAACGCCGTTCTTAGGGCTTTTACTTTCTGGGATATTGGCATCCACTATGTCTACATTATCCAGTTCCATAAACTCGCTATCTTTGACTGCAAAGGCGGATTTCGGTTGGAATTTAGGAGGACAAAAGGTTTCCTCTATATTCTTCGGGATGTTGCTTTTCTTTAGTTCCTTCTTCTTTTTCTCCCTTCCTGAAAATTATACAAAAGGACTTTTGGAGTTAGGACTAAAAATCTCTTCTTTCACTGTAGGTTCGATGGTTGCGGTGTTCTTAACGGAAGTGATCCCTTTCTTGCGAAAAAGAATCACTGTTTCAGATCTTGGATTAGCTTTGGCATTAGCAAGTTCTATCTTAGTAACTGGAATTTCAGGAACAGTGAAAAATTACAATTTCACGGTTCTCGTTCCACTTGGGATGGTCTTATTCTGGACTTTCGCTTTAATCGCAGGGTTTATTTTCCCGAACCGGAAACAATAGAATCCATAAAGGAAGAAAGGATCTTACGAAATTCTTCCGCTTTCGTGAAATGGATATAATGATCTCCGCCTGGGATCGTTTCAAATTTGGCGTTCGGAAAATATTCCAAACATACGATCTTATCACTTGTGCGGAAATATTCGGAATCTCCGCCGATGATAAACATTACCTTTCCTGAATATTGCTTGCTTACGTCGGAAAACTCAGATCGGAACATATTTTTAGAATGTGAGATTGCATCCACATTCAATTTCCAGCGATATTGACCTGATTCCGTTCTATCCAGGTTCATTAGTAAAAAGTTTCGAATAAAAGGATTCGATACGAAATGAGAGCTAACCGAATCTATTTCTTGCCTGTTCTTAAAAGTAGAAAGATCCGTTCTTAAAACTGCAAGTTCGCCGTCGTATTTAAATTCATAGTCTCTAGGCGCAATATCTTGGATAATTAGATCCTCTACCCTTTCAGGGTATCTAAGAGAGAATGTCATTGCGACTAAACCTCCCATAGAATGACCGAGTAAAATTACTTTATTCAGTTTATGATCTTCTATAAATTCCTTTATATCTTCCGCCATTGCACTTAAAGAATGTTCTGAAGAATGAGGAGAATCTCCGTGGTTTCTGAGATCCAGACTGTATACTGTGGAATAATGGCTTAAAAAATCGGCAACGCTTACCCAGTTTTTGGAAGAACCGAATAGTCCGTGTAATATTAAAATGGGAGTAGTAAGGGTTGCAGTTTCTTTAGCTGGATATTCTTTAAAGAAAAGTTTCACTTCTTTAAACATTCCTCTTCTATCACTTTGAGCTTAGAATAGAACTTCTTTCCGTATCTTGAGGGTAGTTCTTGCACTTTATTTCTAAAATTTTTAAGCACTGATTCTTTAGGAAGTTTCGTATCACATACCAAGGTTTCTCTGTCTTTGGAAAAATGAAGTAACCGTTTTTCTAAATGAGAAGAGAAGATAGGAGCATAGTTTCCGTTCGGCTGAAGAAGTAAATATTTCAACCTACGACTTTCCTCGTCTTGCAAAACACAAATTGGATCTCTTCCGCATCGGATCTCAGGTGTATACTTTACAGCCAAGTAAGCTGCAAAGTCCCCGGGCTTAGAATTTGGATATGCTTCCGCTACTTTCCAAAAAGTTTCCGGTCTTACTTTTAATTTAGAACCTTCCGGTGCATTGGATAATATGTCTGTCCAAGTTCCCGTTTTAGAATATACTCCAAGTTCAGTAGGATTATTCTTTAAAAGATCTTCTAACTTCTGTCTGGATTTGGATCTATATTCAGGAGATTGTAAAACTTCTGCATATCTTTGCAGAACAACTAACCTACGGATCTTTAGGAACAAATACTCGTTTCCCTGGAAGATAGGACCTTCTTCTATTTTTGTTAAATAGGTAAAAACGGATTCTAACTCGTTCGGTCCTGAATCTTGGTAGAGAAGTTTTTCGATTGCTTTTGTGATAACCGGATAACTTCCCTTACTTCCCATTCTAAATAGGGAACGGGAATCTGCCCAACCGGTGAGTCCGTCTTTGTCTGTGAGTAATTGGAATTTGGAGTCTGCTTCCTTTTGGTTTTCTGCGGAGAGAATTTCGCCAAAAGAAAGTTTACGCAGCACTTCCGATTTTTTTTCCGGGAACAGATATAGTTCCGTTCCCGGATCTAAAACGATGTACTGCTTTCTGCCTTGAGCAGAAATGGAGAATGTACAGGCCGCGATCAGTATTAGATATACTAACCGGAGTAAATACATTCTTTTAACGGGAGAAGTCCTTTATCATTTCGGAAATTCTTGCGACACCTTTTTTGATATCTTCTTCTCCCATCGCATAAGATAGACGAAGTGCATTATCGTCCCCAAATGCAATCCCTGGAACTGCTGCTACTTTATACTTATCCAGAAGATGAGCACAGAACAATTTACTCTTGCTCGTCTCTGAACTTGCTGCCTGCAGTTTTTTGAAACCGTCCGTTTCATAAGCTCCAGTCAGATACGGAAATACATAGAATGCACCTTGAGGAACATTCACTTCCACGCCTGGGATCTCATTTAAAAGTCCGACGATTAGGTCCCTTCTCTTTTGGAATGCTTTAGCCATTTCGGCCACACAAGCCTGGTCTCCAGTCAGTGCGGCTTCTGCGGCAGCCTGGGAAATAGAAGAAGGATTGGATGTAGACTGGCTTTGGATAGTATCCATGTTTTGGATAATATGCAAAGGTCCCGCACCATAACCGATCCTCCAACCTGTCATGGAGTATGCCTTGGACACTCCATTCGCAACGAATGTAAGCTCTTTCAGTTCAGGAGAAAGCATTGCCAGATTTGAAAATTGGAATCCGTCAAAAACGATACTCTCATAGATATCGTCGCTTAAAACCATGACCTTATGTTTTAAGATCACTTCTCCCAATGCTTCCAATTCTTTTCTGGAATATGCGGAACCTGTCGGGTTGGACGGAGAGTTCAAAACCACTACCTTTGTTTTAGGTGTGATCGCTTTCTCAAGTTGTGCAGGAGAAATACGGAAATTGTCGGCTTTGCTGGTAGGAACAATGACTGCCTTACCTTCTGCCAGACGAACTATATCAGCATAGCTTACCCAATAAGGAGCTGGGATCACGACCTCATCTCCGGGATTTAAAGTAGCTAAGAAGAAATTATAGATAACCTGCTTACCGCCAGTTCCTACAATAATCTGGTTTCTGGAATATTCCAGTCCATTATCTCTTTTGAATTTAGTGATGATTGCATCTCGGAGTTCCACCGTACCGGAAACGGCTGTGTAACGGGTCATTCCCTTATCGATCGCTTTTTTAGCAGCCTCTTTAATATGAACCGGCGTCTCGAAGTCAGGCTCTCCTGCTCCGAAACTTACGATGTCTTCGCCTTTCTTTTTTAGTTCTGCCGCCTTAGCGCTGATTGCTAAAGTGGGTGAAGGCTCGATCACATCTAGCCTTCTTGCGTTCCATTCCATTTAGACCTCTTTTTTTATTATGCTCCGACTTTCTCTTCGAGGGATTCCCCGAATTGGTCCAGAGTGTATATTTCGTATTCGTAACCTTGTTCCGTAAGGAAAAGTTGTCTGTTCTGACCGAATCTTTCTTCGTTTGTATCTCTCGAAATCAAAGAATAGAAAACTGCAGTATTATCTTCGCCCTTCGGTCTTAAGATACGTCCCAAACGTTGCGCCTCTTCCTGACGAGAACCGAAAGTCCCGGAAACCTGGATGGCAATATTCGCATCCGGCAAGTCGATGGAGAAGTTTGCAACCTTGCTCACTACCAAAGACTTGATCCTACCCGATCTGAAGGCATCGTACAATTCCTGTCTTTCTCCCAAAGGAGTTTTTCCTGTGATCAAAGGAATTTTGAACGTTTTGGAGATCTCTTCCAACTGATTGATGTACTGTCCAATCACGAGCAAATGAGACTCGGAGTGCTTTTTCATGATCATCCCGATCGCTTTTAACTTTTCAGGATTTTCTGAGGCTAAGCGGAACTTCTCTCTATCGTCTGCGATAGAATATCTCATACGAAGATCGTCTTCCATGGAAACGCGGATCTCTTTACATTTTGCTTCTGCGATCCAGGATTTGCTTTCCAGTTCTTTCCAAGGCACATCGTATTTTTTAGGCCCGATCAAACTGAATACATCCTCTTCCAATCCGTCTTCTCGAACAAGAGTCGCAGTAAGACCCAATCTTCTTTTTGCCTGTAATTCGGAAGTCATTCTAAATACAGGAGCCGGAAGTAAGTGAACCTCATCATAAACGATAAGTCCCCAGTTATTCGCGCTGAATAGATGGAAGTGGGTGAAATCTCCGCCCTTTTTCTTTCTGTGCGTGAGAATATTATAAGTAGCGATTGTGATCGGTTTGATCTCCTTCACTTCTCCGGAGTATTCCCCAATATCCGATTCAGGAATATCTGTTTTGTCTAAAATTTCGTTTTTCCACTGACGGATAGAAAGTGTGTTCGTAACCAGGATCAGAGTTTCTGCTCCCACGATCTGCATCACACCGATACCTACGATAGTTTTACCGGCACCGCAGGGAAGTACCACTACTCCGGATCCACCTTCGTTTCCACCACCAGCATGGAATACTTCCACGGAGGCTCTTTGGTAGTCTCTCATTCCGAACTTTCTTCCGGACTTGGTAGTAGGTCTTAGATTGAATCCATATTTGTTTCCTTCGTCATAACCTGCAAGGTCCTCTACGGGGAAACCGATCTTGATCAGCGCCTGTTTGATATGGCCTCTGAATTCTTTTTTAATATAGATCTTATCGTTCTCAGTCTTTTCTATATAAGGCTGAACAGCTCTATGATTAGAGATCTCTTGTAAAAATCCTTTTTCGTTGGAGATGATACAAAGATCTCCATTCTCTTCCTTGACTAGTTTTACTTTTCCGTATCTTCCGATCTGTTCTTTGATCTCGTTGACTACGTTTTTCGGAACTGAATATCTAGAATATTTTTCCAAACATTCTACGATCTCGTCTGCACTCATTTTGATAGATGCAGCGTTCCACAAGGAAAGAGGAGAAATTCTATAAGTGTGTAGATACTCGGGACTTTTTTCTAATTCCGCGAATTTAGCTACGACTAGCTGGCAAGCTTCGAATTCAGGATTGTCCACCTCTAGAAGCATAGTCTTATCACTTTGTACGATTAACGGTTTACTCACGGCGTGGAATCTCCCCTAAAACTTAGACTGAAAATGACCCCTTCCTTGTCAAGAAGAAAGCGATTATAAGGCCGAATCATAACGATCTCACCAAAATCCTGAATTCTCCGAAGGTTTCGGAGTGACCTTTTAGCTCTTTTAGATCCTGCCCTGACAAGAGAGCATTACCGGGAGAACTACAAGGTTCGACTGCGATTGCGGAACGATCCGGCTTTGTATAAATTTGATAATACTTTAATGAAATTTGTCCTTCTTCCGGTGGAGGACTTAAAACAGTGATGGAGTATTTTTTGGTTCTATTCTCCAAAACAACTCTAGGTTCTTTTCCGTAGAACAAATGATCTAGGCTTGGAATATTATCCCCTTCTAAAACGGAAGAAATTGGATTGGAAATAAATGGTTGTATTGGAACTAAGTCTTCACCTAATTCCAAATTTTTGTCTAGATGAAGACTAAGTTTCCATTCTTCATCATTTTTTCCTAAACTTAAATATGGATGATAGCCGTAAGCAAATCGAATAGAATCAGATCTTAAATTATTAAATCTAGTCTTCACACTTAGGAGAGTCCCGGAAGAAGTTTCTTCGATTGAATATTCTTCTCGGATTGCAACTCCGGAAAGCGGGGAATCCTTCCATTCTTCCGGAAAGTTCACTCTGAACTCTGCGCCTTTTTGGTTATTCTTCAGTTTCAAAAGTTTTCTCTCTAAAGAATGTACAAGGCCATGAACCGGAAACTGGTTAGGATCTCGGATCAGCTCCTTAGCATTCCAGTCCTTTCCGTTTAGAATGAATTCTTTTGAAGCATGTCGATTCACCCAAGGAAACATTAGAAAATTACCGGATTCGAATACACTTAGTTTTTTATCGTAAGGAAGAATGATCGGAAAACTTTCCTTTGTGATTGGATGAGTCCAGTCCCAAGAAAACCATTGGGTACCGTCGGTCAAAAAACGAGAGTTCTCCGTCCGAAATTCATACATTGCGGGAAGGAGGTTGGGAAAACTAGCTGAGAGGGAAAGTAAAAAACGGATATGAGACTTTTTTTTGGACGCCAAACAGAAAGGAAAGGAATTGAAGCGATACCTAGGCCTCCCAGAATGGGACATGAGGCTTGCTAATGAAATTCCTATTGCATAAATCCCTTTTATTTGTATTAGGAATCTTGTTTTTAAGCCAATGTTTGTTTCTTTCTTTTCCGAACCAATCTTCTCCGATTCCCAAAGAAAAACTAGTCACCGGTTCTTCTACAGAAAGTCCTGATAAAATATTACTCATCCCGATTGAGGGCGAGATCTCCGGACAAAAATCCTCAGGAGGAATTTTAGGTGGAGAAAAGGACAGCATTGTCAGCAGGGTCAAAACCTATTTGTCCATGGCAGCAACAGATCCTGCTATCAAAGGGGTGATCTTAAAAATAGATTCTCCAGGCGGTTCCGTTACTGCGAGCGATCTAATTCATCACGAAATTTTAGAATTCAAAAAGAAGAAGAATGTGCCGGTCCTCTCCCTATTCATGGACACCGCTGCTTCCGGTGCATATTATCTGAGTATGGCAACTGACCATATACAAGCTCATCCTACTACAATCACAGGTTCCATTGGAGTTCTTAGATTTGGGATCAATGCGAAAGAAGCATTAGACAAACTTGGGATCAAAAGTAGCACAATTCGTTCTGGTCCAAACAAGGCTACAGGCAATCCTATAGAAGAATTTACTCCGGAGCAGAAGAAAGTTTTCCAAGATATCATCATGGAGAATTACGAAAGGTTTTTGAGTATTATCAAAAAAGGAAGACCTAAACTAAAAGAATCCGACCTTAGAAAACTAGCGGACGGAAGAATTTACTCTGCAAACCAAGCATTGGAAACAGGACTCATTGATTCGATCGGTTATTTCGAAGACGCAGTGGTTCAAGTGACTAGACTTCCCGGTTATAAAGCTTCTTCAACACTTAGTCCAAGGATTGTATTCTATTCTTATAAAGGACCTCAACCGGAGAACTTCTACCAAATAGACAGCAATACAGGAACTGGTCCTACAATTTTGGAATCTCTGTTGCCTTTCCGGATCTCTCCGGATCATAAATTGCATTATCTGTTCTCACCCGAATAAGGTTTTTATAAAATAATTCTAAAATGCTTTTTAACTCCCTACCCTATCTAGCTTTATTTTCGCTTACATTCTTATTGTATTGGAGTCTTCCTCAAAAAGGAAGAAAGCCTTTACTTTTAGTTTCTTCTCTTCTTTTCTACTTTTATTCAGGTGCTGCATTTTCGATCCACTTTTTACTCGTGATCGCAGTAAACTTCTATTTTTCTCTCAAACTTTGGAAGAATAAAAGAGAAGGTAAATCCACATCTAAACTTCTAACTTGGATCATAGTTCTTAATTTTGTTAACCTAGCATTCTTCAAATATTTCTATTTCTTTCTGGATTCACTGGACTTCTTTACAGGTTCATTGCAATTTTCAGAATTCGGAAAAGGGATTCATATACCTCTTCCTCTCGCGATCAGCTTTTATACATTCCAATTGATCGCTCTGCAGGTGGATATTCATAGGGACCATGTTCCGGAAAGAATTTCTTCCATAGATTATTTCTTATTCATTCTATTCTTCCCTCAATTGATCGCAGGACCGATCATGAGGACTACTGACTTCCTTCCTAAGCTAGACAAACCTGCAATTGATTTCAATCGAGTTCAATGGGGGATTTTTCTTATTCTTTCCGGTCTATTTAAGAAGGTAGTGATTGCTGATAATATCTCCGGGATCATTTCCGGAATTTACCAGCATCCGGGAGAATATAATTTTTTCAGTTTATATCTGGTAACATTCGGATTTGCCTGCCAAGTGTATTGTGATTTCAGCGGATACACCGATATGGCAAGAGGTTCCGCATACTTACTTGGTTATGAGATCCCTGAAAACTTCAGAGGACCTTTCCTTTCTCCAAGTTTCAGAGAGTTTTGGGGACGCTGGCATGTTACCTTATCCACTTGGCTGAGAGATTATCTATATATTCCATTAGGCGGAAGCAGGGGCGGATTCTGGAGAACGCAAGCGAATTCCATGATTACAATGACTTTGGGTGGCTTGTGGCATGGTGCAAACTTTGGTTACGTGATTTGGGGCGCTTATTTAGGTCTGATCCTGGGAGCCGAAAGATTTTTCTCTCCTGGCGATCCTAAAAAGGAAGAAGAACCAAGAGGATGGAAACGTTTCTGGAAAGTGGCGCTGATCATCCATTTATTTGCGATCTCAGGTATCTTCTTCCGAACTGCGGCCGCGGGTAAAAATTCGCTCAGTTTGGCTTGGGACTATTTTACAGGTTTCTTAAATATCATAGGCGGAAAAGCATTGGTACGCTGGGAAGAATTAGCTGCGTTCATTTTATTCACCTTCCTATGGAATGCGGTTCAATATTATCCAAGCATTAGAGAAAAAATTCAGATTAGATTCCGTTGGTTATTACCTTCCTTCTCCTTTGTTATACTTTTATTAATGGGTATATTCGGGGACGGTGGAGGAGAGTTTATTTACTTCCAATTTTAGGAGCGGCCTCTAAGATTTTCCAATGAAAGATATACTCTCGGCCTTAAGGATACTTGTACTTCTTTCTTTTTTTTCCGGATGTTTTCCACCTTCTTGGATCAGAGAGCTTCCGGAAAGACCTGAGTCTTCCAGCGATATGACTCTGAAGGGAACATATAGTAAGAAACTTCCTCCCTTTTCCCCTTTAACCTCAGTAACTTACAAGGAAAACCAATCTGAAAAATTGGAGTTTTCTACTTCAGAAAAATCATTCCAAAAATACTACTTGAGGGAGATCGAAGAAAAAGGAGAAATCCGACGAATCCAGATAGAAGGGTCCGGAAAATATGAGTCTCGGGGAAATTGGCTTTTACTGATCACACAAAAGATCAAAAAGGAAGAATCCGTTTGGAGAGACGGAAAACAAATCTCAGGTCCTGAAATAAATTTCCTGGAAACTTCCCACAAACTATTATATCATTACGATCCTTCTAACGATTCTTTAATCCCTATGATCTATGAATCAGGATACAGAGAAAAACCTTTTGGTGTCGTGGAAGGGACAAATACACCGTATGCAGAAGATGAATTATTCAAGATCTCTCGCAGGAATTATTCTAAGAAAGAATACCAAGGCCATGCCTATTTCAAGGTAAGATGAGAAGTTCCACTACGATCAAACATTATTTTAAAGATGCTTGGCCGGTTTTGATCGTGCTAAATCTTTCCATTTTAGGCAGTTTGGGAATAGGGCTTAAATTTTATACTCTACCAATTAGAGTTCCGATCGTTTTAATCTTAGTATGTTGTTTCACCTTATTCATTAATTTTTCCGCATTCGTTTTGTTTATCACGGAAAAGATCCTACCTAGAGAGCAGGAATTCGGAAAGATCATCAAACGATTCCGTAGAGGGGACAGTAGGATGCAAAACTACGTTCTTCCTTTGGATTATGTGGATGAAAATTACGAGATCCGCGGAAGATGTATGACCTATAACCCGATCGGAGGGGACTTCTATAATTTCTTAAAAGACAAAGAAGGAAATTATTGGATGGGGATAGGAGACACTTCCGGTCACGGATATGTTGCCGGACTCTTCAGCCTAATGATCATGAACCAAATGGGCCATCTGGTTCATAAATTCGAAACTCCACATGAGATCATAGACCAAATATTAGAACATTTGGAAGAAAGAACCAACACTTATCCTCATATTCACCGTAGCTT
Organism: Leptospira hartskeerlii; assembly: GCF_002811475.1. Lineage (NCBI taxonomy): Bacteria > Pseudomonadati > Spirochaetota > Leptospiria > Leptospirales > Leptospiraceae > Leptospira > Leptospira hartskeerlii. Next base: position 197,027 of record NZ_NPDL01000003.1, read on the forward strand.
ATACGCAACTTTCCTTTTAATGAAGGCTGATAGTAAGGGGAATTTTCTACATTCAGGAATTCATCCAAGCCTAGTTTTGTATAAGAGTAAAGAAGACAAAACGTATGTGGTTAGCACGGACGGAAAATTCCTTTCTACTGTGATGAATTCACCTCTAAAAAAACCGAAACCTTCTCAAAGTTTTAAGATGGATAGGGACGATATATTGTTCTGTTTCACTGACGGATTATTCGAACAAAAGAACAGAAGTATTGGCGGATACTACGGAGAAAATTTATATAAATTTCTGGAAACAGCTCCTAAGAAGAATATCCGTAAACTCATAGACGATCTATTTTCCGACGTAGTAAAACATACAGGCGGAAGAATACAAGACGACATGAGTCTTCTAGTGATCAGAAAATTTTAAGAACTTAATTTACTCTTGAACAAACGGAAATAATCGGCGATTCTGTAAGAATGGACCATGAATATTGGGTCGTAAGACTTTCAGGAATCCTAGTCTGGAACGAAAGAGACATTCGTAAAATTCTCCGCGTAGTTTCCGATAGTAGCCTTGTCACAGGACTCACGGAAGAAGAGACACTGGACTTTTTACAATACGGCTTTGAAGAAGAGTTAGATTCCTTAAAACAGACTTACGACTGGATCCAATTTAAAAAACAACTGGTTTCCAAACTTTCCAAAAGAGAGACAAAGGCGCCAGGTCTTTCCGTCTTACATCCGGATCTATTCGAAGAAGATTGATCTTTTCACCGTTCCCATGATCTACTTCGAGGGAGAGAATTATCATTTTTTATTCTGCAATCCTGATTCTGTAGCAAGAGTACATTCTAAAATTGCTCCTTTTTATGATTTTCCATTAAATCAAATTGAAGAGCTACCCTATCTCTATTCTCAACCTGCACTCATTCCTAAGTTCCTTTATGAATTAGAATATGATCGTAAAATCACTCCAAGCTCCGCAATTAAAACGCCTCCGTATTTGAAATTTACAGAAGGATTACTCTATTCAGAGGATTCTAAATTCCCTAAAGAATCTCAGGAAATCGTTGAAGAAGTTCGCTATCCGATTCGTTCGAATCCTTATAGTGTTGTAGGAACTCCAACAGCTCGGTCTCCTAGGCCGGTCCTTATAACCCGAGAGAATCTACAAACACAAGTGGGAAGTATCCAAACTGGAAAGTTTATACTCAATAGAATGTTCCGAAGAAGAATGTTCGCAACTAAATACCTCTCCCTCAGAGATATAGTGAACCCTGAATTGAATGAAGAGGAAGTGATCAAAAAAATTGAAGAATTATACTTTGATCCAGAAAGCAAAACCTATCTATTTCGTTTAGTAAAAATTTTATATGCTGGAACTCCTACGGAAGAGCAAGGATTAGTTTCTAATCTATTTACTTATGAGATAGAATTCGCAAAATTTCTGAGAGATAGGATCTTTTCTATCGAAATACTTCCATTAATACATGGGCCATTCTTAAATTCTATTTTAAATAAATTGGATGAAAGGATCTTAAAATTTTCCGTTTCGAAACTTTCTCCCCCTGTTCGTAAAATGGTAGAAAAGAATGTATCGAAAAATAAATGGAAACAGATCTTAGATGGCCCTAGTAAAAAGCCTGAACTTGGAGAATCTTTTCCCGAAATCGTAGAGAAAGAGATCTTCAGACGTTTTTCCAGAAGGATCTATTATGAAGAAGGGAATTTTCCTGTATATAAGAACCTGTCCCGCAATGGGAATTCTGCAGATGAAGAAACTTTTAAGATAGAAATCGAATTTGAAGGTTTCCCTGCAGATAAATACAATTTAAATAGATCTTCTATCGAAATAGAACTCTACGCTATTACAAAGAATAAAATACTTTTTCGATTCTTAAAATATATGGATATTATAAGGATCGATATTTATCTTTCGAAGAAGGAAAGAGATCAGTATGAATTTTTTAAAATCTCTGCAGATTCTATTATTGAAATCCCTAAGTATGATCAGGCAAAACTGATCATAGGAGCAGGCATCAATTCCGAAAGAAAACCTTTGGAGTTTAGCCTGCTCTCTTTCTCTTACTAATCAGGATTCAGAGGTAAGGATCCTTTTTACCGAATCCTTCCAGACTCGGATCTCTTTTTCTCTTAAACTGGAACTTAATTTAGGAGAAAACTCCTTACTAGTTTTTTGGTTCTTCTTCAGATCATTTACGGAAGAATAAAAACCTCTTTCCAATCCTGCGAGATATGCTGCTCCCAAAACTGTGGTATCCAGGTTAGAAGGCCTTACGATCTTCTTACCTAAAATATCGGCTTGGTATTGCATAAGCCAATTATTGGCAGTCGCTCCACCATCCACTTTTAGAACTTTCAATTTAGAGCCGGTATCATTCTCCATTGCTTCCACTAGTTCATAAGATTGTAATGCAATAGATTTTAATGCAGCCCTAGTGATCTGTTCTTGGGTAGTATCCCTAGTCAGACCCAAAATTGCCCCTCTTGCATTCATATCCCAATAAGGAGCGCCCAAACCGGAAAATGCAGGAACAAATACTACATCATCATCTTTAGTCACAGAAGCAGCCATCTTTTCCGAAAGTTTAGATTCCTTAAAGAATCTGAGATTGTCCCTCAGATACTGGATCACGGCTCCACCTATAAAAATAGAACCTTCTAAACAATAGACTGTTTTTCCTTCCGGCCCACATGCAAGAGTTGTGATCAGGTTATTTTTAGAAATTTGTAATTTGTTTCCAGTGTTGAATAATAAGAAACATCCGGTGCCATATGTGTTTTTTGCCTCTCCAGGCTCTGTGCACAATTGTCCGAATAGCGCTCCTTGCTGGTCTCCTACTAGGGAAGAAATTGGAATACCATCGGGCAATCCTTTTACACCTTCCGTTCTCCCAAACAAACTGCTGGAGTTATGTGTTTCGGGTAGAATTGATTCAGGTATTTGTAATATCTTTAATAGTTCCTTGTCCCATTCTTTCTTTTCAATATTAAAGATAAGTGTTCTACTCGCGTTTGTATGATCCGTTTTATGGGCTTTTCCTGCAGTTAAACGATACAATAAATAAGTATCTATAGTTCCGAATAAAACCTTTCCTTTTTCTGCTTTTGCGCGAACACCTTTCACATTGTCCAAGATCCATCTGATCTTAGTCCCGCTGAAATAAGCGTCGACGACCAGGCCTGTTTTTCTTCTGAATATAGGCTCTAAACCTTCTTTCTTTAATCCGGAACAGAAGTCGGAGGTCCTACGGCATTGCCATACGATCGCGTTATAAACAGGCGCGCCTGTATCCTTATCAAATAATACCGTGGTTTCTCTTTGGTTGGTGATCCCAATCGCAACCGCTTTTTCAGGTTTTAACTTTCCATTGCGGATCGCTTTAACGATCAGCTTTTCAGTTTTAGCCCAGATCTCTTCAGGGTCATGCTCCACCCAACCTGGTTTTGGAAAGTATTGTTTAAATTCGGAATAAGCGCTCGAGATCACTGCCCCCGATTTATTAAAACAAAAAGTACGTATACCTGTGGTACCGGCATCTATTCCGATGATATATTCACTCATTCGAACTTCTCCCTGATCGATTGAATTAAAGATTAAATTTGGATTTCCAGACCTTCTCTTGCCATGATAATCTCTAATTGGTTGTCAGGATCAAACATTTCTTTGTATTTAATCGCACGTAGATAGACTGCATCCAATTTTTCGTCATCATAAGAAGGATCATGGTGGAACATTACTAATTTTTTAACATTCGCTCTAAGAGCGATATCAGTCGCCATGGAAGCAGTGCTATGCCCCCAATCAATTTTCTGCAAGGACTCTTCAAAAGTGTATTGAGTATCGAAAACGAGAACATCCGCACCTCTGAAATAGTTTAGATAATCTTCTATATTTTCCATCTCGTCCAAATTGAATTCAGCGTCTGAAGCAAAGATGAGCGCCTTACCGTCTTCTTCAAATCGATAAGAAAAACTTCCACCTGGATGCCGAACTGCTTTAGAAATGGAGGTAATAGAATCAGTGACTCTGAATGCCCTACCTTCCGGAACATGTCGAAAAGTTTTTTCCGCTTGGAACCCATCGAAAGGAACCGGAAAATGAGTGAACGTGTGTTGGTATCTCAATCTTTCTTCTAAATTTTCTACAGAACTTACAAATTCGAATTTATTGCCTGGAGTATACAAAGGAACGAAGAATGGAATTCCTTGGATGTGGTCCCAATGAGTGTGGGTGAAGATCCAAACCGCTTTTCCTTTTCCGGAAGCGTAACCCTCGTGTAAGATGGAGTTTCCCAGTTCGCGGAGCCCTGTACCACCGTCTATGATAACAAGTTTATCATCTTTATCCCGGATCTCAATGCAGGTCGTATTTCCGCCGTAAGTGCTCCAGTTAGAGAGTGCCAAGGAGTCTAAAAAGTCCTCGATTGCCTCCGGACTTTGCAGGTCGGACGGAGATGCCAAGCTTAGTATCCTAAGAATTTTAGATCGAATCAGGTCTCCCTGAACGGGGGAAGAAATGGAGCCCCGCACTCCCCAGAATTTGATCCGCATACAGTTTTAAATATCGTCCGAAACCTTTAGTTTCGCTACAAAATCGAGCACTTACTTTTACCGAATCACTAGTTTTTGCGAGCGATTTCTTATTTTATTTGGCTCAGTTTTTGTTCTAAAAAAGAGTTTACCTCCGCTTTGCCACAAATTAGTCTATTGGATCGGGTTCCCTCCCGGTTTGGAAATTAATTCCGAGATTTCTTTTAGAGATCCGTTGTTTTCTTAACCCGAGGATAGTCAGAGAAATAGAGATCGGAGCCACTCATTGGAAGGTTTTCAAACAGACGTATCCCTAGAACAAGGGTCTTGTGTAGTTAAGATCCAGGGGAATGTAAGCCTAAAAAACGCATTTGCGTTAAAGGAACTCATCATTCGCCAGTTCGACGAGGGCCATAAAGATATCATCCTAGACTTCGAAGGTGATGTATACTTGGACTCTTCCGGGATCGGTGCCATCTTCAATACCCAAAAGTACGTTACCGAAAGGCATGGACATCTGAAACTCAGAAACTTAAGCAGAGACGTGATGACTATTTTAAGGATCGCGAATCTAGACAAACACCTGGACATTATCCAATAAACCAACCTTCTCCGCTTGTCTAAAATCCATGTTGGAAGTTCTTAGGATCTATACGGACAGTCCTCTCCGAAATTTTACTTACATAGTAAGAGAACCAAATTCCCAAAAAACACTTTCTATAGATCCGTATGATCCGGGACAAATTTCCCAAGTTTTGGAAAAGAAAACCTGGGGATTGGATTATATTCTAAACACTCATGAGCATAACGATCATACCTGTGGAAATGATGGACTTGTTTCCAAATATGGAGCCAAGGTTTTGGCTCATCCTGCAGGGCTCGGAAAAATCCCTCATGCTACTTACGCATTAAAAGAAGGAGAGAAAATTTTAGAAAGTCCTGATGGAAATTCTTATCTACAAGTTATTTATACTCCGGGCCATACATTCGCTCATGTTTGCCTTTTGCAGATAGAAAATGGATCTATTTACGCGGTCTTTACTGGAGATACGATCTTTAATTCAGGTGTGGGAAATTGCACTCGAGGAGGAGACCCTAAAACGCTTTACGAAACCGTACTCAAAGAATTCCAAAATCTTCCCGGAAACGTTAGATTGTATCCAGGACATGATTACCTCAAAAACAATCTAAAATTTAGTTTAGCGATTGATCCTAGTAATGAGGCAGCAGCCAAAGCTTTGTCAAAGGCGGAAAGTCTAAAAGAAGACCAAGAATTCTGGACTACAAACTTCTCGGAAGAAAGAACATTCAATCCATTCTTCCTTGTTTTTGATCCGAAAGAAAATTTGGTATCAGGAATTCGGAACAAAACACAAAATCAGTCTTTGGTGTCAGATCCTCAAACTTTGTTCATAGCCTTGAGATCCCTGAGAGATAAATGGTAGAAGGTACTCTGCTTTCTATTTTTTTATTTTCCCGAAATCAGTACAAACAATATCTAATATTTTGTGAATAAGAGAGAATACTCCGGTAAATTTTTGAGATTTATCTGAAGTCTTCTCCAAAAGAATCCTTTTCGTATGGAAGCATCCCATTCTCCATTGAATTAACCGCATGAAAAAGTATGATATTCTCGTAATAGGCTCCGGAGGAGGAACTAAGCTAGTCACGCCTCCTTCTAAACTTGGTTATAAGGTAGCAATTTTAGAAAAAGATCGTTTGGGAGGCACCTGTTTGAACAGGGGATGTATCCCTTCTAAAATGCTCATCCATCCTGCGGAAATTTTAGCTCAGGCAAAAGATGCCTCCAAATTCCAGTTGGGAATTCCCGGTCCATTCTCCGTAGATTTTAAAACTTTGGTGGAAAGAGTCTCCGCAACTGTAGATGCAGATTCAGATAGCATTATCCCTGCTTATGAAAAAAATCCAAACATAGACTTTTATCCTCACGAAGGAAGATTCGTAGAGAACAAGGTAGTGAAAGTAAATGATGAACTACTCACCGCGGATCGTATATTTATAGCTGCAGGATGTAGGCCTTCTATCCCCAATATTCCTGGTCTTGCAGGAACTCCTTATATGACTAGCAGAGAAGCACTTAGAAGAACTGAACTTCCGAAAAGACTTTTGGTGATTGGAGGAGGTTATATTGGTCTAGAACTTGGTTTTGCTTATTCTGCATTCGGCTCTAAAACCACTTTTATTGTCCGAAATAGAATGCTTTCTCATGAAGACAAAGATATCGTAGACGGTTTCGAAAAGGCATTTTCCAAAAGAGAAGATGTTCGTTTAGGAACGGAAGTGAAGAAGGTAGAGTATAAAGAAGGTATCTTCCGTTTGGAGTGCCAAAATTCTTCAGAGACTTTTATATTAGAAGGAGACGCACTCCTCGTCGCCACAGGGATCAAACCAAATACAGATTGGTTGGACCTCCAACACACCGATATACAAACAGATGAAAAAGGGTATATCAAAACAAACGAATACTTTGAAACTACTGCAGATGGTGTATATGCTCTGGGAGATATTATTGGAAAGTATTTCTTCCGCCACTCCGTTAACTTTGAGGGAGAATTCTTGTTTCAGTCCTTATATGTAGACAAACATAGAACTCCGGTCGAATATCCTCCTGTTCCCCACTCAGTATTCACTCATCCTCAAGTAGCAGGCGTGGGAAAAACAGAACAACAATTGAAGGAAGAAGGGACCGACTATATCTCCGCAGTCCATCCTTATTCAGGAAGTGCCACAGGAATGGCTAGACTATCCGAAGACCAATTCGTCAAAATATTAGTAAGTCCTAAAACCAGAAAAGTCTTGGGGGCTCATATCCTCGGCGATGAGGCCTCTAATCTCATACATCTTTTTATACTCCTGATGACTATGGGTGGGACTCTAGAGGACTTGCTAAAGATGATTTATGTTCATCCCGCTTTGCCTGAAATCGCAAGAAACGCTGCCAGGAAAGCAAGAGAAATCTTAAGCTCTTCCTAAAGCCAAAAGATTGTCGAAACAGGGCTTGTTCAAAATCATAGAATTGGAGCGATTTTTCGGGAATGAACAAAGCCTTAGAGATAAAAAATTTGGTGAAGACCTATGCCGGAGGAGTGCAGGCCTTAAAAGGGATCGATCTGACTGTGGACGAAGGTGACTTTTTTGCACTTTTAGGTCCGAACGGTGCGGGGAAGTCCACTACGATCGGTATCCTCAGTTCCCTAGTAAATAAAACTTCCGGAGAAGTTAAAATTTACGGAGCGGATATAGACACAGAACTTACATTAGCAAAATCTTATATTGGTGTAGTTCCGCAAGAATTCAATTTTAATATATTCGAAAGAGTGGAACAGATAGTCGCCAACCAGGGAGGATATTACGGTCTTTCCAGAAAGGTAGCCGTAGAAAGGACTCACGCTTATTTAAGCCAACTCGGTCTTTACGAAAAAAGAAAAGAAGGTGCAGGAAGACTTTCCGGGGGAATGAAAAGAAGGCTCATGATAGCAAGGGCTTTAGTTCATAACCCTAAAGTACTCATTTTAGATGAACCAACTGCAGGAGTGGATATAGAATTTAGACGTTCTCTCTGGGATTTCTTAGTAAAACTGAACGAATCCGGGATCACGATCATCCTCACCACACATTACTTGGAAGAAGCGGAAAATCTTTGTAAGAAGATCGCGATCATAGACCAAGGAAAGATCGTAGAAAACACTTCCATGAAGGAACTTCTAGTAAAATTAGATTCCCAGACATTCGTGTTGGATCTAAGACAACCTGTTACTTCTCCAATTGATCTAAACGGTTTTCATTTGAATAAAGTGGATGATCTTACCTTAGAAGTGGATATCGGTAAGAACAATTCATTAAACGAATTATTCCGACTTTTGGACAAAAGTGGGATCCAAATATCAAGTATGAGAAACAAGTCCAATCGATTGGAGGAACTATTCTTGAAACTAGTGGAGAAAAAATTATGAACTTCGAAGAAAAATTCAATGCATTCTCCACTATCGTTCGAAAAGAAACAGTTCGTATTCTAAGGATCTGGATCCAAACATTAATCCCTCCAGGCATTACGATTTCATTATACTTTCTGATCTTTGGAAAATTGGTCGGATCTCAAATTGGAGATGTAGGAGGTCATACCTATATCCAATTTATCGTCCCTGGACTTGTGATGATGTCCGTAATATTGAATGCATACAACAACGTAGTATCTTCTTTTTTTGGAGCAAAATTCGGAAAAAATATCGAAGAATTATTAGTCTCCCCTACTCCAGCGTATCTAATCGTTCTTGGATATTCGATTGGTGGAGTGATCCGCGGAGTTTTAGTAGGGCTTATAGTGACACTGGTATCCTTATTCTTCACTGAATTAAAATTGTACGATGTAGGGATCGTAATCATCACAGTAGCACTTTCTGCTCTGATGTTCTCTATGGGTGGATTTTTGAATGCGCTTTACGCCAAAAAATTTGACGATGTTACGATCATTCCTACCTTCATACTGACCCCACTCACCTACTTGGGCGGAGTATTCTACTCTATTAAAATGCTTCCGGAAGGATGGCAGATTGTTTCCAAGTTCAATCCAATTCTTTATATGGTGAATGCATTTCGTTATGGATTCTTGGGAGTAAGCGATATTGATCCGGTTGAGGCAATCGGGCTTTTAGTAGTAGGCACCATTCTACTTTATTCTCTGTCCGTATTTTTACTCAGCCGTGGTTTCGGAACAAGGACTTAAAATGCAAGATATGTTTATAGAAATGGAAAGACTTCTGAGAAACGGACTTTCTCCGTCTGAATTAAGAATTGAGGATTTTTCCGAACAACATGCGGGCCATTCCGGGAACCCTACTCGCAAAAAAAGAGGAACTCATATCCGGATATTTATTACGAGTCCTGAGTTCCACGGGAAATCCCTTTTGGAACAACATCGCTCCGTTTACCGGATCATGGATCCGTTCCTAAAAGAATGGGGCGTTCATGCACTTGAATTAAAGACATCTATCCCTTAGAAAAAAGATTGTCCGGGAAGAGATTCTAAAAAGTGCTGATAGTATTAGAGTCTAAGATATAACAGATGACTGTCCAAGAAATTCGGGAAAAAATCCAAGCAGGACTTCCGGGCTCGGAAGTAGAGATCCAAGATCCGTATAACGACGGAGTACATATCAAAGCGATCGTAAAGTTTTCCGGATTTGCCGGAAAGTCCATCGTGGAACAACACAGAATGGTGTACGCAACATTAAAGGACGAGTTAAAGGCAGAAGTCCACGCTTTAGGACTCGAAACCAAGGTATAATAACTAACAGATAGGAACAAGTATCATGGATAAAGAATTACAAGATAAGATCGAAGGATTGATCTCTTCTAAAAAAATATTTCTGTTTATGAAGGGAACTCCTGACGCTCCTATGTGCGGTTTTTCCGCAGGAGTGACCAACGTTCTCAGAAGTTTAGGTGCGGATTATAATTCGTTTAATGTTCTTTCCGACATGTCGGTCAGAGAAGGAATTAAAGAATTTGCGAACTGGCCGACCATTCCTCAGTTATACATTGACGGAGAATTTATAGGCGGGCACGATATCGTCGTTGAAATGGCAAGAAGCGGAGAACTTCAGAAAAAGATCGGTGCTTAATATGATGAAACTCTTCCAATACGATACTTGTCCTTATTGCGCCTTTGTTCGTGGCCATTTTTCTGAAATGGGCCTCAAAGAAGGTAAGGACTACGAATTGGTCGAGGCCAGCAGAGGAACCCCAGGAAGAGAGGAAGTCCTACGTTTAGGAGGACTCTCTCAGGTTCCTTTTCTGGTAGATGGCGATATTAAAATGTATGAATCCAGAGATATTGTAGACTACGTAAAAAGTAAGATCCAAAAATTAGGAACTGTATCCTAATACGTCCAAAATTTTCTCTCCCACCTTTCTATTTTTTCCTGAATAGGGATAATTATGAATATATAATACAGGATTGAAGTTTAGTTCTAAAATCCTATAATCGCCCTCGGCTTCCAGATTTTTTACAATAATATCCACACCACAGATCTTTGCTTCCACCGCTTTTGCCGCTTGTACAGCAAGTTTTTTATAAGAAGAATGTGCAATATCGGTTACATCTACGGAATCTCCTCCCGTACTGATATTCGAGTTTTTACGGATAAAAACTTTTTCACCGGCAGCAGGGATGGATTCCGGAGTTTTTCCGGATTCTGTTAAAACGTTTAGTTCAGTATCATCCAATCGGATCTTTTCCAAAGGAGTCACATGACCTACTCCTCTTCTTGGATCTTGATTCTTTTCTTCTATCAATTCTCGGATGGACTTTTTACCATCACCTATTATATTCGCAGGGATACGATTGCAAACGGCGACACATTCGTCTCCGATCACCAAAAACCTGTATTCGTTTCCTTCTGCGAATTCCTCTACGATTGCAGTTTCGGAAAATCCGAGTGCAATTTCCAGTGCCTTCTTCTTTTCTTCATTAGAAGAAGAAGATGGAAGAATACTGATCCCAATCCCGAAATTGGTAGTAACAGGTTTAACCACCATTTTTTTATCTGAATTTTTATTTAAGAATTCCAGTCCAGAGTTTAGATCCGAAACAGCCGTCCCTCGCGGGACGAGTATATTCGATTCTTCTAAAATACGTTTTGTAATGGTTTTGTTTTCCATCACGAGGAAGGTCATATAAGAGTCCAATTCCGTTTTAGAGGCTTCCTTTACAAGCCTAGTGATCCCCTGCCCTTGAATTCGGATAAAATGACTGGGACGATCTAAAATTTCGATTTCTAATCCTCGATTAAGCGCATCTCGGATCACGATCTGAGTCGAGATTTCAAGATCCTCGAATCCTTTTAAGATAAATTCGTTCGGATCTAATTTTTGACCGGCTTCCAGTTTATATTTCAATGGTTGCAGATCCTTGCAGTCGGATTCTTTTTTACCTTTTCCGCTTCTTCTATTTTGATCTTTTCCGCAATGGACTTTTGGACTTCCTTGACAAACATATTAAATTTGCCCGGAGTTAGTTCCATCTGAGATTGGATCCTATAATTTTCTTTAGCCAAATGAATTCCAAGATCTCTAAACTCCCAATCCTCTTTTAGGATACGATCCATCAATTTTCCGGAAGGAGTACACGAAGTGTCTTCCCAACGTTTATTCATGATGTTTAGAATTTCTTGGTAGAATCTTTTTCCAGTATGACGGTCCAATTCTTCCGCGATAGGCTTGAGGCTCTGAGTGAATTCTTTTCCTCTAGTTAAGAAATCTTGTTCTTCTCCATCATCGCTTAAAACTTTTAGGCCAGGTTTTCTTCCTTCCCAGATAATTCGTTTTGTATTTTCTCTAATCCTAAGCTTTTCCTTTTGATCAATCGATTTGCTCTCCCTCAGCAATCCATCCAGAAGAACCATCTGAATATAACCGAGACTTGGCTTATGAATTCCAGTCGGGGATTCAGGCTGAAGATCTAAACAACGGATCTCGATATATTGGATCCCTCTGTTTTGAAGAGCATCCAGCGGCCTTTCGTCGTTTTTAGGGATTTGTTTGGGTCGGATCGGAGAATAAAACTCGTTTTCTATCTGAAGATAATGATCGTTTAGCTGGTTTGGAATTCCACCATAGGGTTGGTATTTTGTATAAGGAGTGCTAACCGCATAACACATCCCATCTATATATTCCTTTAATGAATTATAATTAATCGGAAGTTCATCCTGCACCTTACTTGTGTATCCTATCTCACTCATCCTCAAAGAAGTAGCGTAAGGAGCGTAATAAGTATGGTTCTTATGTTTTATGAAAGGGAAATTGCTCTTAACAGGTAAGAAAGTCTCATCAAATACCGGAGTTGCTCCCGTTAAGTATAAAATTTCAGGAACCCTTCTCATAAAATTTCGGGTAACAGAAAGATAAAGTTCGGAAATTTCCTCTTTGGTGAACGCTTGGATCTCTTTACCTAAAATTTGTTTTAAGAATAAATTCGAAAAAGAAAAATTATAATGCACGCCGGAAATTGTCTGCATCCTTCTTCCATAACGTAGACCTAAACCGTTTCTATAGACTGTTTTCCATTCTCCGGAAAAAGAATGACCGTATTGTCCGAGAGGAATATCCTTATCTTCTTTAGGAAGAATGGGAGGCATACTGAAAGGCCAGATCCATTCTTCTTTTAAATGCCTAGAAGTGAATATATGCAAATCTTGTAATTCTCTTACAATTGCCTCAATTCTAGGCCTAGGATTTGTAGCAAATTCAAGTTGTGGTTCCGAAAAATCAGTCTTAATAAAATGGTTCGTAAGACTGGAACCTAAGGATTCCGGATGGGGAGTAGTAGAAATCCTTCCATCGAAAAATATACGCATACTTTCCTTTTCCAATCCATGTTTTGCTTTTACAGCATGACGTAGATTCGGAAATACCGGAGTTTTAGCGGATCGATTCATTTTATATTCCTAACTATTTTTTTAATATTATTCTCCCAAAGGGATCCCGTCTCCCCGTGGGTCTGCCGCACCATACAATGTACCATTCTCTCTTTTTACACAGAATAGTTTTGCCATATTGTTACCGAGCCTAACCTCGTGCTTTTTGGCTTTTAATTGATTGAAAGTAGCTGTATCAGTTGCAGGGCCTTCAATAGAAAGTGCATCCGGAAAGAACTGATGATGGATCCTTCCTCTTGCAACCGACTCATACAAAGTCAAATTTAAGTCTAAGCTAAACAATATGGATTGTAAAACCGCATTTACTATATAAGAACCGCCTGGCGCTCCAGTGACTAAAAAGGTTTCTCCATTTTTCAAAACTATAGTAGGAGACATGGAGCTCAAAGGAGTCTTTCCTGGCTGGATAGAATTTGCTTCTGCACCGATAAGACCGTACACGTTAGGCTCTCCAGGCGAACGACTAAAATCATCCATTGTATCGTTCAGAACGAAACCGTATCCTTCGAGCACAACTGCAGCACCAAATCTATAATTGATAGAATGTGTGGTAGAAACTGCATTTCCTTCCGCATCCACGACGGAAATATGAGTGGTCTGAGGAGATTCTGCTTTTAAGTTTAACCTGCTTAAATATGTAGAACTTGGAGTCGCTTTTCCAGGATTAAAGTCCGAAATTTTTTCTTTGGCGTATTCGGAAGAGATCAAAGTTTCGACGGGGATCTTAGTATATCCTGGATCTCCGCCAAGAACTGCTCTATCAGAATATCCTCTTCTCATGACTTCTGCCAAAAAATGATAATAATCGCTTTGGGAGAAATCATACATGGAATGAAGTTCTTTTGTTTCCAACATCTTTAACATTGTAAAAAGATGAACTCCCGACGAAGGAGGAAACATTGTCCTAATATTATAATTTCTATATGTAATCTCTAAAGGTTTTTCTTCTCGTACCTTATAGTTTTTCAGATCGTTAAAATGGATTGGACCGCCATTTGAAGAAACTTCTTCTGCGAGAGCCTTCGCAATTGCACCTGTGTAAAAATCCTTTTCCCCAGTTTCCGAAATGATCCTTAGAGTTTTTGCCAGATCTTTTTGGATGAAAACTTCTCCAGGCTCAGGGTTCTTTCCTCCAGGTATAAAGATCTTTTTCATTCCAGGACTCATGTCTTGTTCTGATTCCTGGATTGCCTCGGAAAGATCTGGATAAACTACAAATCCATCTTCTGCCAATCGAATAGCAGGAGCTAAAACCTCTTTTAGAGGAAGTTTCCCGAACTTTTTATGGATCTGCACAAGACCAGCCACCATTCCAGGAACACCAACCGATTTGTATCCGAGCAAAGATTCTTCCTTCGGACGACCTTTATACATATTACGATTTGCTAAAGAAGGTGCCCTTTCCCTAAAGTCAAAAGCGTATGACTTTCCGGATTTTGCATGATGATAGACCAAAAATCCACCGCCTCCAATTCCGGTGGAAGAAGGACGGGTAACGGAAACTGCAAAAGAAGAAGCGACCGCCACGTCGATCGTGTTACCTCCCTTTTTATAGATTTCCAGTCCCACCTTGGAAGCGTCTATGGAGTCCGTAGAGATCATGATCTTTTTGGATTCTGCAAACAAAGTGTTCGGATCTATCCCGAACTTAGGAGCAATAAGGTTTTGGGTGGAAACCTCTCTACCTTCGATGATTAGTACATTCTTCTTGCAAGATCCAAAAACAAGAAGAAGCAAAATAGAAAGGATGAAGAAACTTTTTGAATTAGGTCTAACCGTTCTAAAAGACATTATTTTTCTCTAGAACGGAAGACTAATTTAAGTTCCTCGTTTTGTATTTCCAAATTCACATCTCCACCGTTTTTTAATTCGCCGAACAGGATCTCTTCAGAGAGTTTTTTGGAAATATTAGAATCTATCCACCTTTGCACTGGCCTTGCCCCGAACAGAGGGTCATAGGATTTTTTAGCGATCCAAAGTAAAACTTCTTCTCCGTAATGAAGTTGGATACTTTTCTCTTTCAGTCTAGTTTCGAGAAGCTCTAACTGTTTGCGAACTACCTTAGAAACAGTTCCCTCATCCAGAGAAGAAAATTCTATCACTGCAGTTAGCCTATTTCTAAACTCAGGAGAAAACTGTTTTTCGATAGCTTTTAACCCACGGTCGGTCAAAGCAGTATTATCGAATCCTAATGGATTAGAAGCTCTCTCTCTGGCACCAGTATTTGTAGTCATGATGAGAATGACCTGTTTGAAATCCGCCTTTCTACCATTATTATCAGTTAAAGTGGCATGGTCCATGATCTGAAGTAGAATATTATAAATATCTTCGTGAGCCTTTTCAATTTCATCCAAAAGTAGAACACAATGAGGAGTGCGGACGATCGCATCTGTCAATTGCCCACCTTGTTCAAAACCAACGTAACCGGGAGGAGAACCTATAAGGCGAGAAACAGTATGTTTTTCCATGTATTCGCTCATATCGAATCGGATGAATTCTATGCCTAAGATAGCAGCGAGCTGCTTGGATAACTCGGTTTTACCTACACCGGTAGGCCCCGCGAATAAGAAAGATCCGACAGGTTTTCCTGGCTCAGATAATCCACTTCTGGAAAGTCGGATCGCTTGGACAAGCTCGATCACTGCCTTGTCTTGGCCGTAAATTTTGCGCTTTAATTCCTCATCCAAAGCTTTTAGTTTTTCTCTATCGTCCGCTTTTACAGTTCTTGGAGGAATTTTAGAAATTTTTGATACTAATTCTTCAAT
The DNA here is from genome assembly GCF_002811475.1 of Leptospira hartskeerlii. Classification (NCBI taxonomy): domain Bacteria; kingdom Pseudomonadati; phylum Spirochaetota; class Leptospiria; order Leptospirales; family Leptospiraceae; genus Leptospira; species Leptospira hartskeerlii. The sequence continues at coordinate 212,784 of NZ_NPDL01000003.1, forward strand.
CTCTTTTACACTCACGATCTTGGACTTGGAACTTTCTCTGAGTTTAACTTTAGCTCCTGCCTCATCGATTAAATCGATCGCCTTGTCTGGAAGTTTGCGATCTAGAATATAACGTTCTGCGAGTCTCGCCGCTTCTTCTACCGCTTGGTGAGAATATTTTACTGAGTGGAATTGTTCGTATTTAGGAAGAAGTCCTTTTAAGATCTGGATGGTCTCTTCTACACTTGGTTCGTTTACTTCTAATTTTTGGAATCTTCTAGAAAGAGCATGGTCCTTCTCGAAGATCGCTTTGTATTCCTTATAAGTTGTAGTCCCTATACAACGTAGTTCCCCATTAGAGAGCGCGGGTTTCAAAAGGTTAGAAGCATCTAAAGATCCTCCTGACACGGCGCCTGCACCTATGATCGTATGGATCTCATCCACAAATAATACATTATCAGGATCGGAAGAAATAGCCTGCACTACATTCTTCAGTCTTTCCTCGAACTCACCTCTGAACTTGGTTCCTGCGAGTAGAAGTCCCATGTCCAAAGAATATACTTTCGTATTTTTTAATACATCCGGAACTTTTCCGTTTATTATCTGAAGGGCCAAACCTTCTACAATCGCAGTTTTTCCTACTCCTGCATCTCCTACAAAGATAGGATTGTTTTTACGTCGTCTTGCTAAAATATGAATCGTTCTTTCAAGCTCTTCCGCTCTTCCGACTAAAGGATCCAACTTACCTTGGCTTGCTTTTTCAGTCAGATTCACACAGAAATCGGACAAAGGATCTCCGCTTTGTTTTTTGGAAGTCTCATCGGTAGAATTTCCTTCTCCTACCTTCTCTCCTGATTTTTTGATTCCATGCGAAATATAACGAACCACATCAAGGCGGGAAATATCCTGCCTTCCCAAAAAGAAAACTGCATGAGACTGATCTTCTCTAAACAGAGAAGCTAAGACATAGCTCCCGTCCAATTTTTTCTTTTCTGTAGATTGTACTTGAAAAGCGGCTAACTGAAGGACTCTTTGAGCTCCTATTGTATATTCAGGCTCGATCTCTCCAAAAGATTCCGGAACTGATTCCATTTCAGTATCTAAATATTCCTTTAACTCAGAACGTAACTGATCCAAGTCCGCGCCGCATGCGATCAGAACCTCTGCCGCAACCGGATCGTAAGTTAAGGAAAGGAGAATATGTTCAAGAGTAATGTATTCGTTTCTTCTCTTGAGGGCTTCTGTTCTTGCTTGATTTAGAGATTTTTCTAGTTCTTCGGATAATGTCATGATTCTTCCCCCTCTTCAATTTCCATCTGACAATGCAAAGGATGTCCATGTTCCTCTGCGAGCATATGGGTTTCGTTCACTTTTGTTCTTGCAACGTCATGAGAATAGACTCCACAAAGAGCCTTTCCGGTCGTATGTGCCTGTAACATTATTTGTTCGCTCTCGACCTGGGTCCGATAAAATACCACGCGAAGAATCCAAACCACAAACTCCATAGGCGTATAATCATCATTCAAGATCACTACCCTATACTTGGCTGGTTTTTTAAGTTTCAGTTTCTCTTTCGTGAGAACCTGCTCTTCCGTTTTTACATCGCTCATTGGTCTTCGGATTCTCCCCTCATCGCCTCGTCCTTTAATGGGGAAGAAAGATTTGTTTCCCTTATCATTTCCTGCATATGCATTCTTTCGCTTTCTAAAAAACGTTCAATCGCATTTCGAGCCTGGTCATGGAAAATAAAATGGGAGCTATAAGTAGGAACGGCAGGAAATCCTCTTAAAAACTTCTGTTCTCCTTGTGCTCCTGCTTCGAAAATTTCAAAACCATTTTTGATCGCGTATTCAATAGGAGCATAATAACAACATTCGAAATGTAGAAAAGGATAATGTGAAGAAGAACCCCAGTATCTTCCATATAACTTCTTTCCCTTTTTCAGGTTGAATGTTCCGCCTATCGTGTCCCCGTCCTTCTCCGCTAAAAATAATACCAAATTTTGGGAAAATTTCTCCAAAATGATCTTAAAGAATTTTCGGTTCAAATATGGAGATCCCCATTTTCTGGAATATGTTTCAGTATAAAAAGAATAGATAGAGTCCATGTCTTTTTCAGAAATATCTTTGCCTTCTTTGCATAAGATCCGAATTCCAGATCCTTTGATTGTTTCTCTTTCCTTTTTGATCTGTATCCTTTTTTTGGATCTGAAATCGCCCAAAAAATTTTCGAAACTAGTATAGCCTCGATTCTTCCAATGGAATTGGTGAGTGATCCTAGTGGCAAATCCTCTCTTCTCCAAAGCTCTTGCTTCTCCTTCCTCTAAAAAAAGAAAATGGATACTGGAGAGTCCTTCTGCCTTTGCATTTTCTAATAAAGGAGGAAGTAGGACGTCCAACGCCTCTTCCGCAGATACATTATTTCTTCTTAATATTTTCTTACCGTTCACCGGGGTGAATGGATAAGCCACAAGCCCCTTAGGATAATAGGAAAGTCCGTTTTGAGAGAAAAAATTGGCCCAGGAATGATCGAAAATATACTCACCATAAGAATCGTATTTATGATAAAAAGGAAGAGACGAATGTATTCCATCTTCGTCCTCGGCTACCCAGTATTCAGGATGCCAACTGGTTCTTCCACCTACACAGGAAGAAAGTTCTAAAGAATGTAAAAATTCATGATTCGAAAAAGGATTTTCGGGATCTCCCAAAAGATTCCAATCCTCCATTGAAACTTCTTGGAGAGAGGAAATCCTGGTGATCTTTGTTTTACCTGGCATTTTCTATTTCTTGGACGTTTTTGAGCCTTCTATCGTTCTCTCAGACTCGGAAAAAAATCGTTTCAACTTTTCCAGAGAACGATGAACGATCACCTTCACATTGGATTCGGAAAGCCCCGTGGTTTCGGAGATCTCTCTGACCGATTTTCCCTCCAGTTTTGCCATGGTTAAGATCCGTCTTTGTCTGGGTTCCAAGACATTTAGCCAGGATTCAAGTCCCTGTTGGACCTCCCACCTGTCTTCTATAGAGATTTTTTCTTCTTGGGCAAAACCTTCCATCTCAGCAGAAACAAGTCTATCTCTGGTTCCTTTCCTGCGGATATAGTCTATGGTCTTGTATCTAGCGATGGAGAAAAACCATGGTGCAAAGGGTCTTTCCCTCCTGTAAGTCGCCCTCGCTTTGTGGATACCGATCAGAATATCCTGGATCAGGTCTTCTCTATCTTCCTTATCACGGACCTTAGAGCTCAAATGATTGTTTAAAATTTCCCTGCATTTGGAAAGTAGGAGTTCATATTCCTTGGAATCTCCTTCTTGGGCTAAGCGCATTCTTTCCGAAAGAATTTGCCAGATATCTTGCTTTTCCGCCATGTAACCTTATGCAGTTTGACTCGAATGAATTAATGAGTCGTATAAAGAATAGCTATTGGACTGGATTTTTTAAGGATGTCCAATCTTTCTTACTTTAATGCGGAAAATCTAAACCGGGAGGGACCATGTCATATTCAGAATCGGATAAAACTAAAAAACTGATCCAAACATTGAGTTCTAGCCTGGAAAAAGGAAGCCTGAACATTTATACTCTCTTCCTTTCCTGTTTGGGTCTAGTGGCTTTAGGGATTGCACTGGGATGGTCCGTTTCCAACTTAATAGGCCGCACGAACTCTTTTCCAGGTTGGTGGCCAGAACCTGCGCTACTGTTAGTTTGGGGAATTTTTTCGGCTTATTTATTAAGCAAACTCGCCTTCCCCGAGGAGACCTCGACCTGGCTTTTTTGGGCTGCAGGTGCTTTTCTAGTCGTCTGGACTTTTTTTATTCTAAGCCGTTTTTTTACGGAAGAAGCTCCGGCCCATGTTCATGTAGGACTTTGTTCCGTAATTTTAGCGATAACTTCTATTTTATTCGGCGCTGTAGCTTGGTATATTTTAAGAACGACAGCAAGCTCCCGTCCCGGACTTTCAGGATTTTTATTCTTAAATCTTTTATTAGCAAGTTCTAATCTAGGTCTGAAATTTGTCTGCCCCGTCCAAGATCCTTCCCATATTTTGATCTCTCATGTAAGCTTTACCCTGATTTGGATCGGGATATTATATTTTCCAATCCGAAAAAAATTCAGTTGGTAAGTTTTAGTCCAGAAACTCCCAGGCAGTTCTAAGTTCCCCTGCTAATTCCACAGTTTCGAGTAAGTCTTTAAAAAAATCGTTTTGTCCTAGAGTAGAGCCGTCTCCCACCATTACTAAAAGTTTTTTAGCCCTGGTCATTCCCACATTCCATCTTCTTGTCTCGGATAAAAATCCGATCTGACCTTCCGGATTCGAACGTACCAAACTGAAGATCACTGCATCAGATTCTCTTCCTTGAAAAGAATCTACAGTCTCCACTTCTAACTGAGAAGAATGTTCCGGAAGTATTTCCTCCAGTTTTTGCTTTAAAAGATATCTTTGGTATCTATAGGGAGAGAGTAATATAAGATTTTTAGGATCCCAACCCGAATCTATAATCTTCTTTACTATGTTTACAGTAAATTCGGCTTCCCAAGGATTTCCTAAACTTCCTTCTGAATTCTCTTCTGCAGTGTCTGTTCCGGAACTATCTAAGAATACTAAGCTAGAGCCAAATGGTTCTCCTAAATCGAAAGGAACTTTTTCTCTAAGATTTCGTTCTAATCCGGATTTTAATTTATTCTCATAGAACTTAAGATTCGGGAATGTTTGGATCGGATCAGTCATTCTATACTGAGTGTCCAAAAGAAATACTCTTTCCTTGTCTTGGAAAACGGGAAGAAGTCTCTCCATTAAAGAAACCTTAAGCAATGGATCTTCCGAGATCACTGTAGGAGGAAGTTGGAACGGATCACCTGCGATCACAAACTTCTCCGCTTTTAAGATCGGGATCCAGGAAGAAGGTTCGATTGCCTGGCTGCCCTCATCTAAAATTGCGTAATCAAATTCTAAATTATGGAGTTGGTAAGAAGAAGCTCCAGTATGTGTACATACGATCACGGGATGTGACTCGAGCAGATATCGGATCAGGACCTTCTGTCTTTCTTTTATATTTTTTCGTAAAGCGTCCGCTTCTTTATAAAGACTTCTTCTTTCTTCCGCTTCTTCTTTGCCAAAACTTCTTTTGTATTTGCGGGCCTTCTTCAATAACTCCTGGACTTCTTTTCGATCCCTTTCTATCAGCTTTGCTTCCGGAGAATGATTCAATTTCATCTCTAAGGAATTTTGAAGAATGTCCGGATTCATTCTAGCAGGATGACCGATTCTCAAAACGGGAACTTTCAATTTTTCCAAGGATTCTACGAGCAGGTCGGAAGCGGAGTTTGTGGGAGCAGAAGCAAGTATTCGTTTGCCTTCGGAGGCCAGGATACGAATGGCTTCCACAATCGTTTTAGTCTTACCGGTTCCAGGAGGACCATGGACTAAAATAAAATCTTCCGTTTGTAAAATTGCGGATACTGCCTTCTTCTGAGAATCGTTTAGAGTTTCTGGCAAATTCGAGATAGATTTAAAATTCGGTTTAGAAACTTCCAATTGATTGGAGAATAGATCCGCAAAATATTTTTCTCTGGAACCTTTTTTGGCGGAGATTACTTTTTCTAAGGCGCGATCCCATTCTTTAAAACTTGTCTCATCCGGGAGAATTTCGAGAGCAAGTTTACCCTCTTCCACCCAATCAGGAACTTCTTCCATATAAACCAGGTAAGAATCTTCGTTTGCCTTTAGTAAAACTGAGTTGTATTCTTCTGTTTCTTTAACGATTCGTATAGGTGTTCCTGGTCTAAATAACTCAGGAATATTTTTAGATTTTGTGGGTTTGAGTAAAACTTTCCAATTTCCATCCGCGCTTAATTCAGCGTCTTCAAATACTAATGGAAATACGGTGAATCCGTCTTGGATCCTTTGGTTCAGATCGGAAGAGGAAATTTCTTCCTTATACTTATCGAGCTCCGCCTTTCTTTCTTTTTTTAAAGATTCACGTAAGGCGGAATAATAAGATCCTTCCATTCCAATTAGAGTCGGTCAGGAGAAAGTACTACAATTTTATAGCTAGGAGTTTTTTGATCTTCGCGAGTAGGAAGACTTTCCGCATAATGGATAGCGGATGCGAGCGTGGTCCCAGTAGTCAGTCCTGCAAAAATTCCTTCTTTTTGATAAAGCTCCGATTGGTAACGAAGCGCTTCGTCTCTATCTACTCCAATATATTGATCGGTGACTTTAGGATCGAAAGATTCAGGAAGTTTAATACTGGAATCACCTTGGATCATTTTACGGATGAAGCGAGAATTTTTGCTCACTCCCATAATGACTCTAAGAGAAGGCTTTTTACCTTTTAAATATCTTCCTACACCGGAAAGAGTTCCGCCGGAACCTCCTCCTGCCACGAACGCATCCACATTTCCAGCGAGATCTCTCCAGATCTCGGGTCCTGTAAATAAGAAATGCGCATTTGTATTTGCCATATCCTTGAACTCATTCAAGATTACGCTGTTTTTCTCTTTGTCTTTGGCTGCCTTCGCAGTTTCCAAAAGAGAATCATCCCAGTTACCTTTTGCAAGTTGAACAACTTCTACAGAGGCACCGTAAGATTTTAATTCTTTGATCTTTTCCTGATCTGTATCAGGAGCTAAAAATACTTTGAACTTATACTGGCGAAGAGTAGAGATCCAAGCTAAAGAGATCGCGGTAGTGTTATAACCAGCCTGAAAAATAGATCCACCGGGTTTTAGTTCCCCTCTTCTTTCGGCAGCAAGCACCATAGAAAGTGCAGTTCTATCTTTTACACTTCCTGTAGGATTACAGAATTCAGCTTTGAGATAAATTTCAACATTTGGAATATGAGAACCGATCTGGTTGAGTCGGATGAGAGGAGTGTTTCCTATCATCTGGAGAACATTCTCCTTGATAGGTTTTGCTACGCTTAACTCCCTTCCGAAAGCATTTTGTACATTATTCAAAGCCCCAAGAAGGCTATTGCCGAATTCATCTATAGAGCGTGAAATTTCGTCGAACATAGTCTTCTTTGAGTCCTGTGATTTAGAAAATTACTTATGAGAAGCGTACAACCAAGGAACGTCTTTTCGATTTTTCTCTTCGTAAGTAGAGATCTTTGCTTCATGCTGCAAGGTTAAACCGATATCGTCCAAACCATTAAATAGACAATACTTACGGAAAGAATCCACTTCAAAATTGTATACGTTCCCGGAAGGACTGATCACATTCTGTTTATCCAGATCGATCTTAATTTTGGCTCCCGGAGTCTTATCTACGATCTTGAAAATTTCGTCCACTTCTTCCGGCTTTAAAACAACCGGAAGCATACCGTTTTTGAAACAATTATTATAAAAAATATCAGCGTAAGAAGGAGCAATAATCGCCCTAAATCCGTAATCTTCCAATGCCCAAGGAGCATGCTCTCTGGAAGAGCCACATCCGAAATTGTCTCTGGTTACTAGAACGGAAGCTCCCTTATACCTGTCTTGGTTCAAACTGAACTCAGGATTCGGTTTGGTGCCTTCGTCGTCCAGATATCTCCAGTCATGAAATAGATGGATCCCGAAGCCTGTACGTTCTATCTTTTTCAAAAATTGTTTCGGAATGATTGCGTCCGTATCTATATTTGGGCGATCAATTAGGACCGCTAAACCTTCGTGTTGAGTAAAGGGTTTCATGAATCAGTATCCTTATTTCCAGTTCCGAATATCTACAAAATGTCCTTCGACTGCCGCAGCTGCTGCCATCGCAGGACCGACGAGGTGAGTTCTTCCACCTTTTCCTTGTCTTCCTTCAAAATTACGATTGGAAGTGGAAGCACATCTGTCTCCGGGTTGTAAAACGTCGTCATTCATAGCAAGGCACATGGAACAACCTGGTTGTCTCCATTCGAAGCCTGCTTCTATAAAAATTTTATCCAGTCCTTCCGACTCTGCTTGGCGTTTCACTCTTCCAGATCCAGGAACTACGATTGCCTGAACCTTGCTAGAAACCTTCTTACCTTTTACGGTAGTCGCAGCCACTCTCAGGTCTTCAATTCTAGAGTTTGTGCAGGAACCGATGAATACCTTATTTACAAAGACATCTTCCATCTTTTGTCCAGGTTTCAGGTCCATATATTTAAGTGCGTTTTCGATACTGGTCTTTTCTACAGCATCCGGTGCATCCTTAGGATCAGGAACAATCCCAGTCACAGGAACTACTTGTCCAGGAGAAGTTCCCCAAGTAACTTGAGGAGCAATCTCCTCCGCTTTTAATACGATGCTAGTATCAAATTTTGCACCTTCGTCTGTCACATAACGTTTCCATCTTTGGACAGCCAGATCCCATTCTGCACCTTTAGGTGCGAAATCTTTTCCTTTCAGATAATCGAAAGTGGTCTGGTCAGGAGCGATCAATCCTGCTCTTGCGCCCGCCTCGATAGACATATTACAAACAGTCATACGAGCTTCCATACTTAAGGAAGAAATTGCAGAACCTCTATATTCTATCACATATCCGGTTGCTCCGCCAGTACCGATCTTTCCGATGATCGCAAGAACGATATCCTTAGCAGTCACATGTGGAGAAAGTTGACCATCAACTCTGATCTCCATAGTCTTTGCTCTTCTTTGCAAAAGAGTTTGGGTAGCAAGCACATGTTCCACTTCGGAAGTTCCGATCCCGAAAGCCAAAGCTCCAAAAGCGCCATGGGTAGAAGTGTGAGAATCACCGCAAACGATAGTCATACCAGGATGAGTGAGTCCCATCTCGGGAGCGATCACATGGATGATCCCTTGGTCTGGATGGTTTAGATCATAAAGAGTAATACCGTTCTCATTACAATTCTTGATAAGGGTTTTCATCTGGTTGGCAGAGATTGGATCGGCCAATTCCAGGTCACGGATCCGAGTGGAAACGTTATGGTCCATAGTAGCGAAAGTAGCTTCCGGACGGCGGACCTTTCTCTGCGCCATACGAATTCCATCAAAAGCCTGGGGACTCGTTACCTCATGGATCAGATGTCGGTCTATATAAATTATATATGACCCTCCTTCCATTTCACCGACCAAATGGTCTTCCCAGATTTTTTCGAACATCGTTTTCATGGTTTGTAGGTCCCCAGGGGGTAATTCAAGAGTAAAGATTAGACTTGCTCTCTTCCATGCTAAAAATCAGGGGTTTTTCGTAAAGAAGGTTCCGGGAAGAAGGCCTCGAATCTATTACTTGCCGCGGAAAACGAGTAAAGCCTTACCGATTCCTATCTCATCAAAATCGTACAAGATCCTTGGTCTCAAAATTTTCTTACCGTTCAAGAAGGTTCCGGATTCTGACACCAAATCGTATAGAATGTAGCGGTTACGGACCTTTCTGATCCTTGCATGATTTTTACTGACAGATTGTTCGTATAAAACTAGATCACAAAGGTCAGAATTTCCAATATTGGTCTCGGCCCTTGCGAGTGAGTATTGTTTACCGGGATTTCTTCCTTCTTTAAAAACAAGAGTGGCCTTTTCATAGGATTCTCCTTGGTCAAATTCTTTTAAAGCGACTGGAGCTGCCCTTTCGGTTTCAATTCTATCTTCTTCTGAATAAACCAACTGATACTGGTTTCCGTACATTTTACGGTAAGCATCTTGTTCGAATTCAATCGTATGAAGTCTTTCTTCCGCGCTTACAGTTCCTTCAGGATAATGCTTTTTTCCTTTTTTCAGAACTACGATTAGAGCCACCAAAGTAAGAACTAATAAGAATGTAAAACTTGGAAGAAAGATAGAAGGATGTAATAAGAATACTGCAAGCCTGGTCCGAAAAGGAAGATCATACGAAAAGCTAAGTCTTCTGGAATTTTTGGTTTCCAGTTCTACTTCTAAATTACCACTTCCTTGGAATTGCCATTCATCTTGGAAAGGAGACTCGTATATTAAAGACCAAGGTTCTTTTCTGAAATAATCCAGGTCCCCGAAAACTTGGGTCCTGAAATCAGGACTATTCAAAGAGTAGAATGTTCCACCATATCTTTTGGCCAAAAACTTTCCTCCATTGGAAGGAAAAGATAAAACTTGGATGGGAATATTCGGGGTGTATTCTCCATTCTGAGCTTCGTTAGAAGGGATCAAGTCCTGATCGTAAAATAGAGTAAGAATATAATCAGTCTCTTTCAAACGAGGAGAGATCTTTTGAAAAACATAATCCAGATTCGCGGAAGTATTTCTGTTGGACTTCCCACCAGGAACCTTGGCTTCTTTTAACGCATCCGATTTGCTCAGATCGTCTTTGGAAAAAAATACATCATCCGTAAAAAATACAAAGCTAAACCTGTCTGCTGAATCTGCTCTTTCTACAATCGTTTTTAAGATCTCCGTAGCTTGGACATTATGATCAAATGAATTCGTCATCTGAGTGATCAGATAAATATGAACGGGCCTTGTACCTTCCGGTCTATGGATCTTAAGAGGTCCTACTCTCCTGGAACGATTTTCTTTTTGTTCCGAGACTGTGAGTATTTCCTGGTCCAAAGATATTCCCTTACCAGCCCTAAGCTTCAGCTCTACTTTAGGGTATCTGGAAATATCATATTCTTCTAAATGGATACTTTCTGCCCCGACAAACGTAGGATATACGCAAGTCGCTAGGATCAGAAAGTGAACGAAGAAAGAACGGATCATAAGGTTTTGCAATTTAAGCGGGATTTTCATCCAAAGTAAACAGTTTTCTGGAATACTCCAACTGTGGCTCCCAAGACCCGTTTCGGCTTTTCAGGGTCTCCAGTTTTTCTCCACTTCTCATTACAGTAATAGTATCGGCTAGCTCCCTGGCAGAACTAAGATCATGGCTGATAAATAGAAGCCCGGCTCCCAGATCTTTCACCCTGGATTTCAAAAGTTCCAAAATCGCTTTTCCTGTAATTGGGTCTAAAGCGGACGTAGGCTCATCAGCCAGAATAAGCTCTGCTCCCGAATACACCGAAAGTAGTACTAAAATTCTTTGTCTTTCTCCGCCTGAAAGTTGATGCGGCCTCGCTTTCCAGGCTGCACCCGGATCAGAAAGTCCGAATTCTTTTAATAAACGGATGCAAGTTTCCTCATTTGCAAACTCAGGTTGGATAAGAGAAAAATATTCCAGGACCTGAGATCCAATACTTAAAAAAGGATGAAGTCCAATCGCTGCTGTTTGTGGGATCAAACTGATCCGCTTTCCCCGCCAATTTTCCCAAGGAGAAAAATCCCCGCTTTGTATATTTTCGGAAAAGATTTGGAATTTTTTCCAAGTTACGGAAGCTTCTTCATTTAGAAGTCCTAGAACTGTGCTTGCAAAAGTTGATTTTCCACTTCCGGATTCTCCGACGAGTGCATGTACTTCTTTTTTAGAAATTTGGAAATCGAAGTTTTTAAGAATATGAGAAGACCCGATTTTAACATTCAGGCCTTGTATAGAAAGAATTGTTTCGCTTAGACGATCCCTCTCCAAGTTTTATCCTAACTGAAATAGCTTATATTCCACAATGGAACAAAGAATATGACCGATCAGAATATGTGACTCTTGGATACGCGCTGTTTCTTTTCTAGGAATGATCAGATCCAAATCAGCCATACCTTTCATCTTTCCACCGTCTCCGCCTAAAAATGAGATCGTTTTCATCCCGATCTTTTTTGCCGATTCCATAGCTGCGATCACATTTTTGGAATTCCCACTGGTAGAAAGTCCAACGAGCAGATCTCCAGGTTTTCCGAATGCTTCTACCTGGCGAGAAAATACAAACTCGTATCCGTAATCATTAGAACAAGCGGTAAGAACAGCAGAGTCAGAATTCAATGCTAATGCGGGAAGTGCCCTTCTTTCATTTCCAGATTTGTAACGAACAACAAGTTCTGCTGCGATATGAGATGCATCACAAGAAGAACCACCATTACCGCAAAAAAGGATCATATTCCCTTTTTCTAATACTTCTGAAGCAAGCTTCCCCGCTTCTTCGATCTGAGGAAGAAGTGTATCCAATACCGCTTTTTTGGTCTCGATAGAGTCTTGAATCTGTTTGGATGCGATTTCTTTTAAGTTCATTCTCATTTATCCTTTTTAGACCGAATTTTAGAGAGCACCGACTCAAAATCCTTTTTGGCGGAATCAAATTCATACAACGTCAAATTTTCGGAATGTGGAGAATTCCGATTCCCGCTTACGTTTAAAAAATACAGCTCTTTAGAAACGATCTGTTTCACCCTTTCGGAAGAATTTGCCTGAAAGACATCTTCAAATTCTTTTCCTAAAAACACCAATAATACTGCGATAGTGCTCGGCCTGAGATTGATCAATATCTGTTGTTTCCAAATCGGTTCCCAATTCAAGACCTCTTTCCAAGAATCAGCAGAACGTTTTAGATCCGGCGCTTCCTGTAGAACAGCCCAAGATTCTTCGTCCCAATTCGGGGCGTTAATTCCGGATAAGATACTTTTTAGACTCTTATGGTCTCCGCTCAAAAGTCGGTTTAGATCCGCTTCTCCTAAAAAAATCACCCCGCTGATCTTATCACCTTGTTCCGTTAGATAGTTTCCGGTAGAAACAACCAAAGAATATTCTCTGCCAGATTTTTCCTTACCTTCTAAACGAAATAGATTTCGATTGTTTTTAGTAAGCTTTAAGGATGGACTTTCGAAAATAATACCGGAAGGCTTTTTACGGGTTACAAAAAAGCGGTCTGCTTTTTCTCTTAGATCTTTTAATTCCCAGGTATAACCTCTGCTATCTCTAACTACTTCTTTTTCAGATCCTGCAGAGACCTTCTTTTTCTTTCTCCAGAAAAAGAGTTTATTCCAAAAACTTGATTTTTGTTTGCCCTTCGCCATCTTATTTTCCGTAATCTTTTCGGAGATTAGAAGGGCGTTCTATCAATTTTTTCCCCAATTCGTAGACCTTTGCTTCTTTTAGAAAAGTGGAATATGCGGAAGAGATCGCGATCGTAAATCCTGGGAATCCGTCCAAGAATCCGAGTTTGAAAAAGTAAATCTCTACAAATTTTCCGAATGGTTTGATGATCGTTCGAGCCAGGGAAAAGTTTTTATTCTTCTTCCAGCGGGTCCAGGAAACTATTGAGGAGAACTTATTGATCGTATCTACCTGTTGCGAGAGATCCGCAAAACTATAATGGAGTATATCCCCTTTTATCTTTTTGCCCTTCCCCTCTACTACTAAATAGTCATGAGGATTTTCCCCGGTCCATTTAGACTTGGATTTTCGGATGATGCGATATTTAGTTTGAGGATACCAACCTGAGAAGCGGATAAACCTTCCCATATGAAATGTAAGCCTGGAAACTTTTAATCCGTTCAAGGAAGGATCTTCCGGGCTTTCTAAAAATGCTCTAAGAGACTCTCGAAGTTCTTCACTTAGGCGTTCGTCCGCATCCAAAGAAAGGATCCATTCATTCTTACAGAGAGAGATCGCGTCATTCTTCTGTTCTACATGTCCCTTAAAATTCTGAGAGGAAAAACGAACCTCAGGAAAGGACTCACTGATCTCTTTGGTTTTGTCGGTGCTATTTGAATCTAAAACGATGATCTCGTCTGCGATATCTCTGCAAGATTTGATACAGTCACCGATATTCGCTTCTTCATTATAAGTAATGATCGCAACTGAGAGTTTTTTTAGAAATCTTTCCCGGACCTCGTTTCTGCTCAAGGGTGCCTTGGCTTTAGATTTCTTTTTTTTAGAGGAAGAAGTTTCCTTGGTTTTAACGGATTCTGCCATATATTCGAATATCGCAAAGAAGCGAATGAATTCCTAAAATAGTAGGATTTCCTTCTTTGTCAGCGGTTTTTTCTGGAAATCTGAGAGGAAAAGGAAAGTCTGGGGACCGGTGAAACCTAGTTCCTTTTCTCAAATTTCGGAGACCTCTGGAAAGATCTCCTTTTATTCTTTATTATTATTTCTAGTAGCATTTCCACTTTCCTTTTCCGCATCACAGATCTTGGCAGGCCTTAGCATTTTCTGTTTTATATTCTCTTCTAAAGAGAATTTCCAACGGATAAAAACGTATCTTTTGCCTTGGGGGTTTATCTTAGGAGCCTATTCTCTTGTATTCATTTCGTCTCTCGTACACTTCGAAGAATATTCTAATTTCTGGAAAACATTTACAAGACAATCGGAAGCAGGAGATTTTTGGCTTTCGATCTTATTTCCGATTGCGGCAGTACATTCTTCGGATGAAAAAAATAGAAAGCTGATCTATAAATATCTATGGATCTCTTTTTTACTCGTTTTGATCTCTGGGATCGCTTCCGTTTTCAGCGAGTATCGGCTCGGAAAATGGATCTCAAACGGATTTACTCCAGCTCCTGGAGATAGAAGGCAGCATCCTGCCGGACCACTTTTCGGTTTGGAGACTTATCTTCCGATCGGGCTAATGAATACTCATTTGACCTATGGAGGATTAATTTCTTTTTATATTCCGGGAGTTGCACTTCTTCTTTTACAAAAAATAAAGGAGAAGGATCTAAAACGCACGATTGGATTCGGAATTCTCTTTTTGTTATCACTTTGGGTATTTCTACTCAACCAAAGTAAGTCTGCATGGCTCGGAATTTTCGCGGTCACTGTTTATTTTATCCTAAGCAAGTGGAAAGATTTCTCAGGTAAATTTCCAAGGGTCACATTTGCGCGAATTTCGATTGTAATCGCATTATTAATAATACTCGGGGGAACAGTTCGTTTTTTTTACCAGAAGAACTGGTTATTACAAAGGACCATTGCCCAACTCACTGAGATCCAAACCCCTGAAAACCAAAGATATTGGATCTATAAGCTCAGTCTTCCTTTGCTCTCAGAAAATCCAATCTTGGGTACAGGCGGAGGAAGGTTCAAGGAAACCAGTTCAGAAGTTTCTAAATCATTTATAGAGAAGAATGAACAACTATGGTACGAATTATACATCACTCCTAATAAACATGCTCATAATGATATATTAGAATTTGCGATCGTAGGTGGCTGGCTTTCCGGGATTTTATGGCTTGGATTCTTCTATCTTTTATTTAGAAAGATTGCGGGTTCCCGTTTAGAAGAAGGAAATTTTCCTCTGATCGGTATTGGTTTTATCTGGGTAGCAGGATTTTTCCAATGTTATCTTTTGGATGATGAGGTTGCACTTCCCTTCTTTGCTTTGGCGGGACTTTTATGGGGAAGAGAGAAGGAAAATTCTTCAAAATTTTCTGCCGCTTCTACTATCTTCTTAAGCTTCACTTTTATATTAAATACCTCCTTTTGGATTTGGAGACTTTCAATCCCTGCAGAACTTGCTTATGGAAGACAGGTTTTTGCCTCTTCTTCTACTCTTGCTAAAAAGATAGAAAGACGTATCCTTCCTTTTAGGGATCAAACAGAAGAAAGAGAAAAAAGAATTTCAGAAAACATTTCAGTTTCTAGCTCGGAAGGAAATTCAGAATTTTTCCTCGAAGGTTGTCTCACTCATAGATATCCAAATCCCGCAAAGCTCCGAGAAAAAGATTATTCTTTTGGTATTTATATTTCTCCGGACTGGGCAAACCCGCCGCGTAAGATTAGCGTTACTGTATTTTCGGAAGAATCTTTTGATGAGGACAAACTCTATTGGTCTCATCGAAAATATGATCTGGGGAGGAAGGAGTTAGATCTGAAACCTGGTTGGAATTCATTCATTTGGAAAGAAACCATGGGACTTTCTAAAATTACGATCTTTCCAGATATCGTATTTTTTAGGAGTTTTAAGATCCGTTTTGGAGGTTCAAGTCCGGAGAAGCAGATGGATCTACCTGTCCTAGACTTGGGAGATCTCTGCGATTTTAGATTAGAGTAAAGTTGGTACCTGGAGCGGGACTTGAACCCGCACGAGCGTGAACTCACAGGATTTTAAGTCCTGGGTGTCTACCTATTCCACCATCCAGGCGTTTTTAGAGACTCTGCCAGGCGTCGCCCGGATTCGAACCGGGGATCAAGCTTTTGCAGAGCCATGCCTTACCACTTGGCCACGACGCCGATATGAGGTATGATTTTGTGTGTGGGCAAGGTGTCAATAGAAAAGTGGAGGAAAGACTTTGAGGATCTATTTCTATCGAATCGACTCGAATGCTCGGCTTTTCCACGAGGACTCTGAGTTGACGGACAAAAAATTTTTAGACTTTTTTTTCACTCATCTAGAAAAAAACCGAACAGGCAAATATCCTGAATGCGCCTATGTTTCTCCCTGCGGAAAAGAAATGAATTATGTGCAAACGGAACATTATCCGGTTTTATTTAAGCATCGAATCGAAGATAAGCTCTACTACGGAGGAGAAAAAGGGATCTTATTCCAACCGGAGAATTTGAAATTCGATCCTTTTGGAAATCTACTCCACCCTTTTCAAAAAGAGATCTGGGGAAGAGTTTCCACAGAAATCCTATTAGATCCGGAACTAGAATGGAGAGAAAATCCTGAAAATTGGGATCTGATTTGGGGCGGGAAAAAATTCCTAATCCCTAAATTTGATCCAGGACTATCAGATTAGGCCCAGGCTCGATTGGGATTTATTCCCACTCTATTGTGCCAGGTGGTTTGTTTGTAAGATCGAAAAATAAATACTCAATTTGAGGAATTTTCAGAACTTCTGAAACCAATTCATCCAAAACATCCTTTTCCAATCGAAAGAAACTCGCAGTCATTGCTTCTTGAGAATCTACAGGCCTAAGAACGATACTTCTTTTTCCGGACTCGGAACCTAAGGGAAGAAGGACCACAGGCATCTGCCAGATTTGATCGTAGATCTTTCTTTTTTGTAGTACCTTCTCAACCGCTGCGTCTGCTTCTCTCAAAATGTCCGAATCTTTTTTATCCAAGTCGATTGCCTGGAATTTGAAGTTTGCTTTTGAGAAGTCCTCGGACTTACCTAAAAATAGAACGACTCGATTGACCGAAGAAATTTGGTTTGTGATCGCAGTGGAAATTTTATCCAATTCATCCCAGGTTTTATCTCCTGAAATCGCAGCACAATGCGCGTAAGATCTCTGGTCCCCTTTTACGCCAACAGAAGCCACAGGAAGAAGTTTTGCTTGAAAAGAAGGGTCCGCACCGACAAATTCATTTAACTTTCTCTGAACAGATTCTTCAAAAGGTTTTTCTTGGGCAATCATTCGGACTACAAGTCCTGGCCCAGGGAAAGGATGTCTTCCAGTCCATTCTTTTGGAAGTCCTAGGTAATTTCCGAGTTCTCTAACCTCGTCTTTGTAGAGATCCTTAATAGGCTCTACAACTTTACCTTCTTCCATTAATTTTTGGATAGCTTCTACTCTGTTATGATGGGTCTTGATCGTATGAGAATGTTTTGTTCCACCACTTTCTATGGTGTCCGGATAAATTGTTCCTTGTCCGAGCAACCATTCGTCTGCATTCAATCCTAAACTTTTAGCGCAGTCCGCTTGCGCTTGTAAGAATAAATTACCTACAATTTTACGTTTTTCTTCCGGATCTTTTTTTCCTTTTAAAGCAGAGTAAAAAAGTTCAGAAGAATCATGAACATGCAACTGGATCCCTTGCGGAGAAAGTTTTTCTTGTAGATCTGCGACCTCATTCTTTCTCATAAATCCAGTATCGATCAGAACTCCCTTAACTCTGTCCTTTCCTAAGGCTCTAGAAAGAAGAAGGTACGAAACTGTGGAATCCACTCCTCCCGAGACGAGTAGGAAAATCTTTTTGTCGGCTGGAACGATTGAATGTAATTCTTCTTCTTTTAGATCTAAAAATTGTTTTAAATCCCAGGTGCCTTCTGCTCCCGAAATTTTTACGAAGTTTTCTAGAAGAACAGAACCCTTTTCTGTATGAGTTACTTCAGGATGGAGTTGTATCCCGAACCATTTTTGGGTCGGATTTTCAACCACTGCGTATTCACAGTCTTGGCTGGAAGCAGTGCGGGTAAAACCGGATGGCAAACGAGTCACCTCGTCCCCATGGCTCATCCATACAACTTCTCCGCCTGCAAAGCCTTTGAGTAATTGTGTTTTAGGAGTATCAATAAAATCTAAAGCGGCTCTTCCGTATTCTGCAATGCCCGCTTTTTTAACTTCTCCACCGAGAAGTTTCATCATAAGTTGGTGGCCGTAGCAGATCCCTAAAACTGGAATTCCTAGTTTTAGGACCTCGACTGGTAAAGAAGGAGAATCCGGCTCGTATACACTTTCCGGTCCTCCGGAAAGAATGATGCCTGAAAGTTTAGAATATGTTTCGATAGGTTCGTCGTTACCTAAAATTTCGGAATAAGCTCCCAAACGACGAATTCTGGACGCGATCAAATGGGCGTACTGCCCTCCAAAATCCACGATCCCAATTACATTTTGGTGCTTCATTCCAAGGTATCCTTAACGTTTCCTTTATGTGAGTTGTAAAAAGATTCCCAGAGACAAAGTCCGGAAAACTCTGGTTTAAAGAGGGAATCATGAGCCAACAACAAGAGTCGATCGGAATTTCCGCTTATGAGGGAAGACAGGACCATATCCCCAGTCTGAAACTTCCCGAGATAGAATCTTTCGCCAATGTGTACGAAGGTAAGGATTACACAATCGATTTTACCATTCCAGAATTCACAGCGGTTTGTCCTAAAACAGGACTGCCTGATTTCGGAATAATCGAGATCAGCTATATACCAAAGGCAAAATGTATAGAGTTAAAGTCCCTGAAAGAATACATTCTCGCCTTTAGAAACCTGGGAATTTTTCATGAGAATGTGGTAAACCGTATCCTAGAAGATTTGATCCAGTCCGTGGACCCAAAATATATCCGAGTCAAGGGTGATTATAACCTAAGAGGCGGGATCAAAACAATAGTCACAAGAGAGTACACAAGCAAATGATGGACCCGATCTCTTTACTTGGATTTATCGCTTGTACCTTGACTACTTTGGCATTTCTACCTCAGCTGATCAAAGTGATCCTGGAAAAAAGGACCAGAGATATTTCAAGGAACATGTATCTTGTTCTTTCAGTGGGAGTGTTTTTCTGGCTTTGTTATGGGGTCTTGAAGAATGATTTTCCGATCATTCTTGCAAACGGATTTACTTTACTTTTTACCACCACAATTCTCTGGTACAAACTTCGTTCCAAAGAAGAAGAATAAAAAAAGCCGCTTCCTTACGGAAACGGCTCTTTGTTCTTTTAGAATGGAAAACTACCTTATTTAGGAGCTGCTTGGTCTTTTAAAGACTTACGCTGATTTTCCAATTCCTTCTTGGCATCGTCCATAGAAGATTTTACTTTTTCTTTCTCTTCTTTGCCCGCCTTTTGGATGGCTTCTTTTTCTTCTTTTCCGGCGCTCTTAGCTTCTTCTAAAAGTTTACGATTTTCTTCTTTTGCGCCTTCGATCAATTCTCTATTTCTTTGTTTTTGCTCTTCCAAACCTTGGAGGATCCGAGCCTTATTCTCTTGGAAATCTTTTAGTATCTCTTGGATCCGTGCTCTTTGTTCTTCCGTAATGGATTGGATGGTAGCAGAATCATCTTTTAGCTCTTGGGTTTCATCCTCTGTCAAAGGTTGTTCTTTGAATGTATCTCCGTTAGAGCTTACGTTTTCTCCTGCGTCCGCAATAGCTTGGCTTTCAGGATTATCCGCGTCTGCTACTTCTACAGATCCGTCCGAAACTCTGGTACTTGTTCCTTTACCGGTCTCTTCAACGATAAACTCTGTTCCTCTAACAGAAGCTACGACCGTTGGAGTAGAAACCGTGAATTTGGAAGTTTTGGTAAGCTTGCTTGCGACCTTGGTGAAGACCTTTCCCTTGGTCAGACCCATATCTGCGAAGGTTTCTCCGTTTGCCGAATCTATAAAAATTTTCTTTAAAGTGAGACTTGTGTTTTCTTTGATCCTAACAAGAACTCCTTCAGTCAATTGAAGGTCCGCATAAGAATCCTTTCCGGTTTCTATCTTATCTTCCGGCAAAAGGAAAGTATCAACGGATACCGGCTTTTCTTTCCCGGCCTTATCGAAAATTTTTACTGTTCCCTTAGTGAATGTGATCACTCCACCCTGGAGATCTTCTTTGGCTTTCTTACAATCTACAAATACAATGCTGAGGGCAAGAAAGAAGGTTATGGCAATCCGTTTCATTTAGTTCTGATTCTCCCTTGAATTAGGTTTGGGAAGAATATCGATGAAAGAAATTTCCGTCCACATTTTTACTCATGGCCTTGGAATTATTCGGGAACTGGCTTGTCTAATTTGTATAAGGCTGCAAATCGCATTGAGACTGGCAATCAGTGGTTGAATCTGAAACGAAAAGGTATTGCGCCATAGCCCCAGTCTAGAAATTGTAGCCTAGACCGCCAAATAGAAGAACTAAAAAGTTCCAAAGGAGTGACAGAATGACCAAAATAGCCTATGTAGACAAGGACAACTGTACCTCTTGCAACCAGTGTGCAGACAATCTACCTAAGTACTTTCAAATGGACGATAACGATACTTCCGAAACTCATATCGGAGGAGAGAGTGTAAATCAAGCTCAGATCCCTGAAGCAGATTGGAAAACAGTTCAGAAGGAAATGGATGAATGTCCCGGTGAATGTATTCACTGGAGAAAGTAGTCGTTTTCCGATTTCTATATTCTGTAAAAAACAAAAGCGGGAATATCTTCCCGCTTTTTTTGTGCCTTGCTTGGGCTCTTGATCTACATCAAAAGTTTCTGTTATAGATTATTAGATCAGTATTCTTGTTCCGATCTAGTAGAGCCGAGCAATTCGTCCGGAATATCTTCTACTCTATCTCCGATCTGGATAGCGAGTCTATTTCCAACACGTCCAGGAAGACATTTGAACTTCTTACGTTCCCCTACTTTCACGAGCATATCGGATCTAGTAGTGGTGTTTTCTAATTTTACAACATCACCCACAGTTAAGTTCATAAAATCCAAGATAGAAATATCCACGGATCCAACTTCTGCGATTACTGGAATTTGCACCTGATCCAAGCGTTCTTGGATGATTGCCCTGTTCTCGTCCAACTCACCTTTACGGATGGAGGAATACCAGTATTGTGCAGACAATTTATTAATGATAGGTTCGATCGTGATATAAGGAATACAAAGGTTCGTTAAACCTTCTACTTCTCCGATCTTGGTCTCTAAGTTGATCAAAACCACCATGTCATTGGGAGGTACAACCTGAGCGAACTGAGGGTTTGTTTCAATATTACCCAAACGAGGCCTAAGGTCGATTACTGTAGACCAAGCCTCTCTCATATTCCCTAAGATACGAACGATAATCCCCTCCATTACACTCATCTCAATCTCGGAAAGTTCTCTGGAGATCTTTGCAGTCTCTCCCTTACCACCAAATAGACGGTCGATGATCGTAAATGAGATAGATGGATCTATTTCTAAAATTGCAGAACCCCTAAGCGGGTCCATATTGATCACTGCAAGTGTGGTCGGGTTGGGAATGGAACGAATAAATTCTTCGTAAGTCAACTGATCCACAGCAGCCACGTGAACGTGAACGAGAGCTCGTAACTGAGCGGAAAGTCCGGTAGTTGCCAAGCGAGCGAAGGTCTCGTGCATCATTTGTAGAGTACGGATCTGGTCTTTCGAAAATTTGTCGGGACGTTTGAAGTCGTAAATTTTGACCTTCTTCTGTTCCCCTACGGAAGAATACTCATCCTCCGCCACCTCTCCACTGGAGATCGCGTTTAATAATGCGTCTATCTCGTCTTGGGATAATATCTCGGTCATTTTCTTACCTTCGCTAATAGATTAGCCACTTTCCAAAACATTCCGTTTTCTTCCGGCATTCTTCTCAAAGTAAATTCGTATTCGTATCGGACAGGCACTTTGTTCACTCTTCTTTCCACAGCGACTCTTACTTTGGAAAGATTGGAACTTACCTTTTCCGTTCCCAGGATCTTGTAATATTGTAACATACCGGATCTGTTTTCCGTTAGATAATTTCTGAATTCTTCCAGAACAAAATCTTTTTCGGCTTCTTCCGATTGTTGCCAATCTCTGGCAAATCTGTCATAAGCTTGTATGTATTCTGGGAAATGGATCCATTTAAAATGAAGTTTCCAGTTTTTCTTTTTTTCTGCACCTAAGAATAGATGGATCACTTCCTCAGGCTCAAGTCCGTCTGTTGATGGATCTTGATAAGGAACTCCGGGAAGAACCCAATCTTTTTTGCGTTCTTCTACGCTAAAATAAGGATGGCTTTCCGATCTTACAAAATGGTCTCCGTATTCGGATATATTAGGATAGAAGTAAGCGGTTACGAAATATTTTTTTCCGGGCTCTAACTCGTATAAATGATCGATCCGTATCTCTTTAGAGAATGTCTCGTCCTTATGTAGAATGATCTCCTTTACCTCATCCCCTACAAGATTTTCGACTTTGTTCCTTCTTCTTAAGACTGGATCCTGTTTTCTTTCTTCTTCAATTCTTGTGACGGTTCTTCCGTCCTCATCTCTTACGATTACTTGGAAAGAACGTAGATCTTTTCCATAAGGGAAAATTCGAAGGACCTCGTTTCCCGTGTTTCTAACGGAAAGTAATGCGGAGATTGGTTCCTTTTCTCGGAACTGCATCTTAGGAAGTTTGATATCCACAATGCCTTGGGCTTGGATATAATTTTCGGAAACTTCTCCCCTTGCATTTCTGTTCGGATAAGATCCCAAACCAAATGCACTCAGTAGAATAAGTATGATCAGAATTCGTTTCATTCTAAAATTTCAGTCCGTGTGGACGCAAAATCTATGGTCCTCTTTTAGATTTCGGCAAAAAGGGACAAAACCTACTAAAAAATACAGAGAAAATGTAAAGGAAACCGGAAGAAACCTAGGCTCCTGCATCTTCTATAATATAGTCCGCGATCCGGATCAAGCGTCCAAGCACTGGTTTGAGTTTACTGTATTCCTGGTAACATTCCTCGTATCTTTCCAGAATTGGCCCGATTTGGATCACTGACTTAGGTGATAAGTTCAGACTGGAAATATTGTCTTCGGAAAGCTTTTCTGCGGATTCCAGACTATCGAAAAAACGGGTAATCTCTTTAAAGATAGACTCATCCGCCCTATCGTTCTTTTCAAAATTGGATTCTATTTTTAGGATATAGTCCGTAAGAGTTTGTTTGAGCCGGACTTCTTCTTCGTTTGCTTTTCGTTTTGCAGTCAGATTGTTCACCTTGCTGTAACGCGCCATTGCTTCTTCATAAGAATTGCTGACTGACTGCCTATTTTGTTGGATCAATCTCACGATTGAAACCACTGAGCGAAAGTCCCAGGCAGTGTCTTTTTTGTTCCGAAGTTCAGGGAACATTTCTCCACCATTGGAGTCGTCCACCTGCAATCCGGAAAGTTTTTCTAATATTCTTCCCGTGGACCCAGAGCCTTGTATCTCTCGGGCCACCGAAAGAAAAATAGGATTTTGGTCCAGGGAAGTACTCATTATTTTGCCCTCTTATCGTAGATGGACACTTTGCGGATGGTAGTTTTTCCGTTTCCGGCAGCGATGATCTTATCTACTACATCAGAGCCTTGGACGATCTGTCCAAAGACTGTATGCAGTCCGTCCAAATGAGGAGTGTCGACTTGGTTGATGAAAAACTGAGAACCGTTTGTATTCGGTCCGGCATTCGCCATTGCCAAGGCTCCTTTGATCGCCTTCTTACTTTTCACAACATTATTATAACGATACCCTAATCTGTAGAGTATCTCCATGACGGAAAGATTTTTGGCCTTCTCCAAATTGCTTTCTAGTTCTTCTCTTCTTTCGTCTGCTTCTCTTTGGCTACGAATTCCAAGTTCTCCACCGATATATCTATACAAGTAACCGGTATAGAATTGAGATTGTCCAATTTTCGTCTGGTCTAAACCTAAACTTGCAGCGTTGATCTCATCTGCGAATCTATATCCTGGTGTTCCAGATCCGTCCCCATATGGACATCCGCCTTGGATCATGAATCCTTCGATCACTCTATGAAAAGTTAATCCATCATAGAATGGTCTTTTCTGAGGCTGACCGTTACGAAGAGTGAATTCTTTCTCTCCTTGAGCTAAGTCTATAAAGTTTTGTACTGTTTTAGAAGCATCCTTATCGTATAGTTCGAAAAGCATATTTCCTTGAGTAGTTTCTATGAGAGCGTAAATAGCAGGTTTTTCAGGAAGAGCCGCACGAGGTTTTTCTTCTTTTTTGACCACTACTTCCACGGGGCTATATGCTTCCGGAACATATCTTTGTTCCGCATATGGATTTGCCTTACAGGCAAAAGAAAATAATAAAATCGTAAACCACACTAAGGCACCAAAAACACTGGGCTTAGAATTCGATTTTATATTTAGATAATTCATTTCGTATTCCTTTGGATTGATTTGATAGATTGTTTTGCGAGTTCCAATTGTTCTAACTGTCGCGTTCTGGAAGTTCCGCCGTAGCTAGATTTTTTGTCCGTAGAAAGTTCCAGACTCACCGCTTTGGAATATTCTTCCCCCATAAAATAAGGAGAAATTCCTTTCCGAACTTCTTCGGAGATCGTGAATAAATTCTCTTTTCTTTCCACACATTCGGAGACAAGTCTTCCGACTAGTTCGTGAGCTGTTCTAAATGGGACTTTTTTTTCTCCCACGAGGAAGTCAGCCAGATCTGTTGCAGTTGCAAATCCTTCTTTCAAGGATCTTTCTCCTCTTTCCGGTCTGAACTGCATTTCGGAAACCATTGCTTCTAAACCTTCCAGACTTAATAGAACAGTTTCCACAGCGTCAAAAACGGCTAACTTATCTTCTTGTAAATCACGATTGTAGGTGAGAGGCAATCCCTTTAAGAGCCCAATTAGATGATTTAAGTTACCCGCCACCCTCGCGGATTTTCCGCGGATTAGTTCTGCTATATCCGGATTTTTTTTCTGGGGCATGATAGAAGATCCGGTGGTGAGTGAATCCGGTAGTTTTACAAGACCGAATTCCTGGGAAGAATATAGAACGATATCCTCACAAAAACGAGAAGCATGGGACATCGTTTGAACTGCTGCGAACAAAAATTGGAGAAGATGATCTCTGTTGGAAACACCATCCATACTATTCGGAGAAATAGAATCTACTTTTAGTTCGGATGCCAAAAACTCTCTATCGTTTTGGTAATTCACTCCGGCCATTGCACCGGAACCTAAAACCAAAATATTCGCTGTCTTTTTAGCAAATTCAAAAAACTCCAAGTCACGAGTGAACATCCAAAAGTAAGCCAATAAAAAATGAGAGGCCCGGATAGGTTGAGCAACTTGTAGATGCGTATATCCAGGAATGATCGTATCTATATTTTTAGAAGATTGTTCATAGAGCGCGCCTCTCAGAGAATCCAAACGAAGTAAAATTTCTTGGATTCGATTTCTTATATATAGCCTTGTGTCTTGTGAGACTTGGTCGTTTCTAGATCTGGCAGTATGTAATTTTTTTCCAACTTCTCCTTTCAATTCAGTGAGTCTGGATTCCACGTGCATGTGAATATCTTCCAGCTCTGAACTAAATTTGAAATTTCCGGATTCAATCTCTTCTTCTACCTGATTTAATCCGTCTAGTATATCTTTTAATTCTGTCGAGTTTAAGATACCCATCTTTGAAAGCATCTTGGCATGAGCCCTACTTCCTTCTAGATCCTCTTTGTATAATTTCCTGTCGAAGGAAATGGATTCTCCTATCCTTTCCATGATGGAAGAAGCTTTTTCTTTAAATCTTCCTCCCCAAAGTTTAGAATTTTTATCCTCAGGTGTGTTCATTAAAATGATTTCGATGCCTTATTGATTTTCCGCAAAAGTTTGGAGCCAGTCTTTCAGGATCTCTATTTCTTCCTGATCCAGTTTGGAGTTTGAATGTAGAAAAATATAATCCTTGGGAGGCATATTACCTTCTTCCACTTCTTCTAATATTTCTTCCGCCAGATCCGCCTTTTTTTCCGGTTTTAAGGTTTCCCATTCGGAAAAATTCAATTCTTCCCTGCCTTCTTCTATATGATGAGAGATATATAAAGAAACCGGAAAAACCTTAGAATACCAAGGCCATTGTACTAGATCGGAATGGCAGTCATAACAAGACTTTCGAAAAATCTTTTTGACGCGTTCTTCCGTTTTGATTTCATTAGCATTCTTTCCCAACGGAGGTTGTACGGGGATTAACTGAAGAGCAAGGAATACGACTATTAGTCCGATTCCGAGACGGATCCAAATTTTTCTCATCACTCCCGCTAAGAATAATGACGGGAATGTTTTTGAAAATAGAATTTTTCCCCTTTCTTCTATCTAAACCATGGACTTTTTGCAAGACGGACATAACCTCTCCTATCTTTGGATCGCCTCCGGGATCATTCTCATGGTAGCCGAACTTTTTGTCCCTGGAACATTCGTATTCTTTTTAGGACTTTCTGCGGCAATTGTAGGAAGTATTTCCTATTTTTTTGAAATAGGATTTTGGACCCAGGCAATCATTTGGGCGGCACTTTCAGGAATTCTAATTTGGGTGGGAGGGAATTTCCTGAGGAAATTTTTTCCTTCTTCTTCCGAAAGGGCGACCCTTAATCCTGAGGAAGGTCCAGGACGGATCGTTTTAGTTTCCAAAGATATTCTTGTGGAAAGGAAAGGTGGAAGGATCGTATTCCAAGGAACTGAGTGGGATGCGATCAGCAAATCCAAACGTATCCCT
This sequence comes from Leptospira hartskeerlii, assembly GCF_002811475.1. Lineage (NCBI taxonomy): Bacteria > Pseudomonadati > Spirochaetota > Leptospiria > Leptospirales > Leptospiraceae > Leptospira > Leptospira hartskeerlii. The sequence continues at coordinate 239,391 of NZ_NPDL01000003.1, forward strand.
GCCGGAAAAAGAGTCAGGATCCTGGAGAGGGAAAATCTGACATTCGTTGTGGAGCCGATCGAGCTTCCTGAAATATAATCATTATTGAATAGGAGTTAGAAACTGATAAAATGGACCCATTTCTATTTTTTACGCTGATCTTCATCGCAACAATCTATCTCATTGTGAAGACCTGTATTGTGGTTCCCCAAAACTATTGTTTTGTTGTGGAAAGACTCGGAGTGTTCCGTGGAGCGCTTGGTGCAGGTTTTCATTTTCTCATCCCGATCATTGACCAGATCAGATACAAACAACTTTTGAAGGAAATCGCAATCGATATTCCTCCTCAGACTTGTATTACTAAGGATAACGTTTCCATTTTGGTGGATGGTATTCTATACATCAAAGTTATGGATCCTTACAAAGCTTCCTACGAAATCGAAAACTTTCGAAGTGCTACCATCCAGTTGGCTCAAACCACTCTTCGTTCAGAGATAGGGAAACTTGTATTGGACCATACATTCTCAGAAAGAGATGATATCAATGCAAACGTAGTTCGTGCACTCGATGAGGCAACAGATCCTTGGGGAATCAAGGTAACTCGTTACGAGATCAAAAACATTTCGCCTCCTAAAGAAATTCTTCATGAGATGGAAGAACAAGTAAAAGCAGAACGTGTAAAACGTGCAGAGATCACGATCTCCGAAGGAGAAAAAGCGGCAAGGATCAATCGCTCTATGGGTGAAAGACAGGAAGCGATCAACCTTTCAGAAGGTGAGAAAACCAAAAAAGTAAACGAGGCAGAAGGTAAAGCTAAGGAGATCGAGTTCATTGCAAAAGCCAAGGCAAAAGGTATCCAACAGATCTCGGATGCAATCGGGAACGAAGGCGGAGCAGAAGCAGTCAATCTTCAGATCACAGAGGATTATCTATCAGGACTCGGAGTAATTTTAGAAAAAGCAAAAACTACAGTTCTCCCAACGGAAATGGCAAACGTAGTCGGTTTCTTTGAAGGTATTTCCAAGGTGACCAATAAATTCCCAGGATTGGATTCAGAGAAGGAGTAATATTCAAGATGTTTGTTTCAGTATTTTTATGGATATTCTGGCTCGGGTTTCTACTCTACTTTGCGTATAAACTCTATCGTTCCTTGAGAATTGTTTCCGCTCAGGAATGTATCATTGTAGAAAGGCTCGGAAAATATAGCCGAACCCTTCACGCAGGGTTTCATATTCTAATCCCTTTTATAGATTATGATGCATATTATCATACTCTAAAAGAGCAAGCGATAGACGTTCCTCCTCAAACTTGTATCACAAAAGACAACGTTAAAGTGGAGATGGATGGAATTCTTTATTTAAGAGTACTCGATCCTCAGAAAGCGAGTTACGGAATAGAAGATTATAGATTCGCAGTTACCCAACTCGTGCAAACTACCATGAGAGCGATCATTGGAACTATGGATCTGGATACAACTTTCGAAACGAGAGAAGTGATCAATAGTAAGATCCTAGAAGTGTTAGACCAAGCTGGAGAACCTTGGGGAGTTCGTGTAAATCGTTATGAGATCGTAAACATTGCTCCCCCTAAATCAGTCATCGAAGCAATGGAGAGAGAGAAAAAGGCGCAGATCTCCAAGAAAGCACAGATCTCTCTTTCAGAAGGAGATAGAGACTCCAGGATCAACCGCTCTTTAGGTATTAAAGAAGAAGCCATCAATAAATCCGAGGGTGAAAAACAAAAAAGGATCAATGAGGCAGAAGGCCAAGCAGCGGAAATTGAATCCATTGCAACTGCTACTGCAAAGGGGATCGAGTTACTTGCGGCTTCCATCAAAACAAAGGGTGGTAAAGAAGCGGTAAAACTCAGGATCGCTCAGAGATTTATTAAAGAGGTAGAAAAATTAGGACAGGATGGAACAGAACTTGTTCTTCCACTGAACCTATCTAATTTTAAATCTGTAATGAAGTCAGTCCTTGGAAGCGAGGACAAAAAGGTCTAAGATCAAAATCGTATCCGGAGGTTACTTCCGGATACGAACATTCTATTTAGAGCATTCTTCTTGATGGATCCACTATCTCGGTAATTCGAATTCCGTAATAATCATCCAATAAAACCAGTTTTCCTTTCCCAACCAGTTTGCCGTTTGCTAAAATATCCAGATCTTCTCCGACAGCGTTGTCCAGTTCTACAACTGCGCCTTCGTTCAGACCTAAGACATCTTTAATGTACATATTGGTCCTACCTAATTCCACAGTAAGAGCCACATTAACATCTAGTAATAGATTTAAATTTGCGGTATTGGAAGAAACGGAACTAGAACGAGCACTTGTTTTTGGAGGAGCAGGAGTAGAAGAAGGCCCCAAAGCCGCAGCAATATCCGCGAAAGAAGGAGCTCCTCCGGATGCCGGAGAGGTAGAAGAGCCTGCTCCACCACCACCGCCGGAATCTCCTAATAGGGAGTCCAATTCTCCGCTCAGATTAAAATCTGCTGAGCCACCGCCCCCACCTCCCGGACTGGATCCGGTTAGTAATGCGTCTATATCGTCTTGTGAAAGGGAGCCTTCACCCATTAGGACTTGCCTCCAAAGGTTCTTTCTAAATTCTTCGACAGAACCGAAAGATTATACAAGAGAAATTCTAGGGAAGAAAGAATGAAACCTGAAGATTTGACCACTCCACCCTTACGAAATTCCGGAAATATTCTGGATTTTACACAGGCAAAAAACCTGCTTTATTCGGAGCTAAAAGGTCTAGGGGTAAAGGATTCCGAACTTCCTGCCTTTGTGCCGGACAAAAAAGATCTCAGGGTAGAATTTCCAATCCCGGGAGCGGATAAGGCACAGTTATTAGACTGTATCCAAATCGTTCGAAACCATATAGAAAATCTGAGGATCCATACTTTCGAGCCTGGATATGTTTGCCTACAAGCATTGAATGAAAATCTGTTCGAAACCAAAAACATTTTAGACAATGCAAAGTTCCGCTTTTATGCAGGAAGAAACCAAAGCAAAATAGAGATCACAAAAAAAGGAGATTTCCATAGAGAGGAAATTTTTTCCGCAATCGACCTATTCAAATATCTCAGACTTTCCAAACAAGAGTCCGTCCAGAATCCGAAAGAACTTCTACTTAGACTAGGTATTGATGTATATGATCCAATAGAAGCAAAGAAGAAGGGAGACTGGATGACATTCGAGACCATCGCAGGTTACGAAGATGTCAAAAGACAAATTTTAGAATCCATTATACTTCCTCTCAAATCTCCGGAAACCCTAGAGGAACTTTCGAAACTCACCCGTAAATTCCCAGGCAGAACGAAACCAAGGGCAATTCTTTTAGAAGGAGAACCTGGGGTAGGAAAAACCACCATGGCGAAAGTGATTTCCTGTATGACGGAGATCCCTCTCATCTATGTGCCGGTGGAATCCATTTTAAGTAAATATTATGGGGAAAGTGCCCAGAACATGGCTTATGTCTTTGATGTTGCCTCTCTATTCCCTTCTTGTCTTTTGTTTTTGGACGAAATAGATTCTTTGGCTGGGTCTAGAGACGACGGCCTATTCGAGGCGACCCGGAACATTCTATCCGTATTATTACGAAAACTGGACGGTTTTGAGGGAGGACAAAAATCGATCACACTGGGCGCTACGAACAGAAAGCAGGACCTGGACAAGGCTTTGGTTTCCAGATTTGACAGATCAGTATTCTTCCCCCTTCCTAACGAAAAAGAAAGGGCAGCGATATTAGGTAATTATGCTAAACATTTACAGGATTCCGAGCGTTTAACAATTTCACAACGATTGGGATCTCATTCAGGCCGGGATTTAAGGGATTTCTGCGACTTTGTGGAAAGAAGATGGGCGGCTAATCTGATCGAAAAAGGATTGAAACCGACTCCTCCACCCTATGAACTGTATTTGGAAACGAGTTCAAAATCAGGAAAATAAACGTTTTCGGTGCGAAAATGTAAGTCTTCGATTTAATCGGGAGTCTATTTTACCGATACTAGAGACAGGGTATTCTCGACTTTCGGGAAACTCAAACGCAGAAGAGACCAAGGAAATAGGGTACAATGAAACGCAAAATCGCATTTTGCCTGGCAATTTTTTCAATCGCAGGCATACTCAACGCTCAAGACAACCAAGCCCAAAAGAAGGAAGACGGTCAAACCGGTGCGGCTATCCTTGATACGGAAAAAGGTCTGGATCAAAGAGTTACCGCTCTAAATGAAAGACTAAAACGTCATACAGTACTCATGAAAATGAAAGTACGTGTTCTTCCATTCCGTACGGTTTTGTACAAAGGAAAAGCAAACAACGACGAATGTGTGGTTTCGAATAGTAACGCACAAGAAGATGCAGCAAACAACTGTATCCGAGTAGAAGTTTACGATTTCATTAAGGACGAAGAAAGAGGCCAAGGCAAGATCGTTCAAGGTGGACTTTCCAAATATATGGAAATCTACTTCGAAGGACCGAACTCCAACGATCCGGATCCTAGAATGGAACCTCCTCGTAAAATCAGCAAAATTATCAGTAGAGTTTATAAGAATAACTTCCTAATCGAAGATAAATCGGTTTCCGAGATCATCGACAGGGCTCCGAACGACCAACCAGGACATAACGATAAGATCGAACTCTTCTATCAAAAGAACGGTTATCCGGAAGGTGGTCGTCCAGAAACTCCTAGCGAAAAAGGTGTTGGTAAATACGTTCTTGCTAACGTAGAAAATACTAAGACCCACCCTATCCGTAACTCTTTCAAAAAGACTTTCTACATTAAACATTTGGATACGTTCGACAGATTATTTACCAAAATTTTCGATTACAACGACCAGTTGGGTAATGAGAACTACAAAGAGAACGTAAACACGCTCAAGGAATCCCTGAAATACTAAGCTAAGTGCGGTATATTCTTCCTTGTTCTTCCTGCGGCACCGAACTCAGAATTCCCATTGATTTGGGAAGACTGACTGTTCGGTGTCCTAGATGTTATCATTCTTTCGTTTTTGATCCGGAAGACCCCGCCAGTTTTAGAGGCGGAAGGTACGATCTCCCAGGAGGAGATTCCGGAGCGCAGAGTCCCCGTTCAGTACGGGGATTTTTTCGTTTTTTAGAAAATAAATTCGAATCTATCAAATCTAGATTTAGCCGGAACAGATCTTACGGTTGGCAAAATCCGGATGAACGCCAAAATTATAATGACCCCAATCGCACTGGATTCGGCCCTCTACTCGCAAAATATATTCTATTCATTCTGATCCTGATCGGGATCGCAAGAGCATGCTTCTTTTCTACCCAGAGCTGGAACGATTCCGTTCCGAATTGGAACACTCCGGAGCCTCAGGAACCTTCTGTTCCAACTCCAGGGGAAGAAGACGATAAAGCTCCACAAGTAGAAATTTAAACTTTCATGAACTATCTAATATTGGATCCCTCTCAGAAAACAAATTCTGGAGAATTCAAGATTTCTAATAAGGATCGGATCACACATATTCTAAAAGTTTTACAAAAGAAAGAAAGCGATAAGATCAAAGCAGGTCTCATAAATGAGAGTTTGGGGATCTTTAAAATTCTCAAAATTTCCCCGGAAGAAATTTCAGGATCTTATACTTCTATCATCCGACCTAAAAGAAGAAGTCCTGTTATCAATCTAATTGTTTCCGTCCAAAGACCTCCCACGATCGAAAAGATCTTAGAACTTGTAGGTGTCTGGGGAACCTATTCTATAGAATTCAGACTCTCTACACTTTCAAGAACGGAATATCTCACCTCCCCTGTTTGGAAAGAAGAGAATATGAAAGAAAAACTGATCTTAGGAATGGAACAAGGTGGGAATGTTTTTCTTCCTAGGGTAGAGCTTGGATTTGTTCCTCCAGGCAAAAAAACAAGTTTTGAAAAGAAACAGTCCGTTTCGGAAATAGTAGATCCTTCTTCCCGTAAGTTTTTCTATTTAGACAAAAAGGGAAAGTCCATCCAGGAGATCCTCCCCTTAGGTGAAAAAGAATATTCTATTTTGGTGGGACCGGAGCCTGGTTGGACAAAAGCCGAACTAGAAACATTCAGAAAATCAAATATTCCTGGAATCAGGCTTTCTTCTTCTGTTTTGAGATCTGAGCAGGCAGTGTCCTTCTTCCTTTCCCAATGGGAAAATTCTATCCCTCATTAGATTAGAAGGACAAAGAGTTAGAGAATAATACCTTTTGCTCGTCCTGTGCTACGAAACTATTAGTAGTGCTATCATAGACCCATCTGCGGATATCCTGCACTCTGATTGCGATAAATCCAAGATTCAGGGCAGCTTCTAACGCTCCGACTGAATTATCATCTACCTTAAATGCATCTTTATTCTGATCGAAGTTCTTACGTGTATAATATCCGGAGATCATGAATAAGGAACCGATCGGGAAATATAAACCTACGAATATCCTGGAATTATTAGGTCCGGAATAATTCTCATAGTTCGCTTCTAAAGATACTCTATAAAAATTAAATACTACGGAAGTGAAATATCCTTTCAGCCTTGCAGCATCCGGATCCATGAGTTTAGCAGCTTCGAGCTTTGTCATTGGAAGTTGGGAGTTTATGTTGGACTGATATCTCTCTATCTCGTAAAAGCTGTCGAAATACATAGGAATATAGTTCGCATCCATATTTCTATATTCAGGTTTGATCTTAGCGTATATGTCTTTCCCACCGAAGCGGAACATTGCGCCAGTATGAGTTCCTTTGGAGTTCAATATTTTGATGGTGTTTACATCGTAGTAAGGAGTGATTTCAATATATTTTGTGCTGATGAGTTTGTATTCAGCATCCATACCTTGGATGACTAATTTTTCCGACTGCTCTACGAGCGGATTATTATTAGAATCCAAACGTAAACGACCGGTGGTATCAAACGAAAGTTGTGTAGGAGCCTTTGTATCGAATGCGGTAGTATAACCGATAGAGAATCTATTTGCGAAATTATCCTGATTGAAGAACTCTTTTAACTTTTCCTTACGAGATTCTGGTTTTTTCTCGATCGGGATCATTTCTTCTCTCATCTGGTGAGTCTTTTGATCTTCTACCAAAGCCCTGTATTTCTCTCTGTCTTCCGGGTCTACTCCTGCTTCTTCGTAGACTTTTTTTCTACCGGCTTCGTCCGCTACGTTTCCTTGTCCAAGTTGTAACATCCCGAAGAGTTGAGATCTTCCCGTAAATAGATCGAATAATTTGAATGCGATCGCAAACGGACGTACATATCCTCTGGCTGCACCTATCTCGTGAGTATAGACAGAGTTTGTGAATACCTGCACTCCTCCATAATCGTTATTAAAATCAGCCATCAGACCCACATTATAAATGTCTATCCTCTGGTTGTTCACATAACGGTTTACGATGGTTCCGTGTCCTATATATCCATCGAAGAGTTTCCCCGCATAAAAGGAGAAGGTTGTCTCCCCCGGTTTATAAAGACCATAAGTCCCATACCAGATATTATTAATAAGCCTAAGATAATCACTCTTTTGGTCGTAGTCGATTTTACGAATGCTTCCCACTTTTAAGGTTGGATCTTTCGGATCTTGGTCGTATGCGAGAAAGTTCATCGGAGCTGTGAGCGATAGTCCGAATTCTCCACCGAAATTCAAATTTAAGGTAGGAGCAAGATATAGATAATAATCGTTATTAAACTTGTTCACCCCTGCATCGAATGTGAATGGATCAGGAGGTTGCATGTATTGTCTGCCAGGAGGCATCCAGAGTTGCGCTTCAAGTTCTTCCCCAGGCAATAGATAAAGGGTTAAAAGGATAATTCCCGGAAGTATTAGAGATCTTCTTAATAAATTCAAAAAGTTTAATTTCATATTTGAGCCGGAATTCACCGGGAAAGCGTATTTCAATTCATCCAAAAATAGTACCACTAGTATCGTATCAACTACATGGAATCTAAATGACTTACCGATTCTATCAGAACCTTGCGATGAAAAACCAATAAAACAGGAACATTTCTCGTATTTTAGAAAATATTTTCCAAAATCTATCGGTTTTCATTTCTTAAGGGATGGATCTTTAAAAGAATTTTCATTTTTATTCTGAAATCACATTCGTTCACTATAGCGATTATATTATCTTATTTATTAAATTTTAGATGGACATTGTAGAATAAATTTCTACACTTAGTAAAAAGGAGTCTTAAGCGTGGCAAGAAACTATAAACCAGAAACAATCGCTCTTCATGGAGGACAGGCCCCAGATCCTACAACCACATCCAGAGCCGTCCCTATCTACCAAACTACATCCTATGTTTTTAAGGATACGGACCATGCAGCGAGACTATTCGGACTCCAGGAATTCGGTAATATTTATACGAGGATCGGAAATCCGACTACTGACGTTTTAGAGCAAAGAGTTGCGGCGTTAGAAGGTGGAGTTGCTGCTCTTGCGACTGCCTCCGGTCAGTCTGCAGAAACATTAGCACTTTTGAATATAGTAGAAGCAGGCCAGGAAATTGTGGCATCTTCTTCCCTTTATGGAGGAACTTACAACCTTCTTCACTATACTTTCCCTAAGCTTGGGATCAAAGTCCATTTTGTGGACCAATCCAATCCTGAAAATTTCAAAAAAGCGATCAATGACAAGACTAGAGCCATATTTGCCGAAACCTTAGGCAATCCTAAGTTGGATACTCTTGACATAGAAGCAGTTGCTAAGGTTGCTCATGATGCAGGGGTCCCGCTGGTGATTGACAATACCCTACCTTCTCCTTATCTTGTTCGTCCTATCGATTTTGGTGCAGACATTGTGGTTCACTCGCTTACCAAGTTTTTAGGAGGCCATGGAACTTCCATCGGAGGGATCATCGTTGATTCAGGTAAATTCAACTGGGGGAACGGGAAGTTTAAGAACTTCACTGAACCGGATCCAAGCTATCATGGCCTGAAATTCTGGGACGTTTTCGGTAAGTTCGAACCTTTTGGCGGCGTGAATATCGCATTCATCATCAAAGCTCGTGTCCAAGGTTTGAGAGATTTAGGGCCTGCAATTTCCCCTTTTAATGCGTTTAATATCCTACAAGGTATTGAAACTCTTCATTTGAGAGTTACCCAGCATTCGGAGAATGCGCTAAAAGTAGCGGAGTATCTTTCAAAACATCCTAAAGTGACTTGGGTGAACTATCCTGGCCTTCCTTCCGATAAAAACTACGCTCTGGCTAAAAAATACCATACGAGAGGATTGTTCGGAGCAATCATCGGATTCGGAGTGAAAGGTGGAATTCCGGAAGCGAAGAAGTTGATAGACGGTCTGGAATTATTCTCCTTGCTTGCAAACGTAGGAGATGCAAAATCACTTGCGATCCATCCTGCTTCTACTACTCACCAACAGTTGAGTGCGGAAGAACAATTGGCAGCGGGTGTGACTCCTGAGTTTATCAGACTTTCCGTTGGTCTGGAACATATAGACGATATTATTACGGACCTGGACGAAGCACTGAAAAAGGTGTGACTTCCGACTCCGTTCAAAAAATCGTCTAATAATCGGCCACTTTCTCTTTTTAGTTTCCTAAGCTTGCTTAGGATCATCTGAAAAAGGAAAGTGGCTTAGTTATTTGGAACTTAAATCATGGGATCGAATCAATCCGTCGGCATAGTAGAACCAAAAACCGCAGTGCTGGGAGATCTACGCCTGGACAACGGTTCTGTTCTTTCCCCTACCGTAGTTGCTTATGAAACCTACGGAACACTTTCTCCCAACAAAGACAATGCAATACTAGTCTGCCATGCACTTTCAGGAGACGCTCATGCGGCAGGATTTCATTCTGAAGGAGAAAAACGTCCAGGTTGGTGGGACGAGTATATCGGTCCAGGTAAGGCCTTTGATACAAATCAATTTTTTATAATATCTTCTAATGTGATCGGCGGATGTAAGGGTTCTTCAGGACCCATGAGTATCAATCCTGTCAGTGGAAAACCATATGGTTCCAGCTTTCCTTTCGTTTCCATTAAGGATATGGTGGCTGCTCAAAAGCTTTTGGTAGAATCTTTCGGGATCCAAAGATTGCTCTGCGTAGCCGGCGGCTCCATGGGTGGAATGCAGGCTTTACAATGGAGCATTTCTTATCCGGATTCTTTAGAGAATTGTATTATTTTAGCTTCTTCTGCAGAACATTCCGCAATGCAAATCGCCTTTAATGAAGTGGGAAGACAGGCAATTCTTTCCGATCCGAATTGGAATAACGGATTGTATGAAGACAGTGCAACTCCTCGTAAAGGACTTGCTTTGGCAAGAATGATGGGCCATATCACTTATCTTTCCGACCATAAGATGAGAGAAAAATTCGGCAGGAAACCTCCTATAGGAAACCTATTAAATTCCGATTTTGCAGTAGGAAGTTATTTAATATACCAAGGAGAAAGTTTCGTAGATCGTTTCGATGCAAACTCTTATATCTATGTGACAAAAGCCCTGGATCATTTCAGTCTGGGCAAAGGCCAGGAACTTACTAAGGCGCTTAGTCCAGCTCATTGTAGATTTTTAGTTGTCTCTTATAGTTCCGATTGGCTCTACCCTCCTTCTCAATCTAGAGAGATCGTAAAAAGTTTAGAAGCCTCCGATAAAAGAGTCTTTTACGTGGAGCTTACTACGAACGAAGGTCATGATAGTTTTCTTCTTCCTAACCAAAGACAGGAAGATGTGATCAGAGGTTTTCTAAATATGCCGGTGAACGAATGATAGATTCTAAGATCTTAAGTAGCGCCACTCTGAGTGAAAGACCGGACTTCGCATATATTCTGGATACAATCTCACCGGGTTCCAGAGTTTTGGACCTTGGTTGCGGCAATGGAGATCTTCTCTATCTTCTCAAACAAAAAGGGATCCGAGGACAAGGTATCGAGAAGGACGAAGATGCGATCGTAGAATGTATCCGTAAAGGTGTGTATGTTCACCATGGAGATATTGACGAAGGCCTAAGCCATCACGAAGACAAACGTTTTGATTATGTGATCTTAAATCAGACTATCCAAGAGACCAGACACCCTGGCGATATTATCAAAGAATGTTTGAGGATCGGCAAACGTGTAATCATCGTTTTTCCGAATTTTGGATATTGGGAAGTTCGTTTTAGAATTCTATTCCAAGGAAAAACTCCTGTTACGGATCTTCTTCCTTACCGCTGGTTTAATACTCCTAACTTACATTTTCTTTCCGTTCTAGATTTTCAGGAGTTCTGCGATATTCGCGGTTTCACTGTAGAAGATAAAGCATTCTTCACAGATCTGAAACAGGTAAAATTTAGTCCCAACTTTTTTGCAAAGTTAGCGTTGTTCCAGATTAGATAGAATCAACCTACGGGAACCTTCCCTGCTCTTTCTAAAGCCTGGTCGATCAAAGACTGATACAATGTTTGGATAGGAATCCCAGCCGCTTTTGCTTGTTGAGGGATAAGACTTGTCTCTGTCATTCCGGGTAACGTGTTTGTTTCCAGAACAAATGGAGTTTCTCCTACCACAATAAAATCCGTTCTTGAATAGCCTTCGCAACCTAGAGTTTTATGAGCTAGGATGGATTGTTCTTGGATCTTGGAGATGATCTTTTCAGACAAACGAGCAGGGGTGATCTCTTGAGAAAGTCCAGGTTTGTATTTGGATTCCACGTCGAAAAATTCTCCGCCTGGAATAATTTCTGTGGGAGGAAGCGCTTCTAGTATTCTTTTAGGGCCTTCTTTCTTTTCCCAGACTCCGCAGGAAACTTCCGTTCCTTTCAGGAATTTTTGTAATATAGCATGTTCTTCAGCATCGAAAAATTCTGGCAGTTTCTTACGCAGATCTTCCGGTCCTTCTATCCTGAATGTATGAAAGCTAGAACCGCCTTCTACCGGTTTTAAAAAAAGTGGATATTCTAAACCGGAGTTTTCGACCGAAGTCGGATTTTCAGAATATTCTTTTTTTCTCAATTCCCAAAACGGAGCCACAGACATTCCAGCGAGTTGGAATAATCGATTTGCTCTGATCTTATCCATTGCAAGTGCAGATGCTTTTACGTCTGAACCTGTGAATGGGATCCCGAGAACTTTTAAGAAACCTTGGACGGAACCGTCTTCTCCGCTTGTTCCATGTAATCCTAAAAATGCAACATCACAATCTAAGGAGGAGAATGCACCTGCAATAGTAGAATGAATTTCTTCGAATTCTTTTAAATACTCTTCCGGATTCTTGGAATTTCCATCAGGGAACTCGGGTCGATACTCTTTAGGGATCACCCATCTGCCATCTCTGGAAATCAGAATGGGTTTGACCGAATGTCCCATGGCAGACAAAGTTTTACTTATGAAAGTGCCTGTGCGCAGGGAAATTTCGTGTTCTGTGGAAGTTCCGCCGAATAAAACTGCAATTTTCAATGATCTAATCCCCTGTTGCTTAGGATTTTCCGGGAAGAATGATAAATAAGAATCTAGTACTGATCCTTTTCTTCCTAGTTTGTACGGAAAGTCTATTTTCGGAATACCCTTTCAAACCGGTTTCTCCTTATCCTTCCGAATACAAACAATTTTGGTTCTTATACCAATCCGAAAAAAGATTGGGAGAAGAAGAGCAGATCTTCCGTCCCTTCTTCTCCACTTATAAAGAAACCAAATCGAATTATAGATATGACACGTTCTTATTCCCGATCTATTATTCGGAAAAGACGGATTACTGGAGGGTATGGAGCTTTTTATTCTTCATCAGTGGGACGGAAACTTACCATGACGATCTAGGTTGGGATGAGGATACTCTTTCTCCACTTTTAATCTGGGGAAAAGGAGAAACTGCTCGCGAGTCCTATTTCGGATTTTTTCCTTTATTCGGAAGACTTAGAGGAAAGGTTAGCTACTCGGAATTGAATTTTGCCCTATTCCCTCTTTATTCCAATTGGAAATATAAGAATTATAATGCCCATGGGATCTTATGGCCTTTGGTCATGTGGGGAGGTTCCGAAGTCAGAAGCGATCTTAGGATCTTGCCTTTTTATTCTCACAAGATCCATAAAGGGAAATATGAACGTTACTCGATCCTTTGGCCATTTATCCAATGGGGAAATATTAACGAGGATAAAAGAGAACCCTTCACTTATAAAATGTTTTGGCCCCTCTACTTAGCGAAAGATTCCGAATTCGGGAATATGAAGGCAAGAGCGTTTCTCTGGTTTCCTATTTTTGGTTCTCTATTTTCGTACGGGTACGATAAAAGAACTCATGAAAAAGATCTGAACATTCTATTTTTCCTCTTCCAGTATGGTCAAAACGACGACGAAGATTACAGAAAGTTAATCTTATTTCCTTTTTACGGTTATTATAGATTTGCGTATAAGGAGACCAGATTTTTCACTCCGTTCTATTTCCGCTTAAGTACCGATAGCTATCATCTCAAATCTTCCGAGACTTATTTTATTCCATTTTGGTGGAGAACGAACAGGACTTACGTTCAATGGGGAAGAGAAGAAAATTATTATAAACTCTGGCCATTCTTCCGTTGGCATGAAGATAGAGAAGGTAACCTGACTTGGAATCTACTTTCTTTATTTCCTATAAAATCCGAACTTGTGGAAAGGATCTGGGATCCGGTCTGGTCCATTGTTGAGTATCAAAAATTAGCCAATGGAGAAAAAAGGCTCTCTTTTTTAATGAGACTTTATACCCAGAGATGGAACGAAGACGAACTGCATATCCATGTGCCATTGCTCGTGGAATACAGCTCCACTCCGGAAAAGACTTCTTATCAATTTTTATACGGTCTATTCGGATTAGAAAGAAGTAAGGACAAGACTACGGTGCAGATTTTTTGGTGGATTAGGCTCTAATCGAAATGTTGGAATCCTTTAAAGAAAAAGCGAACGATACTCTATACGCTGCAGGTTATACGATCGTTTTGATCGCGGAAACTTTTTTAAATCTAAGATTTGCGGTCGAAAAACGGAAAGAAATTTTAGACCAGATGTTTATCGCGGGTGTAGGAAGTTTGTTTGTGGTCTCGGTAGTTGCAGTTTTTACAGGAATGCTTCTCACCTTAAACACCGGACTTGGCTTAAAAGATTTCGGAGCAGAAGGACAGATCGGACTTCTTCTTACAATCACTCTTACTCGAGAGATGTCTCCTTTTATGACCGCACTTATTTTAGCTGCTTCTATCGGTTCTGCAATCGCAGCGGAAATCGGGACCATGAAAGTTTCGGAAGAAATCGACGCTTTAGAAGTAATGTCCATTGATCCTGTACGATTTCTGGTGTTTCCAAGAGTATTAGGTTTTTCTTTAATGGTCCCTGTGCTCTGCGTGTATTCCAGTATTTTGGGGATCTTAGGCGGGGCGTTAGTCGGGCATTTTCAATTGGGAATAGAATATATAGTGTATTTCCAGGATGTGAACGAAAGGATCACTTCCATTCCGGGCCTTAAAGACCTTTACACCGGCTTATTCAAAGGATATGTATTTGGCCTAATCATTTCGTCCATCTCTTGTTCTCACGGTTTAAGAACGAGTGGAGGAGCGATAGGGGTCGGCAGGGCCACTAGAGAATCTGTAGTAACTTCTTTTTTGATGGTTATCTTTTTCGGTTACGTGATCACCGCGATCTTCTATAGGGAATAAATCATGGAAGAATACGCAATAGAACTCATCAATCTGCACAAAGCTTTCGGACAAAGAAAAATCCTGAAAGGTATGAACCTTCAGGTAAAAAAGGGAGAGACCATGGTGGTACTTGGGCCTTCCGGAACAGGAAAGTCCGTGACCTTAAAACATATCACAGGTCTATTAGATCCTGATGCAGGAGAATGTAAGATCTTCGGCGAAAAAATCTCAGGGGTTACCATCCAGGAGAGAGAAAAGCTCCGAGCTAAAATGGGAGTTTTATTTCAGTCGGGTGCTCTCATCAACTGGATGACCGTGTTCGATAACGTTGCACTCCCCTTAAGAGAGCATAAATTATATCCCGAAGAGGAAATCCAACGCATCGTTGCCGAAAAACTTAGGTTAGTGGATATGACTGTCGCGAAGGATAATTTTCCGAACGATATCTCAGGCGGAATGAAGAAGAGAGCAGGACTTGCAAGAGCAATCGCTTCCAATCCTCAGATCATTTTATACGACGAGCCCACATCCGGTCTAGATCCTGTTATGTCGAACGTGATCAACGAACTGATTATCCGTATCAAAAAGGAAACCGGTGCAGCTCAAGTGGTGGTCACACATGATATGTCCAGCGCGTATATGATAGCCGACCGCATTTCATTTTTTTATGGGGGACAGGTCTTATTTACCGGAACTCCGGAAGAAGTGCAGAATTCTCCGAATGAATTCATCCGTCAGTTTATCAATGGACATACCAAAGGACCTATGATTCTGGAAACTAAGAATTGAAACCTGGGTCCTAAGAGAATATTCTGGATAAAAAGTCCGATATATATAGTAAGAGTTTTGGATCCTAAATGAAATCCTTTCGTTATCTTTTAGTAGGTGCTATCTTTTCCGTAGCTTTGGTCGTAGTCGGTTACTTTACCGTTATGACGGAAGGTGGTCCCGTTCAAAAACGGGGTGAATTCCTAAAGATCAATTTCAAAAATTCGGAAGGGATCAAAGTTGGAAACAAGGTCACTGTGCAAGGTGTACCGTTCGGTTACGTTTCCAATATTCGACTCATCCAAATAGATGAGAGTGGAGCAGTACTTCCCGCAGGAGAAGTAGGAGTCGCCACCAGGGTAGAAGTTACCATTCTTCTAAAAGAGCCTGTTCGTATGTACGAAAATTATGATATTGCAATACGTAACGAAAGTTTGCTTTCCGGTAGAGTGATCTCCATAGA
The DNA here is from genome assembly GCF_002811475.1 of Leptospira hartskeerlii. Taxonomy (NCBI): domain Bacteria; kingdom Pseudomonadati; phylum Spirochaetota; class Leptospiria; order Leptospirales; family Leptospiraceae; genus Leptospira; species Leptospira hartskeerlii. The sequence goes on from NZ_NPDL01000003.1 coordinate 255,188, forward strand.
CCCGGGAACTTCTGAATCAACGGAAGAAGGTAAAGGTACACCTAGGACTTTCCAAGTAGTGGATTATAAATCTGGAGTAACTTCCTTAAAAGGAAGAGTATTGCAGGATCCGCTCGTATCTCTTTCCGAATTGATTGCAGAAAACAGAGGAGATATTCGTAAAACCTTCTCAAACGTAGCTGATATCACTACTAAGATCAATACTGGAGACGGAACTCTAGGTAGACTAATCAACAGAGACGATCTTCATACGAATGTGAATACCGTTTTAACAGACGCTCAGATTGTCCTTAGAGAACTGAGAGAAGGTCTGGAAGATACCAGAGAACAAGCTCCGGTCACAAGCTTTATTCGCGCGGCACTTAGCTCTTTCTAAAACCTTTTTCTTGCCAAATCAGGTTGTATGCGGAAGACTTTCCTTATGTCTTCTCGTAAAATTGCAATCATCGGAACCGGGATCATGGGAAGAGGGATCGCAAACAATCTCTCTTCCAAAGGGCATTCTCTTCAGTTATTTGCTCGTAACCCAGAAAAAATCCAAGACTTAAAATCAGCGAATATTTCCGTCCACGGAGATATCAAAGAAGCAGCAAAAGATTCAGAAATTATAATACTCTGTCTTACGGAAGATCATGTAGTAGAAGAATCAGTATTCTCCTCCGGTCTTCTGGAAACGAATGCAAAATATGTGATAGATGTTGGCACAACCTCCCCTTCTCTCACAATCAAACTGAAAGACGCATTTCAAAAACAGAATATCCAATTTTTAGATGCTCCTATGACAGGTTCTAAGAATGCAGCCAGAGATGGACAGATCCTATTTATGGTAGGCGCAAAATCTAAAGAAGAAATCCAAGACATCTCTTTTGTATTTGAGATCTGCGGCAAGAACACTGTCTATTGTGGACAGATCGGAGATGGACAGAAGGCAAAGATCGCTCTCAACATGGTGCAAGCAGGGATCTTCCAAGTTTATATGGAAGGTTTTTCTTTGGCCAAAAGCCAAGGTATAGATCCTTCTATCCTGAAATCTATCTTAGAACAGTCCGCTGCTAAATCCGGAATTTCAGAATTCAAGTTTCCATTTCTATTCTCAGGAAATTACGAGACTCATTTCGCTTTGAAGAATATGTATAAGGATCTCAAACATGCACTCTCATTAGGAGAAGAATCCGGAACTAAGCTGCCACTCTGTTCCGGACTGGATGAGATTTACCGCTCCGGTATCGAAGCGGGTTTGGGTGAGAAGGACTATTGCAGCTTAAACGAGGTTACTGCGAAGATACCTCCGGCCAAATGATCTTTTCTATCAGACCATTACCATTTTTGTCGATTCTCAATTGGATTTTGGCGCCTGGTTCTCGGAGTTTTTCCTCTAGTTCTTTCGCGCCCTCTTCCGGGATAAAATATTTGCGGAAAGGATAATTAAAGTTTCCGTAATTACATTCTCCTTTGACGTAGTTCCAACAAGTCGTATCGTTTTTGAGTTCGTTACAATCAGAGTAAAAACGTATTTCATATTCGGAAGGTTCTCTGGAATCAAAACAAACGCAGGTTTCCTTTTTAGTGAGCTTGCTTCCGTCTACAGTTGCCACCGCAGATTCTACAGTAGATGAAACGTAATCTCCCTTTTGACAGACATCGTCGGAGTATTTCCGATCTATCTGAAATCTTAGGTATTGCCCGGAAAGTAAATCTCTAGGATCATATCCAGTAATCGGAAGTATCAAAATTTTCCCATTCCTAAGATCGAATTCCCTCTCCAAGGCAACGGAAGCCAAAACAATGATTGGTAAGAATACAGCAAGAATATAAATGCTAAACTTATTCATATTCCAAATTCCTCATCTTGAAAGAGCTGGTTCGCGGCATTTCTGATCTTTTCTCTCATCCTAAATATTAAGATGCTGAAACCCAAAATAAATATTCCGGAGACGATCAGACCAATTCCGGTAGCAAGCAAACTTCCGAATACTTCCAAATAGACAGATACGAATCTAAGACCTAAAATTAGTAAAGAGAGATCGAACCATCTTCGAGATTCAAAAAATAAGAATGTAAATGGGATCCAGGCCAAAAAGAAAAATATCATAGCTGGATACTTTCCATACCAATGAAATACCTGAGGGTAATTTAGGAATCCTAAGAATATTCCGGAAATAGAAAGTAAAATGATCTTTCTACGAGAAAAACGCTTTCTGAAAAATTGAGACACCGCAATCAACAGAATAGGAAAAAGTAAAGGCCAATACCATGAGAAAGGCAGATCGTATCTTCTAGCAAATTCAGGATCTTGGTCCAAATTCGGAATATCATGAGTTTCAAAACTTCCCCAAATAGAAGAAGTTAAAAAGAAACCAAAAGCCCAAAGTAAGAACGGATTCACAAGGATAGAAGTTTTACTTTCCTTAGTATCCAATCTTCTCTCTGCAAAGATGGCAATCCCTGCAAATACCCAAGAAGCAATAAAGAAGAAGAGAGAAAAATAATGATCTTTCTCTTTCCAACTAATATCCGGATGATTGTCTATCCAACTTAAGAATGAAGAGCTGAATACTGCGATCCAAAGATGTTGCAGTACCCTACCAGGATACATGACCACGAGCAAGATAGTGATCCCTGACCAAAGTAAAAGTGCTTGGTATAATTTTCCTTGGGTATGATAGATCTGGGAAACCAAACCAATATTCGCAAAAAATAATACACAAAGAAGTAAAACTAAAAGATAACGAATTGTATCGTTCCAAATCTCTTTACTTTGAGAATACAGGATCGTAATCCCTATCCCTGAAAGTAGTGTAAAACTCGCGACCAATTTTACGGAATAATGGATCTTATCCCAGTTAGCAGCCACCATTGCGATGACCCCAAGTCCGATAATCACGATCCCTAAGGCAAGAAAGGAATAGAATACATAAGGAATTTTTTTAGAATCTTCGAATTTGAGAATGGACTCTGCCTGAGTCTGGCTAATGAGTCCGCCATCCACCCAAGTTTTTAACTTTTTCTTCCAATTCATAACGCGAAAGTTATCTAAATGGAATCGAAATCAGTCAACCTCGTTTCCGAAAGACTTTTCAATATTATTGCGGTATCTTTCTTTAAAATATGATTTTTGATTCGGTGCGCCAATGCCGGCATCTTTCAATCTTTTTTCGTTGGCTGAAATTCTATCTTCGTCGAGTGGATGCGTGCTTAAATATTTTTCCAAAGGAATATCCGCTCCTTTTAACTCAGGATTTATTTTCTTCTCTTTTTGGATATCTTTGAAAAAATCGGCGATCGCACCGGGATAATAAGGAGTAGATCTCATATAATCAAAGCCGAATTCGTCTGCTTCTTCTTCCATGGAACGAGAGTTTGCAAGTCCCAATAGATTTGTAGAAAGTCCTGCAATATCGGCCGCATGTTGCGCAAGATCAGGACCTAATACGTAAGAAAGAACAAAATATAACGCAAAATATAAAGTAAGATTCGTGGATAATTGTTTGGTAGAATGTCTTCTTTCCGCATGAGCGATCTCATGAGAAAGTATCCCTGCGAGAGTCGCTTCATTTTTTACGAAATGAAGAAGTCCTGTATAAACGAATATATAGCCTCCGGGCGCGCAGATCGCATTGATAACCTTATCATCATCTATTATGGTTACCTTATATTTGAATTCGTCCTTGTATTGGATGGATTTGGATTTTAAGATACGATCTACAATAGATTGCAGATATTTTTCCAAGGACTTGTCTTTGTAAATTTTTCCGTGACCTTCTCCTGTTACTGCTGCCTTATAAAATTGTTCTCCTAAAAATCGGTCTACGTCCAAAGGAAAGACAATATCCACCATCCAGCCGCAACCTTGGAGGGAAAAAAGTAAAAATAGGACCAGAAAATATTTGCGAATAGAACTTTTATTCATAGGACAATTCACTCCGAATACAAACGGATTTCGTAACCGCCATAGGCGCGTATATTGATGACTACATCCTCGAACAAAAGATACTGTCCTTTGATACCGAGCAATTTAGAATCTATTTCCTTCTCCTTATCCGGCGAGAAAGATTTGGATTTTTTAGGATATTCTGAAATAGGATAACTTAATTTTGTAATGCTCTGCTCGGCTGATTCAACATAAGGAACTCCCAAGTCCCAGGAATCCAACACTTCAAGTAGCTCTTTCTTTTTGGAAATTAGATCGTATGGAACGGAATCTTCCGACACCATCTTCTGCCATTTTGTTTTATCATCTATAACAGTGGTAAATTGTTTTTCGATAAGACCTGCGTCCCTTCTGGAGGAAACTTCTAAAAGTGGAATTGCTTCTTGTGCGCCCTGATCCACCCAGCGATTGGAGACCGGCTTTTCGCGCGTAATTCCCACTTTGAGTCCGCTCGTGTTTGCAAGATACACAGTGTGCTTTTGAAAGCAGTAACCTTCTCCCCATTCAGGTTCCCTACAAGTTCCTAAATGAAAATGACAGGTTTCAGGACGAAGAATACATAGATCGTTCTCCGCTAATGTTTGGAAGCAGTTAAAACAACTTCCTTGGTTAAAACTTTTACTTGTGACTTTTCCACAATTCACGCATCGGATCTTTCCGGTAAATTCCAGTTTTACTCTTTTGCCTACAAGGCTTCCGATCTTAAAATTTGCAGGAACAAGTTTTGCCTCTTGTTTTCCGGATTCGGAAGAGGGATAAGAAGCTACTACCCAGATATATTCTACCGGGTTCACACCTTCATGGTCCATCATTCTTAAAAAACCGGAAGACAATTCTTTCATGGAAAAAAATATTCCTTACCGCCAAGTGGTCGTAATTTTGGATCCACTTTTACAGTTAAGATAGTGCTTAACTCATGGCCTTTCCAGTCAAAAACCACTATTTTATCTTCGTAATAATAATGACTTAGCTTTCCATCAGTGTGATAGAATAATTTCAAATCACTCTGCCCTTCTTTTCCTGGAAGAGAAAGAACTCCCTTTCCTGCGAGCGTTCTTCCTTCATACCATTTTGCTTTCACAGGGATAGGGGGTATCATTTTGCTCGGAGTCAAACCGTTGGTCGCAGATGTAGCAGTAGCGTTAGGCGGGGTCGGCTCAGAACTTTCCGCCAACTTATCTTCAAATGTAGAAACTTTGAGTAATGCGCATTGGAAATTTCCTTCTAACTTTGGAAAATCCTGAGCACATGGAGTTTCCTTGACGTATAATTCTTGGTCGAAGGAAGCTCCCGTACGAACACTTTGGGCGATTTTAGCAAATGCATAAAATTTCAGACGGCCTAAAACTTCTTTCAGTCCATATTCTTTCCATTCTCCGGTTTCGTTTTCTGCGAAAATGGAGAAGGAAAAACAAATCAATACTATAACTGCGAATCTGGTTCTCATAATATATCTTTCGAAATCTATTTATAAAACATTAGTAGATCAGATATTTTTGGATCTGTCTATTTGTAGAAGATTCAGATTCCGCATAAGAAGCCTTAAACTCTTCGTATGTCTTACCTGCATCCACCGACTCTCTAAATCTTTCGGTTCCCCAAAGAAAATCTATATTATGGGATCCGTCGGCGTATTGTCTCCATTTGAAATCCTTATATTTCTTTTTCATAATGGCGGTTAAATTATATGCCATTCTGATCGGATCATATTTACGATTTACGACTGTTAAACGAAGACCTCTACAGATCTCTCCTTTAAAAGGACCGAATGTAGGTTTAAAGAATACGCTCTGGTAATAATAATCGCCTTTGCTGTCTTCGTTTAATTCTGGGATAATATCTTCCGGCTCATTCATCCAAGGAGCGCCGAAATATACGAATGGAGCCTGAGTTCCTCTTCCTACGGAAACATTCACTCCTTCTAATAGCACCAAACCTAAATAGTTTTTCGCAGAATCCAACGTAGGAAGATTCGGAGATGGCGTAGACCAAGGGATCCCTTCTCTTTCCCAATCGAATCCTCTCTTTAGATTTTCGGGAGAGATGATATCTAGTTTCACTTTTCCGCCTAGATATTCTCCATTATAGAATGCAGCAGCTTCTCCCAGAGTCATACCCGTGAAGAATAGAGAAGGAAATTCTCCTGCGAAGTTTAAAAACTTCTTCTGTATACCTTCTCCCCTTGCGCCCAAATATAACGCAGGGTTTGGATGATCTAAAAGAATAAACTTAGTATTTGGATCAGGCAAATTATCCATCAAACGTTTGAGAACGCTTACGTATGTATAACAACGCATTCCCATATCTACAACGTCGAACACAACTGCATCTGCACCTTTCAGAATTGCAGGTATCTCGGAATTTTTAACCTTATAAATATGATAGATAGGAAGCTGAAAAGTTTCATCCATTGTGACTGGAGACTTGCTGAAGTCTTCTTCCAATCCTAAAAACCCGTGTTCGAGTCCGATCAGATGTTTGATCTTAACTTTTTTATCCTTAAATTCTTTTAAGATCTTCTCAGGATGTCTTCCTATACCGGATGGATTCGTAACGAGCACAACGGATTTACCGGAAAGACTAGGAAGCACTTGTTCGTAGAAGGAAACTTCGGCTGGAATAATTTTGGATTTAGAAATATGACTTCTGGATGACGCTTCTACGCAGGAGCCTGAGGAAATTGTCAGAAAAAAAATGAGTAAAGTTAGGATTTTTTTGTTTCTTTCTTTGAACCGCATGTAAGATACCTTATTTGTTCAGTAAATAGACAGAATTCAATACATCAAGGAGAAAAAGGAAGCGATATGGCAAAGCTGCCCATCCTGCGGATAACCGCTCTCACACTGATTTTAGGTTTCGCTTTTGCATGCGCAACGGGTGACGGATCCCGACGCAAGAAAAAAGAAGAATTCACTAGAGAAGGAAATACGATCACCGTGCTCGGAGAAGCTCCGATCTATAACGGAGATATAGCGAACGCAAAACAAAGAGCGATCAAAGACGCAAAAGTTAATGCGGTACGTAAAGTAGTTGGCGAAGAAATTTCCAGCAAAAGCCAAGCTTCCGACGGAGAAAGTTTAGGCTCTAGTCTACTTTCCAAAACGGATGCGTTCGTAAAATCATACGACATCGTTTCGGAAGACCAAGGTAAGATAGACACTCAACCTATTTTAAAACTTACTGTTCGTTGTACTATCGAAGAATCTAAACTTTCCACTGCTGTAGAAGGTTTACTTGCTGATGTAGGAAATCCACGTATCGTAGTTTTAGTTCCTTCTAAAGTTGGGGGAGCACCTGTGGCTCCTTTAAGCAATGGTAATATTGCAGAAGCTGAGATCATCAAAGGACTCAAAAAAGCAGGAAACAAGATCGTAGATCCAGGAACTGCTTCTAAAACTGTTAAACCTTCCGGTTTGACTGCTGATGCAGTAAACTCTTTAGATGCAGGAGCTGCGATTTTAATCCAAGCTCAAGCTTCCGGAGCAGAAGTTCTGGTAGTTGGTTCAGTAGAAACTGAAGACCAAGCACCTGTAACTGCAATCGGTGGAAAAACATTGGATAGACCTTTATTCAATACTGCGGCTACCGGATCTTATAAAGTCATCCTGCTATGGGGAGACGGAAAAATCGTCGATACCGGCACAGGAGATGGTCGAGCTGCAGACATCACTCAGAAAGTATCTCGTGAAAAAGCGATTGCTGCTTGGGCTGAAAGTGTTACCAAAAAAGTAAACAAACAACTAAAAGAAGAATGGTTCAATCTCACTGAGAACAACACAATCATTCTGAAGTTTACCGGTTTGGATGCTGACGAATCCACTAAATTCAAAGATGATCTAGCAGAATTAACTGCTGCAAAAGACATCAATGTTAGAGCAAGCAACGTAAGCGGTTCCGAGTGGGAAGTTACCTACCCTGGAAAAGACGCACTCTTTATGGACGAATTAGTCTATAAAAAAGACAGAGGGTTTACTTTCTTAGCTACTAAGAAAATGAACGTTAAGTCGGCTGCAAGAGGTGTGGTTACTTTGGAGTTTACTCCGAATAAATAATCGGTCTAACAATCGATTTTAAAAGAAAGCCGGCGAGTGATCGTCGGCTTTTCTATTTTAAGGATCACTTCTTAACGATACTTTTTAGGGTCTCATGATAAATACTTTCATGGTGAGCAAATGTCTGCCAAAACTTAGGAACTGATTCTTTATAAAGTTTCGAAACCAGAATATCCAAATGAGTATGCCATCCGCTAGAGACCATAAGTTTACCGAATTCATCCACCAGTTTATAATGTCTCAAGGTAAGAAGAACATCTTCCCCCTTTTCTTGTAGTTCAAAACTAACTTCAGAATTAGGATGCCAAGTAAAACTTAAAAAACGAGGAGCATCAATTGCAGTGATCGTTTCAACTCCGCTAATACCGTTTTCCATTTCCTTAAATCTTTCCGGATAAGTTTTTTCGTCTGAAAGAGAAGAATGCAAAAAGTTTAATTCTACTTTTCCACCTACTTTCAATTCCATAGTTCCGGAAGCAAGCCAGGTGCCACGCTTCTCAGAATCAGTCAAATATTCCCAAACAGTTTCAATCGGCCCAGGTAATAATCTTTGGAAACGAACTTCGGAATCCGAAGTGAAGGTTCCATACGTTTTGTTCACAGATAGATCTTTCATCACTATCTTCTCCCTTTTTTTATTTTATTAGCTCTTAATTCTTTTTCCAGAATATCCAGTCTTCCTTCCCAGAAAGTTTTAGCTCTATCGAGCCAATCCTGGATCTCTTTCCAACCTTTGTAATCCAAGGAATGGATCCTTCTTTGCCCATCCACTCTCACTTGGATCAGATTACATTCTTTCAAAACTTTTAGGTGTTGGGAGATCGCAGCGGAGCTTATATCAAAATGTCCCGCAATTTCTCCTGCGCCCATTTCGCCTTTGAATAGTAGTTCTAAAATTTTGCGCCTGGTTGGGTCCGCAATTGCATCTAAAGCCTGCATGGCCATATATTTAAGTTTAAACTTAATTAAGTCAATACTTAAATATAAATTTTTAGAAAATTATAAGCGGAGATGTTTAGTAAAAAATGATTTTGACGAAGATATAAAAAAAGCCACCGGAGTTTCCATCCGGTGGCGCCTGTTCCCGAAAACTACATTTGTAGAAGTTTGAGGACCGAATTCGGTTTTAGGTTTGCTTGCACTAACATCGCCGTACCACTCTGCACGAGTATTTGTTTTGTAGTTAGAGCAACCATCTCCTCCGCCATATCAGCGTCACGAATTCTGGACTCAGATGCCTGCATATTTTCATACGCTGCCATGAGACCTTTTGCGGAATGTTCCAGCCTATTAAAATAAGCTCCCATATCCGCCCTCTGCTTCATGATCTTTCCGAGCGCAGCATCGGCTAAGCCGATCACTTCATTCGCTTCCCCAGGAGAAGAAACCGCAATCGGTCTACCATCTGCCTTGGTAAGCTTTAAAGCTCGGGAAGTCATAGTTCCTATGAAGAACCTTTCCCTTTGGTTCTGGTTCGGTCCCATATGGAACCACATAGAAGCTCTTTTGGAACCTCTAGCGAAGTCTCCCTCGAACAATTTGAATCGATTGAATTCTGCTTGAGAAGCAATACGATCCACTTCGTCGACAAGGGCGGAAACTTCCACCTGAACCAATTGTCTGTCTTCGGGGCTGTAAATCCCATTCGAGGTTTGGATGGCCAAAACCCGGATCCTTTGGATGATATCCGAAGACTGTTGAAGGAATCCTTCTGCAGTCTGGATGAAACTCATCCCATCTTCCGTATTTCTCTCCGCTTGCCTCAGTCCGTTGATCTGCGTTCTGAGTTTTTCGGAGACAGCCAAACCCGAAGCATCGTCGCCGGCAGAATTGATCCGCATGCCGGACGACAAAGCTTTCATGGTTTTATCCACAGCTAGCTCGTTGAACTTCAGAGAGCGGTGAGCATTCACCGCACTCAGGTTGTGATTGATAATCATCCTACACTCCTTGTAGAGAGTTTCCGGAGGATCTCCCTATCCTCCGATCGGACATGACCTGTCCGGTGCTCCGGGATGGACCCGGTCGGACCACCCGACAGGTCATTTTCTCCCGAGGAGATTAGGATATTATTCAATCAACCGCAAGAATGCTGACTAACGTCAGCAACCTTACAAAAGTACAATAAGCTTTAGGTTATTACTAACCCAGTTCGGTTTCTTCGGAATTTCTCCTTGGAAAAGGAACCGGAAAAAAATTGGGGAAAGAAGAAGATTAGACCCGACGTTTTTCCTGTACCTTTTCGTTAGGTCCGTAGACAACGATAGCCGCATGCGCGGCTTCGGAGTTCTACAGAAAAGTTCCCGGTGCGGGAGCATCACTGCTCCCGCTGCCGGAAAGTCCTAATTACCTAAGTAACTGGAGGACAGACTGAGGTCTTACGTTAGCCTGAGCTAACATTGCAGTACCGGATTGAACTAAGATTTGATTCTTAGTGAACGATACTGTTTCCTCTGCCATATCCGCGTCCCTGATTCTCGACTCTGAAGCTTGGATGTTCTCGTAAGCTACCATTAGACCTTTAGATGCATGCTCTAAACGGTTATAGTAAGCTCCAAGATTTGCTCTTTGTTTGTTGATTTTCATTAAAGCATCGTCAAGAAAGCCGATTGCTTCGTTTGAAAGTTCAGCAGTAGAAAGAGTCAAAAGTGTTCCGTCAGACTTGATCAAATTCAGAGCCTTAGCGGTCATAGTTGCGATATAAACACGTTCCCTCTGGTGCTGGTTCGGTCCGATGTGGAACCACATAGAAGCAGTTCTTGATCCACGAGCGAAATCGCCTTGGAGCAATGCCATCTTGTTGAACTCTGCTTGGGAGGAAATGCGATCAATTTCGTCTATGAGCTGAGAAACTTCTACTTGGATCATCTGACGGTCTTCTGCACCGTAGATACCGTTGGAAGATTGGATAGCAAGTACACGGACCCTCTGGATGATATCGTTAGTTTCCTGCAGATATCCTTCAGTTGTTTGGATCAGGGACATGCCGTCCTCAGTGTTTCTCTCCGCTTGGCGAAGTCCTTTCACCTGAGTTCTCATTTTCTCGGAAACGGCTAGACCGGATGCATCATCACCGGCGCGGTTAATACGCATACCGGAAGAAAGTGCCTCCATGTTTTTCGCCACTTCGTTGTTCTGGAACTTCAGAACGCGGTGGGAGTTAATCGCGGCTAAGTTATGGTTAATGATCATTTGTTTCCTCCTTGAAACTTAAGATCATGAGCCCGGCGTCCGTGCCGGGATCTGTGCTGGTTTGGTTTTGGTCTTTTTTCTATATGTTTAAATGAAGGCTGAAATCCGGGAAAAACCTAGAAATTCAGGGTTTCCTTCAGATATATCTTCGGTGAAGCACCAGGCCTAGATTAATTTTAACGAAAATGGATATTTTCGGCTATTTTAGCCATTTTTTGCTGATTATTAGCGATTTTTGAAGAAAAAGAGAGAAAGGAATTGGAGAATTTTTTCTAAAAAATTCTCCTTTTTTGGGCTCATCTAAAGGTTCGAACGAACTGGAAATTTCCATAAGCATTTTTTTAGAAAAAGAAGCTCCCCTTCTCCGCCTCTGATCATTTTTCAAAAAATTTCCGAAATCAGTTTGCATATCCTAGTTCTAAGAAGATATTTTGCGATTGTTTTCGTATTTCCTAAAGTACTATGAGCCAACCTAAAACAAAAAAAGAAACTGAAGATCTATTAGAATTATACAGACAAATGCTTTTGATCCGTCGCTTCGAAGAAGCTTCCGCAAAGGCGTATAGCATGGGCAAAATCGGCGGCTTCTGCCATTTGTACATCGGTCAAGAAGCCGTGGGCGTAGGAGCGATCTCCGCTCTAGAAGAAAAAGATTATATAGTTTCCACCTATAGAGATCATGGCCACGCACTCGCCAGAGGTTTAGAACCCAAGTCTCTCATGGCGGAATTATACGGCAAAAAAACTGGGATTGTTTCCGGTAACGGAGGCTCCATGCACTTCTTCGACAAGAAGAAACACTTCATGGGAGGACATGGGATCGTAGGTGGACATATCTCACTCGCAGCTGGCATCGCATACGCATCCAAATACCGCGAAGATGGTGCAGTTACATTATGTTTTTTTGGAGAAGGTGCAGCAAACATTGGTTCCTTTCACGAAGGAATGAATTTGGCCGCCATCTGGAAACTTCCTCTAGTTATGATCTGTGAGAATAATCACTATGCAATGGGAACTCCAGAATATAGAGCGCTCTCCGTTAAGGATGTTTCCGTAAGAGCAGCAGCTTATGATATCGCAAGAGACCATATAGAAGGCGACGAAGTCCGAAAAGTTAGGGAGCATGTGAAGGTTGCCGTGGAAAGAGCAAGAAGAGGAGAAGGCCCTACCCTCATGGAAATTTCCACCTACAGATTCAGGGGCCACTCCATGTCGGACCCTGCAAAGTATAGGACCAAAGAAGAATTAGAAAAATATAAACAAGGCGATCCTCTTATCAAAGCGGAGAAAGATCTAGTTTCCGCAGGTTGGGCCCAAGAAGAATTGGCCAAGATGGACGAAATCATCCTCAAAACCGTTGAAGAGTCTGTAGACTTCGCAGAAAAGAGTGAAGAACCTCCTCTTGGCTGGCTGTACAAGCATGTTTATGCGGAGAATGTATAATGGCAGTACTCACATATAGAGAAGCGCTCAATCGAGCCATGACGGAAGAAATGGAGAAGGATCCGAATATCTTTCTCATGGGTGAAGAAGTAGGACATTACGAAGGAGCGTACAAAGTTTCCCAAGGAATGCTCGCTAAGTTCGGCGAAAAAAGAGTGATCGACACTCCCATTTCAGAGAACGGTTTTGCTGGAGTTGGAATTGGAGCCGCTATGGTAGGACTAAGGCCTATCATAGAATTTATGACCTGGAACTTCTCACTTGTTGCGATCGATCAGATCATCAACTCAGCGGCAAAAATGAATTATATGAGTGCGGGACAATTCCCGATCCCGATCGTTTTCCGCGGCGCAGGCGGTGCTGGAGGAAGACTTGCAGCTCAACACTCTCAGTCCTTCGAAAGTTGGTATGCTCATATTCCAGGACTAAAAGTTCTCGCCCCTTACACTCCTTCTGACGCTTACGGACTCTTAAAAACTTCCATCCGAGATAATAATCCAACGATCTTCATAGAGAGTGAAGTATTGTACGGCTCCAAGGGAGAAGTTCCGGAAGGCGAGTTTTTGATCCCGATGGGAAAATCGGATATCAAAAGAGAAGGAACACAACTCACGATCGTAAGTTGGTCCAGGGCACTTATGTATGTTCTTCCCGCAGCAGAAAAATTGGCAAAAGAAGGAATTTCAGTCGAAGTTTTAGATCTAAGAAGTATAAGACCTTTGGATGAAGAAGGAATTTTAGCTTCTGTCAGAAAAACAAACAAAGTACTCATAGTGGAAGAAGGTTGGAATGTGGCAGGATTTGGGGCACAAGTGGCTTACCTGATCCAAAAAGAAGCATTCGATTATTTGGATGCCCCAATCGAAAGGATTACTCAGGAAGATGTGCCTATGCCTTACGCGGCCAATCTGGAAAAATCCTCACTGCCGAGCGAAGAAAAAATAATCAAAAAAGTCAGAGAAATGATTAAATAAATCATAATATTTGAATATTATTATATTATAAATAGGAAAAATAGATGGCAAAAATTTCCGAAATGACCCAACTTTCCCCGACAATGTCGGAAGGTGTTTTGGTAAAATGGCTAAAGAAGAAGGGTGACTCTGTCGCTCCTGGAGAAATATTAGCCGAGGTCGAAACCGATAAAGCGGTCATGGAAATGGAAGCATTCGATTCCGGGGTGATTTTAGAAATTTTAGCACAGGAAGGCGCCAAACTCCCAGTTGGAGCCCCAGTTGCAATCATAGGAAAAGCAGGAGAAGATATCACTTCCCTACTTTCAGAAGCAAAATCCAGATCTTCGGCCGTAGCCCCGGCGGCGGCTCCGAGCTCGGCTCCTGAACCACCTCCGCTTACTTCTCCTGGGCCTAGCCCTAAAAAAGCGGAAAATGTAGTATCTTCGACAACTTTTGAACCTGAAGAAGCCCCAACACCTAAAGAGAGCCCAGTTTCCAGAGGACTTTCCCCAGGAGCACTGGCAGGAAGGATTAAGGCTTCTCCTTTGGCAAAACGTTTAGCAGAGGAAAGTGGAATTGATCTTTCTAAGATCAGAGGAAGCGGACCGGACGGAAGGATTATCAAAAGAGATATTGAAAACGGGATCTCCGCATTCTCACCTAGCGGAACTTCTCCATTTGCCGGAGAAATTATGCAAGAAGAGAAACTTCCAATATCAGGAATGAGAAAGACGATCGCTTCTAGATTAGTTCATTCTAAAACTCACCAACCTCATTTCTATTTGGATATGGAAATTGACGCAGATGCACTTGTTCATTTGAGAGAAAATTTTAACTCCGATCTAAAAGAATCGGGAGAAGAGATTAAACTTAGCATAAACGATTTTATTATAAGAGCCTCTGCGCTTGCGCTTCTAAAAGTTCCGGAAGTGAATTCTTCCTGGAGAGAAGATCATATTCTAAAACATGGAAGAGTGGATATAGGAGTAGCAGTTTCTATCGAAGGTGGACTGATTACTCCTTATGTAAGAAACGCAGATAAAAGGTCCGTTTTGGAAATCGGTAGAACGGTAAAAGAGCTTGCTTCCCGTGCAAGGGAACGAAAACTCAAACCGGAAGAGTTTTCAGACGGAACCTTCACTGTTTCCAATTTGGGAATGTTCGGAGTGAATCGTTTTGCAGCGGTAATCAACGAACCTGAAGCGGCAATCCTCGCGGTTGGAAACGTGGTATCCAAACCGGTAATCAAAAATGGAGCCGTTGTCCCCGGAAAAACTCTTTCAGTCTGCCTTTCCTGCGATCATAGAGTGGTAGACGGTGCGGTAGGAGCCGGTTGGTTGGAAGTGTTTCGAAATTTTCTGGAACATCCTCTTCGGTTACTTGCCTGATTTCTTTGTGGGCGAACAAGCAGTGGACCAAGATTCCAATCTTAAAATTAGAGACCAAAAAGTTAAAAAGGCAGCAATGCTACTTCTATCCTTAGATAAGGATGCTGCTGCCAAGGCTTTGGCACAATTAGATGAGAAGTTGATTGAAGAGATCGTCCAAGAAATGGCAAAGATCAAAACAATCAGCAAATCCGAAAAAGAAGAAGTTC
Organism: Leptospira hartskeerlii; assembly: GCF_002811475.1. Classification (NCBI taxonomy): domain Bacteria; kingdom Pseudomonadati; phylum Spirochaetota; class Leptospiria; order Leptospirales; family Leptospiraceae; genus Leptospira; species Leptospira hartskeerlii. The sequence goes on from NZ_NPDL01000003.1 coordinate 270,359, forward strand.
TTCTAGATTTCCAAGGTTCCCTAAAAGACCTAGCTGCAGAATCCAGAGGCGGAATCGAAACCGCAAGAGAATTACTCCAAAAGTCTCTCGGAAAAGAAAAGTCAGAAAACATATTAGGTAAACTAGATAGAAAGGACACTGAAGAAGATTTTTCCTTCTTAAACGACGCAGAACCGCAGACTCTTGCTCACCTTCTTGCCCCGGAACATACCCAAACTATCGCAGTCACACTTGCATTTTTACATCCTAAAAAAGCGGCGGAAACACTTAAGTTTTTACCAAAAGAACTTCAGAGCAAAGTTGCGCTGAGACTCGCAAACACTACCAAAACTCATCCGGATGCAATCCGCCAAATCGCAAAAGTTCTGAAGAAAAAATACGAACAAAGAGATAAATCCGAATTCAGCGAAGCGGGAGGAGCGGAAGCTCTTGCAAATATCCTGAATCATATGGATAAATCTTTGGAAGAGACTATTCTGAAAGAATTGGAAGAACAATCTCCGGAACTTGCTTCTCAGGTCAGGGAGAAATTATATACATTTGAAGATGTGCTTCTTCTCAACTCCAAAGAGATGAGACAACTTATCAATCGGATCGGAGACGATGATCTGATCGCTATCGCACTCAGAGGAGCTTCTGACCAGATTAAGGCTCATTTCTTCGAGGCAATGTCCAAAAATAGAGCTAACGATATTTTAGAAAGTATGGATATCCGTGGAAAAGTAACTTTGAAAGAGATCACAGATGCCAGAAACAGCATTTTGACTGCGCTACGCGACTTGGAAGAGATCGGGGAAATTATAATTAAAAAGGATTCGGAAGAGTTCATTTGACCCGCTTCGAGTCAAACTATAGATTGATGGGAAAATTCCGGAGCTGACGGGACTCGAACCCGCGACATCCTGCGTGACAGGCAGGCACTCTAACCAGCTGAGCTACAGCTCCTTTTATGAAGAACATGATTTCTGAGAGAGTTCGGGGGTCAATTCGTTTATCTGAAAAAGGGATGAATTTTTAAGTCCATTCCATAGCCTTTCCAATAGCGGAGTTTTTCCGACTGACGGCTTTTATAGATGCTTCAAGAAAAAAAACCAAAGGATCTACTCGAAGAGAGGGTATTTACTCTTTCTAATTTTTTATCCGTCTCAAGAGTTTTACTTCTTCCTTTTTTTATCCAATTCACTCGCAAACATATCGAATCTCCTCGTAGCAGCGAATATTTATTCTTAGCTATCGGTACTTGCATTCTTGCAGTGCTTACGGATTTTCTAGACGGGTTTCTAGCCAGGCTACTTTCCCAAGAATCTGTTTTGGGAAAGTATCTGGATCCTATCTGCGATAAGTTTGTTACTATTGGTGGACTCTCCGTAATCGTTCATTATTATCAGTTTCCTCTTTGGATTCTTCTTATCTATATTGTAAGAGAAATTTTAGGAGTATGGCTGGGTGGATTTTTATATTTAAAGAGAGGGATCCAAGGAAAACCGAATTGGTGGGGTAAGATTGGAGTGGGACTTGTTGCGGCTGCAGTACTATGGTATATGACTTTACCTCTGATCGGCCCTACCTTACCAGAAAATCATTTTTTCCTTCATCCGGAATATTCAGGTTATATTTTAGTTTTGGTATTAAGCATTGGAGTAGTCGCCTATTCCAAAAGATATTGGAATATAGTGTTCCATCCGGAAAGATTCATCTTAGATCCGGAAGATAAAAAGCAGAAGAAAAAGTACGAACTAGTCTAATTCTATCTTCGGTTGAATTTCCTTGACACCGGAGCCGACTCACCCATTCTGTCAATCGCGACCGCTCGGGTGGTGGAATTGGTAGACACGCAAGCTTGAGGTGCTTGTGCCGGTTCGGTGTAGGGGTTCGAGTCCCCTCTCGAGCAATTCGTCCTACCTAAACTCCTTCCTCCATTTCGAAAAACCAACCCTCGGTAGAACTATGACATCGGGTGCTCTCTCCGTTAAAGATTTCTTAGACAAAGCCAAACTTGTTTCTTACGGCTTTTTCGGATTATTGATCCTATTTCTGATATTATTCTTCTCTTCTCCTTATCTATTAGTTTCAAAGGCCGATCCCAAAAAATCGGACGCAATTGTATTAGAAACGATTGAAACGGGTAAAAAAGATAAATTCAAACAAGCTGCTACTTTATGGAAGAAGGGCCTGGCTCCTGTGATTGTCATTTTACATTCTCCGCCCAACCAGGATTCAGATTTGGGAATTGTAGGAGATCCAACCGCTTCTTTACAAACCTATTTGATTTCCTTAGGAGTCGATGAAACTAAGATCCTTGTTTATACGGTAGAAGCTGGTCCTCAGGAATTTCCGAAAACTCTCTTAAAGATCGCTCTGGATCGTCAGTGGAAAACTTTTCTTTTGATAGGAAAAGAATACGACTCCGCAACCTTGTTAAAATTATATAGAAACGTATTGGAACCTGCGGGAATTTATATCGCAGTCTCCAAAGTAAGCGAAGGGATCGGATCCTGGGATTGGTTTACAAAACCGAAAAGCCTAGAATCCATCTTAGGAAGACTCTCGAAACATTTATATCTGATACTATTAGGAAATTAGAATGTCCCAAGACTTAAAAGAAACAAACGAACTTATCCAACAAAGAATCGAGAAGATCAAAAATCTAAAGGAGAAGGGAGTAGATCCCTACCCGATCCGATTCTTCCCTGATTCAGATTCGGCATCTTTGATAGAGATGTATTCTCAAACTCCTACCGGTCCGGAGAAAAAATTCTTATTAGGCGGACGTTTGCATTCCAAACGAGTAATGGGAAAGGCAAGTTTCGCTCATTTAAAAGATAAATCAGGAGTCATCCAACTTTATGCAACCAGAGATGATCTGGGAGAAGAGAATTATACACTTTTCAAAAGTTTGGACTTAGGAGACTTGATCGGGATTGAAGGTTATCTTTTCCAGACCCAAAAGGGAGAAACTACTCTTCATTTAACTTCCGTTACCTTACTTGCAAAATGTGTTCGTCCCCTTCCTGTTGTGAAAGAGAAAGACGGAGTGATTTACGACGCTTTCGCGGACGTGGAACAAAGATACAGAATGCGTTATGTAGACTTGGTAGTAAACGACCATGTCCGAGATACTTTCATCACTCGCAGTAGGATCGTATCCGAGATCCGTAGTTTTCTAACTTCCGAAGGATTTTTAGAAGTGGAAACTCCAATGATGCAACCGATCGCAGGAGGCGCGGCGGCAAGACCATTCGTCACCCATCACAATACATTGGACATGCAGTTATTCTTAAGGATCGCTCCGGAATTATATCTAAAACGACTGATCGTAGGCGGACTAGATAGAGTTTTCGAATTAAACCGAAACTTTAGGAACGAGGGAATTTCTACCAAACACAATCCTGAATTCACCATGCTCGAAGCGTATATGGCTTATGGCGATATGGGAAAAATGTTGGAACTAACGGAAAAACTGATCACTACTGTCGCTCAAAAGATCTGCGGAACTCTTAAGATCAAATACGGAAATGACCTTGTTGATTTGAGCCCTCCTTGGAGAAGAGTGAAATATGTGGATATTATTAAAGAATATTCAGGAATTGATTTCTCCCAGGTAAAAACTCTAGACGAAGCAAAAGAAAAAGCAAGTTCCGTAAAAGTCGATGCAAGCAAATGTACTTCTATCTGGAAAGTGGCAGACGAGGTATTCTCCGAAAAAGCGGAACCAAATCTGATCCAGCCTGTATTCGTGACTGATTATCCTAAAGAACTTTCTCCATTAGCAAAATCGAATCCTGAAAATCCAAGTTACGTGGAAAGATTCGAGCCTTATATAGTAGGTAGGGAGATTGGAAATGCATTCTCGGAGTTGAACGATCCATTCGATCAAAAAGAAAGATTTGAAGATCAGGTTAAACAAAGAGAGGCAGGAGACGACGAGGCATTCATGATGGACGAGGATTATATCCGCGCGCTTGAATATGGAATGCCTCCTACTGGAGGTCTCGGGATTGGAATAGATCGTTTGGTAATGTTACTTACAAATTCTCATTCTATCAGAGATACCATCTTATTCCCTCTGATGAGGCCGGAATAAGTTTAGTGATTTGTAATCGTTAGTCTTGCTTGAGAATCCAACTTTTCTTTCAAGTCCTTCAATAAGGATTTCAAACTGTCCGTATTGGAAGAACTTAAAGTGAATGTGCTCGTATTGTCTCTGGAAGAAAAACTAAGTTGGATTTCTTTTGCGGAGAGTAATTTGTCTGCCACATCCGTAGGAAGAATGGACACTACACGAACTGTATCCCCGTAATCAGTAGAGGTCTTTCTAAGGTTATGCCAAGTTTGGTCTAGTTTCATAGAAATCCCGATCGGAAAACTTTCCTCAAAGGAGCTCATATAATATTCCAAGAAGATCGGCTTCTCCCCTGTTTTATTCACGAGAATCCCTTTAAAATTCAGTGAGCCAGGTTTTCCGATGCTGCAGAAAATTGCGCCGGGACAAATCGGACCACTTCTGAAAAGTGTCTGCTCTACCACTGGTTCAGGAAGGACTTGGACCCGAGCCGAGCAGGAATTCAGAAAAACGGTAAAAAATACCGCGAAGATAGAAACTTGAAAAAAAGAAAAATTAGAACGGATCATTGAAAAGCGGTCTCCTTTGTGATTTCCATTCCATTCTTCTCACGATCTCCCAAAGGTGAAGTAAAAAATCCGTTTTCAGAGAAGCCGAGGATACGTTCCATGGTAATAGAACTATGATTTCCTACCCGAAAGAAAAGATAAACGTCCTCCTCTTAGAGAATGTACACCAAGACGCATTCCAACTCTTTCAAAAAGACGGTTTTAATGTCCGCCTTCTCCCCCAAGCACTGGGCGAAGACGAACTTTCGAAAGAAATCGAGAACATTCATGTTCTGGGGATCCGAAGTAAAACCAATCTTACTGCACCTGTTTTAGCCAGGGCGAAACGACTTATGACCGTGGGTTGTTTCTGTATTGGGACAAACCAGGTGGATTTAGCGGAAGCTGAGAAAAAAGGGGTCCCAGTATTCAACGCTCCTTATTCCAATACTCGTTCCGTTGCTGAGCTCGTAATTGCAGAAATCGTAATGTTAGCCCGAAGAGTTCCGGACCATATCAGAAATACCCATTCTGGTATTTGGAACAAAATTTCTAAGAATTGTTTTGAAGTCCGCGGAAAAACTTTAGGAATCGTAGGCTACGGCCATATCGGAAGCCAAGTTTCAGTTCTTGCGGAAGCAATGGGCTTAAAGGTGGTTTATTATGATACGCAAACGGTTCTTCCTTTAGGAAATGCAACACCTCTCAGTTCTTACGAAGAACTACTTTCCGTTTCCGATTTTGTTACATTCCATGTGCCTGAACTTCCGGAAACGACGAACCTGTATGGTGCGAAAGAAATCAAGGCTACGAAAAAGGGAGCTTATATCATCAATCTTTCCAGAGGAAAGGTTGTGGATCTAGAAGCATTGGCTGAGGCGATTAAAGCAGGTCATATCGCAGGTGCAGGAGTGGATGTTTTTCCGCAGGAACCTGAATCAAATAGCGATCCGTTCATCACTCCTTTGCAAAATCTGCAAAACGTAATATTGACCCCTCATATCGGCGGCTCTACGGAAGAAGCTCAGAAGAATATCGGAACTGAAGTTGCATCCAAACTTTTAAAGTTTGTAAACAATGGTTCCACTACCTTTGCTGTGAACTTCCCAAATATAGAATTAAATCCAATCCCTCAGGGAATGTATAGGATTCTGAACGTTCATAAAAACCAGCCGGGCTTCTTGAAAGATATCAACAGCATGGTCTCCGAGATTGGTGCAAACATCAGTTCTCAACATTTAGGGACCAGCGCTGAAATCGGTTACCTTTCTATGGTAATCAACATGAGTGTGGGAGACGAACTGAAAGAAAGAATAGAAAGACATCCTGGTTCTATCAAGACCAGAATCCTTTATTGAGCAAGAACACTCAGACCAAAAATTTCAGTTTGTATTCTCTTGGAGAAATGATTTCGATTTTCTGAAACTGTTTTAATTTCAAAAGATCGGAATCTCCGCTCAAGATCCAATCTGCCTTAGAAAATACAGCAATATGAAGAATATTGTCATCATCCGGGTCGGCAGAAACTTTAGGAGGAAGACCTTTCGGTTGATAAACCTTTGCCCCACTCTTAAGATGATCTAAAACTTCTAGAATTTCTTTATCTTTGATCTTAAATTTACGAGAACATACTTCTCTAAATTCTTCAAGGATCCATTCGGATACTATAATCTCGTGATTCAACCAAACATGGTCGAATACCTCTGCAGTATAACCTTGGAATAAATAACTAGAAAGAAGTACGTTCGTATCTAGAACGATTTTCAAGAGATATCTTTGTAGATATCTTCCTCACTGAGATATCCCGCTTTTTCTGCATATTTTTTTAGGTTCTTGCGAAACCGTTGTGCTTCGGTTAAGAAGAAATATTGTTTCAGTGCCTTTTGGACCACTTCACTTTTGGAAACTTTTTGACTACGTGCGCTTTTCAGTAACATAGATTCCAATTCCTCATCTAAACTAACCGAGACCACTTTCCTCATCTCAGACCTCTGTATTACAAAGTATGACAGGTAGAAAGCAAGAAAAGAAAAAAATGAGGAGGGGAAAAGTGATTCCGGAATAAAAAATTTCCAAAGAAGAATGGAATACTGCCAATTCGCTTAATAAAGTAGCAATAAAGAAGGATTTTCGGAATCCTCATAAAAATCTGCCATGTAGTAACTACGACTAAATATCAAGCTTTAGGGTCTCAATAAAGTGAAGATCTGGCTCTTTCTCCGCTAAACCCTGGCATATGTTCGCTATATTAGAAAGTGACTTAATATTTTAGTGCATTGCACGATTTTCTTTTTGTCCAGGGCCTAATATAGGATTACTGGTATAGAATTTGCTTTAAATAGGAATATCGTCTCTTCGATCGATTTTCTCAGGATCGTAAAAGGATCTTAATCGGAACGTAAGCGACTGAATCTAAACTCTTTCAGAAAAAACGGGAGGAAACCGCCATGAAATACAATAGAATCCCCTCCACACTTAACGTAGGCTTTCAAGTATTAGAAAGTTCTAAGCTAAGAATTGCAGAAAATGTGTTAGTAGGAATTGTGCATAGAACCGAGGTTCCTTTAGAGCCAGGAACGAACCTGGCTTTAAAAGTAGGAACGATCAGCGTCTCCGGTTCCATCGATATTCCGATGAAAGTAATCAAATGCGATCGTGTTTCGGATGCGGAATACGATGTATTCTTAAATTATACCGAAAAGGATTTCGATAAGATTAAGGAAATCGAAGAATTGATCCAAACCTTAGCTTAAGGTCTTACAAACAAACACCGAGCTTGCCTCGGTGTCGTTTTGATCATCTTGAAGGGATTCGCCTTTTTTGATTAGGCGACAAATAGATCCGCTTTCTGGATCATGGTGAGAGAAATTTTGCTAGGATTCGCTTTTTGTGGAAAATATACGATCTCTTCGCCTACGAGTCTTCTGTTTTTATCTAATTCGATGATAGAACCGTCTTTCAAATGAAGAATGATGTCTATCCCTCGGTAGTTTACGTATCTTTCCATTTGTTCTTTAAATTTGCTGCTTACCATGTTCGGCCCCTAACTACAAAACGTTGGAGGAAAACTATTCCGGTACCATAAAAGTACAAGTTTTTTTTGATAAAACTCAGGAATTTTTTTATGTCTCAGAAATTTTAGTACTAAACATACGTGAGTAAAGAATACGTTATCCGACACAGTAATGTATTTAAAATTCGTTTACTTCAAATTTGTTACGTAGAATTCTTCCAGGATGCTTTCGAGATATTCGGGACGATCGTGATGCATATTATGACCGGCATCTTCTATTTCAATATATTTTAAATTTCTAATATGAGAGAATACTTCTTTGCTATCATCTAATGCAAGGTGAGTCTTTTGTCCATAGACAACGAGGACATTGCAAGAGATTGTTTCCCAAAGATGTCTAGTAAATTGAGGGCTTAAAAGTACGGGAGGACCGTTTTTGTATGAAGGATCGCTCTTCCACATATAACCGCCTTCTTCTGCAGGCCTGGTTAACGTTTCCGTGATCTTTATGAGTCTTTCTTTAGGAAGCCTTGGGTAGATGGGTGCAAGTCTTGCTGCAGCATCTTCTACAGATTTGAAATTTTTTTGGCGTTTTCTATCTTTTCCCGCGAGACTTAGTTCCCAATTTTCCAACCAACCAAGGAACCTTCTTCTTTCCTTTTCAGGATCTTGGAGAGAACTAAATCCTTCTAAGCTTACAAGACTTTCGACTCTTTCCGGATACAATCCTGCAATCCTAGAGCCGAGTCCTCCTCCCATTGAATGTCCGAGAATATGGAATTTTTCAGGAAGAAATTTTTGGATGAATGTTTTTGTATCTACCAAAGGAAGCATGAAATGATAGAAACCTTCTTTCAACCATTCTGAATCCCCATGCCCTCTATAGTCGAAACGGTATAAGTCGAAATGTTTGGATAAATATTCTTCCTGGAATAAAAAGGTTTGGGAAGAATCCATAAATCCGTGAAGAAGGAGCAATGCTCTTCCCTTTCCATTGTCCCTTTTCGTATAATGGAGTTTATATCCGCCGGATTCGAAAAATCCACTTTCTTGATTTTTATTTTGAGGATCTGAAAATTCCATACGGTCACGATGCTGGAAAAACGGAACTTGAAAACAATTCCTTGCCGCTTTCGATCATTTCCGGAAGAGAAAGTTCTTTAATTCGTTTTAGGTCCCAACTTTCTTCACTTTGAAAATTTCTCAAAAGTTTTTCCAAGTAGGAGATTATAAGGATATTTTGCTCTTTTCCTAATGGGGAAAGTTCTCCAGTTTCGGAAAGTTTTAGGAACTTCTCCTTGGACTTCTCCGCTTGCATTTTAGATCCGCGAATATTCGGTTTTACGAAAACCTTATTCAAAGAAATCGCAAGTTGGATCCATCCATGTAGAAGTAGCCTTCTTCCACCTGTCTCTTTCTTCCATTGAAATTCAAAGACTTCATGTAATTCGAAATATCTTCCTGTCTGAAAGAGTTTTCTTCCTTCTTCCCATGCGTAGCTAAAGCTCGCGTCCGCGTCTCCTTGTTTCACTTTTTCTAATATAGAAAGTATTTCAGGATCGAATTCCATTTTCGCCCCATTCCGATCTTGGGATTATAGGTAGTTGATTTTTGAAGATTGGAAGAATGTCCCGGACATATTTTCTTTTTCTCATTCCGAGTAGAACTATTCCCTTTTCTAAAAGTGAAGCTAAATGAAATACCATGAGAGAAGACAAAGTTTCAGGACCTTCTCCGTTTGGATGGAATCCGGAGATCAGACTTTCGTATAATCCTGATAGTTTTTCGGAAGAACGTATCTGTATTTGTTCTTCGAGCAAAGGGAGAGCCGTGTTTAAAACTCGTAGGTATTCTTCCGCGGATTCTTTTCCTTTTTCTGAATATACTTCGTCGATTACTGATCGCAAAGCAGGGATCCAGGATTTTTGCAGAAGGACTTGGAATTGTTCTTCGGAGCGGATCTTCTCCCCATAAGTTTGCCAAAGTTTGGAAAGTGAATTCCGATTCGGATTAGCGGAAAGTGGTTCGAGGAGAGAGGATTCAAGTTCTAAGATTTGTAGTAACTTCGACTGATCAGGCGCCTGCCCCTGAGGAGTGTAAGTAAGTCGGATCATTCCTTTCCCGGCTTGGAATGAGTTAAGTGGTCGGTTGATGAGTGGAAGAAGGTCGAAGTTACTACAGATCTCGAGTAAAGTCCCGCCTTCCGACCGATTGCGAAGGAATCCGTCTTCGTACCAATTCCCAGGGAACTGGACCACTGCGAATCCATGTTCTTTTCCTGCAATTTTCTCAGCGATTTGTAGGCACTTCGACAAAGAAGTATGTGTATAATCCCCTTCCGGCACGGGAAAGGTATTACTGGAAATCCCATAAAACTGGATTTTTCCTTCCTTTCTTGCCTTCTCTAAAAATAGAAATGCCTCTTTGATCCTACGATAATATTCCGCTTGAGCTTCTTCTTTTGGAACTCCGTTCTTCTCGGAATGGCTTAGAAAATATTCGGGATTGTGCAATAAGAATGCATCGATGGTGGAAAGTCCGAGACGCTTTCTGGACCTTTCCAATTGGTCTTCCAAAAATGCAGGAGAAATACAATGATAACAACCAGGTTGGTAGTATGTGATTTCCGGAAATTGATCCTTCTCCTTTTCTTTGGACTCGACCAATTTCATATTCCGTCCCTGGATATAACCCGCCTTGGTGACTAAGAAAATTTCCTTTCGATTCAGTTGTTTTTTTTTGAAATTTTCATCCAGGACTTTGCCTACTAAACTTTCAGCTTCCCCGTCTCCATAGTTGGCCGAAACGTCAATGACGTTCACTCCGGATTTGAGTGCAAGAAGTAGAGCTTCCTTATGTTCCGGATCTTCCAGTCCTATCCTATATCCACCGAACGCGATTCGGGACAGCTTCAGTTCTCGGAATAAAAAATAGCCGAGTCCTTCTCCCTTTTTGCCCGGGGAAAAGTTTTCCTTCCTCCCTTCGTAAAGGGATTCTCTATACAAAGACTGAAACGGATCCTTAGAAATCATTTGCTGTATTTTGAATTTTCGCGTCGCACTAAATGAGACCAAGTCTAAATATTCCTCGGCAAATGTCCATTTTTTGTCTTTTAGTTTAAAAGTGCTTTTCGTCTAGACCTGATTTTTTATCATACTTTGTAGAGGGATTCTAAATTCGATCTTTCGCTTTTTCTGGTCCCTTCCTCAAACAAATCGATGACTTCTTCCCATGATCCTTACAGGAGATTTTGAATGGATTTTCAAGCTGGATATCTAAGGTCGTCCATCGGTAGAAAAACTATCGTTGCGATTACCGGAATCATTCTCTTCGGCTTTGTGTTTGTACACATGCTGGGGAACCTCCAGATCTTCCAAGAACCGGATAAGATTAACACTTACGCTGAGTTCTTACACAATTTAGGCGGACTCTTATGGTTGGCCCGCGGAATTCTTATAGTAGCGTTCGCATTACACGTTTACTACGCCCTCAAATTGTCTCTTGAAAACAAGAAGGCGAGACCGGTTGGCTATGTAAAAGAAAGTACGATCCAGGCTACTTTATCTTCCCGGTATATGGCTTTGACCGGTTCCGTGTTATTAGCTTTTGTAATATACCATTTGCTTCATTTTACCTTAGGTAAGATCCAGCCTGAAAACTTTGCACTCCAAGAAACCATTGGTGACAGACAAAGGCATGATGTTTACACTATGGTAATCTTAGGATTTAAGAACGTTTATGTTTCTGTTTCCTATATCGTAGCGATGACATTGCTTGCGTTTCACCTTCGCCATGGAGTTACGAGTGTTTTCCAAACTCTTGGATTTAACACTACTTTCTGGGCGCCTAAGACGAACGCATTTGCGATCCTCTACGCTTTGACCATTTTCATCGGCAATGTTTCCATGCCGGTTGCCATTCTTCTTAACTTTGTGAAAGTTCCAGGAGCGCAATAATGAGTTTAGATTCCAAAATCCCATCGGGTCCCTTGGAAAAAAAATGGGACGATTATAAATCCCATATCAAATTAGTTAACCCGGCTAACAAAAGAAAATACACAGTTATCGTAATTGGAACTGGTCTCGCAGGTGGTTCCGCTTCTGCTACATTGGCGGAACTCGGATACAACGTTAAAACATTCTGCTTCCAAGATAGCCCACGTAGAGCTCACTCGATTGCAGCTCAAGGCGGTATCAACGCAGCTAAGAACTACCAAAACGACGGTGACTCTGTTTATCGTTTGTTCTATGATACGATCAAAGGTGGAGACTTCAGAGCAAGAGAAGCTAACGTATATCGTTTAGCTCAAGTTTCTACGAACATCATTGACCAATGTGTGGCTCAAGGTGTTCCATTTGCGAGAGAATATGGCGGACATTTGGATAACAGATCCTTTGGTGGAGCCCAAGTTTCCCGTACATTCTACGCTAAAGGTCAAACTGGACAACAGCTTCTTTTAGGAGCTTATTCAGCACTTTCCAGACAGATCGGACTCGGAAATGTGAAGATGTATCCGAGAACTGAGATGTTGGACGTGGTTGTGATCGACGGTCATGCAAAAGGTGTTGTGATCCGCGACTTAGTAACCGGCCAAGTTACTGTTCATTCTGCAGATGCGGTTGTTCTTGCTTCTGGCGGATATGGTAACGTATTCTATCTTTCCACGAATGCGAAAGGTTCTAACGTTACTGCAACATTTAGGGCTTACAAAAAAGGCGCCTTCTTCGCTAACCCTTGTTACACTCAGATCCACCCTACTTGTATCCCAGTTTCAGGAGACCATCAGTCCAAATTAACTTTGATGTCTGAATCTCTCCGAAACGACGGACGTATTTGGGTTCCTAAAAAACAGGGAGATACTCGTAACCCAGCGGATATCCCTGAGAGCGAAAGAGATTATTACTTAGAAAGAAAATACCCAAGTTATGGAAACCTTTGTCCTCGTGATATCGCGTCCCGTTCCGCAAAAGAAGTTTGCGATGCTGGATTCGGCGTAGGACCGGGAGGCCAAGGTGTATATCTGGACTTCTCCTCTGCGATCAATCGTTTGGGGGAACATACAATCGCTGAAAGATATGGTAACCTCTTCCAGATGTATGAACAGATCACTGGAGAAAATCCTTATAAAGTTCCAATGAGAATTTATCCTGCAGTTCACTATACAATGGGCGGACTCTGGGTGGATTATAACCTGATGAGCAATCTTCCAGGTTTATTCGTGATTGGTGAAGCAAACTTCTCTGACCACGGAGCAAACAGACTTGGAGCTTCTGCGCTGATGCAAGGACTTGCAGACGGATATTTCGTTCTTCCTTACACCATCGGAAATTATCTGGCAGAAGTAGGATTCGGAAAAACTCCTAGCACCGATCATGCTGAATTCAAAAAAGCAGAGACTGACGCAAATTCTCAGCTCAATAAATTCCTTAGCATTAAAGGTAAGAGAACTGTTGATTCTTTCCATAAAGAACTCGGAAAGATCATGTGGAATAATTGCGGAATGGCAAGGACCGATAAGAGCTTAAAAGAAGCTCTCGTGAAAATTCCTGAGATCAGAGAAGAATTCTGGAAGAATGTAAACGTTCCTGGTTCTGGTTCTGATCTAAATCAATCCTTAGAAAAAGCAGGAAGAGTTGCAGACTTCTTAGAGTTTGGAGAACTTCTCTGCTTAGATGCTCTTACAAGAGAAGAATCTTGTGGAGGCCATTTCCGTACAGAGCACCAAATGGACGACGGAGAAGCAAAACGTGACGACGATAAATTCTGTCATGCAACTGCTTGGGAATGGAAGGGAGTAGGCGCGAAACCTACTGAGCACAGAGAAAAACTGGAATTCGAGAATATTAAACTCGCTACGAGGAGCTACAAATAATGGACCTCAAACTAAAAGTCTGGAGACAGAAAAACGCAAAAGAGAAAGGCAAGATCGTAAACTACGATGCCAAAGATATTTCTCCTGATATGTCTTTCTTAGAAATGATAGACGTAGTTAACGAGGACCTGATCGTAAAAGGAGATGATCCGATTGCGTTCGAGCACGATTGTAGAGAAGGTATTTGCGGTTCTTGTAATATTATGATCAATGGAGAGGCTCATGGGCCTCTTCCAGGTGTGACCACCTGCCAACTTCATATGAGAAGTTTCAAAGATGGAGACACTATCTACTTGGAGCCATGGAGAGCGAAAGCATTCCCTGTCATAAAAGACCTAATAGTTGATCGTAGCGGTTTTGACAGGATCATCCAATCAGGAGGATTCGTTAGTATCAATACTGGAGGAGCTCCTGACGCGAACGCATTGCCTATTCCTAAAAAAGATGCTGACGTTGCAATGGACGCAGCAACCTGTATTGGTTGTGGTGCTTGCGTAGCTTCTTGTAAAAATGCTTCTGCGATGCTATTCGTTTCTGCAAAAGTTTCCCACCTTGCATTACTTCCTCAGGGCCAGGTAGAGAAAAAAGAGCGTGTGAAAAACATGGTAAACGCAATGGATAAAGAAGGTTTCGGAAATTGTACGAATCAGTACGAATGCGAAGCTGCTTGTCCTAAAGACATCAAACGGGATTTTATCCGGGTTCTAAACAAAGAGTTTATTCTTTCTTAAGAATTAGGATTTCCTGATTGAGAAAAAGGCCTTCGAAAGAGGGCCTTTTTTGTTTTAGGAGTAAAATTAGAAAAGTTTAAATAAAATCTCTTTTTCCAGAATAGGAAGACTTATAAACTCTTTCTTGAGTCCTTCCAAAGTTTCGTATTTCCAATAATTATTATTTCGATTCGCTGCGGAGAAACCTCCTATAATATTCGTAGTGTAGGTTACCAACGAAACTCCTGAAACTAGATAAAACAAAACACTTGTTGGCTCTGCTACATAGAGCGCGTAAGTTGCAGACAGAACTACCAAATTTACAAAAAAAGAAGTAACACCTTCTGCAAATTGATCCGCATATATCTGCCCTGTTCCAGGAATTGCCGCAGAAAATCCCCCTGCCAAATAAGGACTTTTAGATTTCTCTTGTATCTTCTTTTGCTCAGAAGTCCAATATTCTCGAAATCTTTTCAATTCTTCTTCAGAATGGATATGTGAGGTATTTTCAAAAGATGAAGAATCCAAATTTTCCCAATCTTTTATCTGAATGAGATATACTAGTATTGATTCGAGTCCTTCTAATCTACAATCTGGATAGAGACAGTAGGTATTTTCTTTAGGAACCTCGGCAAAATCTCTTCCGGAACGAGCCAAATTAGAAAAATCATATAAGATCCTGAACCGAATATCCTTCCAATCTGACTCTATTAATAATATATCGATATTCTTACTTTGTCTTAGGTAAGTAAAGGCGTGAAAGATCCGGATCGAATCACATTTTTTAACCTGTAGAATGCGATTCAGTTCTATCTCAGCTTCCAAATACCTTTCTGACTTGTAATAAAAGGATGCGTTACGCAAACTATCTAGTTGTGAAGAATTTAGATTACAAGCATCCAAAGGAGAGGAAAACACTTTTACACTCCAAAGTTGGACAAATACAAATATGCTTATTGATAATGTTCTTCTCATTCTGCCAAACTATTTCTTCTGTCCGTAAAGAAGATCCAGAAGATCGCTTTTTTCTCACTGCTATCGTATTAAATAGAATTCAAAAACACCAAACAAAAGATAGCAAATTCCAAAATGTGATTTGTCCAATGTCACCTTCCTGCTCTCATTTCGTAAAAGAGGAATTCGAGACTTCTAATTTTCTGACTGCGCTATTCTTTTCGATCAATCGGCTCCTTTATATTGAAAATAGACTGATGCAGGAATATGGACAGAAAAGATATATATATAAAGAAGGAAGGGGGAAATTGATCGATCACAAACCAATCGACCAATTTCACAGAGATTTTGATTCGTTCAAACGGGAATTTACTTACGATTAGAAGAGTCGAGTTGGTAAAAATAACCGCTATCCTTTTCGAAACGATGTTTCCCTATATCATTACATTTTAAATGATCGCAAAGTTTTACTTTGTATTCGTTCGCTTCAATATAAGCGGAACTATTTTTTCCAAAAACTTTGGTCCCTACGATCATTTCTACGCCTTGAGGTAAATTAGAGACCACTAAGGCAGAATCTTTATTCATCGTTTTCTGATCAAATGCGTTATCTATCGTATATTCCTGGTAAGGTTTAGGCCCAATCACCCAAAGCACGGGAAATAGGAAACAAATTGCGCCGACTAAAGCTCCATTTTTGATTTCCGTAGCCATACGAACGTTTCTTAAATATTTGCGATCTTTCTTAAATTCTAAATAATAATTTTCAAATATACCGTCAGACATGACAACTTCTAAGGGAGTTTTTCCAAGTCTTTGGCTTTGGTTATATACGTCCAATCCTGGAGGATCTGTAATAATCTTAACGGTAGTTGTGCACTGTAAAAAATACAGGCAGAAACTTATTAGTAGAATTTTTCTCATCGTTAATCCAATATAAATGATAAGTTAGATATTTTCCGTCAGCGAATCAGGTCAATGTTGTTTTTCAGAAAAACATTTAATTCTTAATATCCCAAAAGAGTTATATAAAACATGCCTATCACTTTAGGGCAATATTGACGTTATTCCTCCTTGCAAGATCCCACCCTGATATATGTATAAAATCCGACCCTCTAACTCCCTTTCTTTCATCATAGATTCAAGAATGCTAATAGACTTTGCTGCGTATATAGGTTCCAGATAAAGTCCGAATCGGTTTTGGTATTCTTTTGATTTTTCCAACCAGAAGTTTCCTTTCTTTCCATAGGAAAAATCTGCTTTTATTTTTTCTTTTGGATCGATTAGGTTTTCATAAGGAAGGTCTAATATCGGTAGTCGAAATGACGACAAATTCAAGTCCATCCAAGACACAAACTTACTCTTTTGTATTCCTAGACAAACCCCTGTTATAGGAAGTTTCCCCCATTCTAATCCGGAAATCCAAGTAAGCCCTGAACCGATATCTAAAACAATCCTATCGTAATGAGTCGGATCAATTTCCTCCCAGAGAGATGAGAGCCCTTCCAAGGCAGAGGGTGTGAATAGATATTCCGGGATCAGGAATTGATTGGAGGAGAGGGATTTTGTAGTATCTTCGACGGCTTTTTCCCATTCCTGCCTAGTCGGATACAATTCTAACTCTGAAAACCGTTTTGCAATAATCGAAGCAGGAGTAATTAGCCTTGGATCCCTGGAATATCCCAGGATTTTTGTAGGCACTTCTACAAATCGAAAAAACAAACTCCCTGCCAGGATCGCATTAGAATGCAAATTCCCTTGCAGAATGACCTTTTCGATTTCCCCGGATCGGAGTTTCGGTTCTAAACTTTTATAAATTCCCTGCAACTTTCGGATCTTGGTCCCTTGGGAAAAGAAGATCTGATCTTCTCTTTTTATAAATAGTTCTGAAGAATGTATTTTGAGGACGGAATCTACTCCGGTTCTGCGGGTTCGCAAAACGGAGTCTTTCAAAAATTAGTCCCCGGTTTTTAGAACTGCAAGGAAGGCTTCTTGAGGAATTTCTACGTTTCCGATCTGTTTCATCCTCTTCTTCCCTTCTTTCTGCTTCTCTAAAAGTTTTTTCTTACGAGTGATATCTCCCCCGTAACATTTAGCGGTTACATTCTTACGAAGAGCAGAAATACTTTCTCTGGCGAGGATTTTGCCTCCGACTGCAGCTTGGATCGGGATCATAAATTGGTGGCGAGGGATTATCTCTTTCAATTTTTCGATGATCTCTCTACCGCGGGATTCCGCTTTGGAACTATGAACGATCATAGAAAGTGCATCAACGGATTCTCCGTTTACCAAAATATCCATTTTTACGAGTCGAGACGCCTTATAACCGCAAGGTTCGTAATCCAAAGAAGCATATCCTCTGGTTAAAGATTTTAGTTTATCATAAAATTCGAAAATTAACTCTGCAAGAGGGATCTCGTAGGTCAACTGCACCTTATCCTGAGAAAGATAAACAGTATCCAACTGGACTCCTCTTTTATCAATCGCCAAGGACATGATATTACCGACATATTCATTCGGAGTGATAATGGATGCCTTTACATAAGGCTCTTCTGTAGCTTCTATAAAAACAGGATCAGGAAATTTAGAAGGGTTATCTATATCAAATACCTCTCCGTTTTTCATTCGTATCGTGTATTTTACGGAAGGCGCAGTAGTGATCAGGTCAAGATTGAATTCTCTTTCTAATCTTTCCTGTACGATCTCCATGTGGAGAAGTCCCAGATAGCCCACCCGAAATCCGAATCCTAACGCAGCAGAACTTTCTTTTTCGTATACAAGAGCTGCGTCGTTCAGTTTCATCTTTTCGATCGCATCTACTAATTCTTCGAATTGTTCTCCCATAATAGGAAATAATCCGGCAAACACCATAGGTTTTGCATCTTTATAACCTGGGACTGCTTCGGCACTTGGATTGGAGAATAAGGTAACCGTATCTCCAGTTCTTGCATCTGAAACTTTTTTAATACCTGCGATGATATATCCTACTTCTCCGGCGGTAAGAGAATCTGTAGGCGTTAAACCAATCCCTTTGATACCGACCTCATTCACAGTAAAATCCTTTTGGCTACTCATCAAAAGGATACGGTCCCCTTTTTTTACGCTTCCGTCGAATACCCTGATCTTGATCACAACACCCATATAAGGATCGAAATAAGAATCGTATATAAGCGCTTTAAGAGGTCCTTTAGGATTTCCTTTAGGTGGAGGAATTTGTTTTGTGATTTCTTCTAAAACCGCTTGGACGTTCAGTCCTGTTTTTGCGGAAATCGCAACAGCTTTCTCGGCATCTAAACCTAAACTGTCCTCGATCTGTAGTTTGGTCTTCTCCACATCAGCTGCGGGAAGATCCACTTTATTCATAACTGGAATGATTGCGAGATCTTGCTCCATAGCAAGATATAGGTTCGCAAGAGTTTGGGCTTCTACTCCTTGGCTAGCATCTACTATAAGAAGCACACCTTCGCAGGCTTTTAAGGATCTGGATACCTCGTAGGTAAAATCTACGTGGCCAGGAGTATCGATCAGGTTCATCGTATAAGTATTACCGTCTGCCGCGGTATAATTGAAAGTGGCGTTGTTCGCCTTAATCGTGATCCCTCTCTCCCTTTCAATATCCATGGAGTCCAGGATCTGGTCTTTTTTTGTCCGATCATCAGTGATCCGGCCTATTTCCAAGAGTCTATCTGCTAAAGTGGACTTACCATGGTCAATATGGGCGATAATCGAGAAATTGCGGATGAATTGTTGGCGATCGGACATTGTTAAAAACAAAGTCCAGCGAGACGGACCCCCTGAAAAGCCTTTTACTGGGGGAAATTTGTCCTCGGCCCCGTTAGAGGGCCGAGAAGATTGAGTTGAAAAGGAAGTTTAGTTTACATTTCCATACACATTATTGTCTGGCTGCAGGTTTGAACATTGGCCAAACAGAACCGCGATAGAAGGCTGAAGTTTCAAGGCTCCGAACAATTTGATCTCGTCCACACAGGCATTCACGTCTTCTTTGGCATAATATTCGCCAGGTTTAATTCCTGCCAAAATCGGTGGAAGATAGATATTATTCAAATAAGTCGAGCCTGAAAAGTCTCCTGTTCCGATCGCGTATAATTGAGCCGCGACAGTCGCCGCCTCTTCTATTTTATCCTTTGCCTCACTTCCTTTATAACGATTCGTTAATCCGGTAGTGTTCAACGCTACGCAGTTTGCTGCGATCACTAAGATAAATAAGAGCGGTAATATTCCGATCCTCATTGAAAACCTCTTTTGAGAAAATTTGGACTTCGTTTTGTTTTTTTAAAACGAAATCGTTCCTATTACAAGTAGTTTTAGGCTTTTGGAAATCATTTGCCTGAAATTAATTTCCGATCCGGATCCCGTATTTTTCCAATTCTTCCGGATCGCAGGAAAATTGGGCGATATCTATCTGTTTGTGATGATCAAAAAGAAAGGTTGTCATTTTTCCGAAAAATTTCCCTTCGTATTTTTCTTCTACAAAACGTAACCAAGAGATGATATCTATCAATTCGTGACAGATGAATTCGTAATTATAATTTGATCTCGGATCCTTAAATTTTTCCCTAATATTATAAATTTTATCTTCATCTAAAAGTAATACATTTTCCAAAGTGAATGGATAATCTTTCAATCCTCCAGAAAGTCCAATTTGATAAAAACTTTCTGCGTCTTTTTTGTTACGGAATGCAGTGGTCCTTGCATCCCCAAAATAAGAAAATTTTTCAGGAGTTAGCTCGGCAACAATCCTGGATCTTCCGACTGTGTTTCCTGGATATTCCACTTGGTGGTCTATTAAAAGACCTTTTGACTCCTGGGCTGCCGGCTCCAAAACACAGTAACCTTTGTCCCAAACTAGAGCAAATGGTGAAGATACAGTGATTTTTTTTCTTCTTTCTAACCTTCTCCAATTTCCTTTGGCTTGGTCCATATAGACTCGGTCACAAAAATCGAATGTAGGAAAACTGGATTCACTCAAGGTAAAATCGGCATACACTCCGAAAGCTAACATCCAAGCAAGAGGATGTTCTATCACTTTCACTTCTCCCAGTTGTATATTATGATTTCCTTTAATACATTTTTGGCTGTCTAGATCGTATCGAATTCCATTCCAGCTAAATCCGGACCTTCCGTTCTGAGCAGGACTGACTTTAACGACCGCATCCTTATTCTCGAAGGTAGCCTTCCCTTCTACGGTAAATTCATTTTGGATCGTATAAGAATAGTCCGGATCTATATCTACCTCGATCGAAAACTCGGGTGGTAGACTAAAAATATCCGGATTTCGATCCGAGAGTAAGTCCTTAATTTCTGAAATTCGAGTTAGGACTTTCATTCTTTCTTAGACTTTCCAGACACCTTCTACAAATAAATAACTAAAAGAGAGCGCTCCCAAATATACGAACATCGTCGGTATTGCCCAAAGTAATTTTGTTCTAAAAGGTTTATGCTCCGTATGAAAATATGCGAATGTAGTAAATATACCTAAAACAAATTCTGGAAATAGAACATAGATCGCAGTATGTCCGATCGTAGAAACATTTTGAGAATACCAAACCGGGATGAGTCTCATAAATTCTTCGGATAAGAAGAAGATCAAAAATGCGCTTCCTCCGGCTAACAGATATTTGCTGATCGGATTTGCTTCCGGATATCGTTTCTCGAATCGAGTGGAAACATAGACAATGATAAATAACGGTATGGTCCAAAGTCCTGCCATGTATGCGGATACTGTTCCGATCTTATAAAATCCGTCGGGAGGAAATACCAATACCCCGAGCACCTTGGATAAGAACCAATCAGGAACCACTTGTAGAATACTTACTGGCAAAACGAAAAGGAAAATATCCATCCAGCGATCATGTTCCCAAACCTGGGCAACGATCGGCAGAGAAACATTATAGACTAAGACCAGAAAAAACATTCTCCATCCGCTCGTAGCCGGGATCGGAAGTAATAAAACAATGATACATAGTATTGTGAAGGAGATATGAAAGAATATAGAATGCTTTTCTGTCGTTTTCATCGATGGATTTCTATCTTTATCCCCCGCCGAGGCAATCTTTTTTCCTCCTTTTCCCGCTTGATTTATTTCCCCGTAACAAAAGGATTTCAGGAAAAATCTATAAGAGATAGGTATTATAAGAATCACATGTCCCAATCTTCCAAAATTTCGGCGATCCGCGCCCGCGAAATCATGGATTCCAGAGGAAATCCTACGGTAGAAGTAGATGTTAAACTGGAAGACGGCTCTTTCGGTAGAGCCGCAGTCCCTTCGGGAGCCTCCACGGGAGAATACGAAGCAGTAGAATTGCGAGACGGAGATAAGTCCCGTTATCTAGGCAAAGGTGTCCTAAAAGCTGTTGATCATGTGAACGTCAAGATCAAAGATATACTGATCGGTGAAGATGCTTTAGACCAGAATAGAATCGATTTCCTGATGCTGGATAAGGACGGAACCAAAAACAAATCCAAATTAGGCGCAAATGCGATACTCGGAACTTCTCTTGCGGTAGCAAAGGCAGCAGCTTCTCATACAAGACTTCCACTTTACAGATACATAGGCGGAAACTTCGCAAAGGAACTTCCTGTTCCAATGATGAACATCATCAACGGTGGTGCTCACGCAGACAATAACGTAGACTTCCAAGAGTTTATGATCCTACCTGTGGGAGTAAACAGCTTCCGCGAGGCATTAAGAGTTGGGGCAGAAGTTTTCCATAGCCTTAAGTCGGTTCTCAAATCCAAAAAACTGAATACTGCAGTAGGAGACG
This sequence comes from Leptospira hartskeerlii, assembly GCF_002811475.1. Taxonomy (NCBI): domain Bacteria; kingdom Pseudomonadati; phylum Spirochaetota; class Leptospiria; order Leptospirales; family Leptospiraceae; genus Leptospira; species Leptospira hartskeerlii. The sequence continues at coordinate 292,304 of NZ_NPDL01000003.1, forward strand.
AGGGTGGATTTGCACCTGACCTGGCAAGCAACCTGGAAGGATTAGAAGTTATTCTTCAAGCCATCGAAAAAGCGGGTTATAAGCCGGAAAAAGACGTATTATTGGGTCTAGATGCTGCTTCTTCCGAGTTTTTCGATAAATCCAAGAAAAAGTACGTTCTGGGTGGAGAAGGAAATAAAGAGTTCTCTAGCGCAGAATTGGTAGAATACTATTCAAATCTAGTCTCAAAGTATCCGATCATTACTATTGAAGACGGTCTGGATGAGAACGACTGGGAAGGTTGGAAACTTCTAAGCGAGAAATTGGGTAAGAAGATCCAACTCGTTGGTGATGATTTATTCGTTACCAATATAGAAAAACTATCTCAGGGAATTTCCCAAAAAGTGGGCAATTCCATCCTGATCAAAGTGAACCAAATCGGAAGTTTATCCGAAACATTGGCGTCCATCGATATGGCTAAAAAAGCCAAATATACGAATGTGATCAGCCATAGATCCGGAGAAACTGAGGACGTAACTATTTCGCATATCGCAGTAGGTACGAACGCGGGCCAGATCAAAACTGGTTCTCTTTCCAGGACCGATAGGATCGCTAAATATAACGAACTTTTGAGGATCGAAGAAGAATTAGGTTCTTCTGCGGTTTACAAAGGGAGAAATACATTCTATAATCTCTGAACTTCTATGGGTATGAATCTGGCGAACAAACTGTTTTTACTTCTGCTCTTCCTTTCCGGAATGTTTTACTTCACGGTACTAGGAGAGTCAGGTTTGGTCGTACGGTCTACCCTAGAAACCAGTCTTTCCAGCCTTCGTTTGGATGTGGAAAGACTGGAGTATGAGAATAGACAATTAGAAGAAAGGCAAAAACTCCTACGTGATGATAGGTTAGCCTTGGAGAAAGAAGCCAGAAAGTATTATCTTCTCTCCGAAAACGCACAAATTATCAAATTTAGGGAGCCAGAACCAAAAGCGGAGAATCGTCCGGTCCTCGCCTCCCGTCTAATTGCTTTAAGAGCGGACCGGGATATGCCGGTCCCTCCGATCCAGTTGCTTCGCTTTTTTTACGTTTCCTTTGTAGCTTTCGTATTTATTGGAGTTTTCAGGAAATTACGGAGGAAGAAACTGGAAGAACGAACCGCTGCTTAAGGGAGCCAGAATGTCCGAGACAGAAAAAATCACCGAAGTAATCGAAGAATTAACCGGTAGCAAAATTTCCAAAAAGTTCATCGACCATAGAAAAATTTTCTTATGGGGAGCGGTTACCGATGAATCCGCAAAAGACATCGTAGGCAAACTACTCTATTTGGAAATGGCGGATCCAGGAAAAGAAATTACATTCTATATCAATAGCCCCGGAGGAGTTGTTACTTCCGGACTTACTATTTACGACACAATGAAGATGATCTCTTCTCCCGTTCATACTGTATGTATGGGACTTGCTGCTTCAATGGGATCCGTTCTTTTAGCTGCAGGTGTAAAAGGAAAAAGAACCATTTGGCCTAACGGTAAAGTGATGATCCACCAACCGAGTATCGGTGGACAGATCGTAGCTCCTGCAACTGATCTTAAGATCCAAGCAGAAGAGATCCTAAAAACAAGAGCAAGATTGAACCAAATTCTTGCAGACGCTTGCGGTCATCCTGTCGAGAAATTGGAAGAAGATACGGACAGAGACTATTATATGGACGCAGAAGAAGCGATCAAATACGGTATCGTTGACTCTCTCGCAACCAAAATCGAATTCCCAAAACAAAATTAAGGTTTTATAACTTGTCTGGTCCCTCTTCCTTAGAAGAAACCGTTAGCTCCTTTCTGGAAACGATTCCGGAAGGAGCTTCTTCTTCCGAAAAAGAAATGCCTTCCCTATTTCTGGAATTCTCTCAGTTACTATTTGATAATCCTGAACATAATTCGGAAAAAATTTTAATCTCCGACTTGGGCGGTTTTGAGTTAGATGAGTTCTTGAATTTTTATCTAGAAGATATGTTTCCCGACGATGCAAAGATCAGGGAAAAAGGAAAAGTTTTCTTAAAAAAATTCAGAAAGTTTTTAGATAAAAAAGCACTTTTAAAAAAAGAACAAGAAGAAGAGTGGAAAGAGTTTTTTAAAGAAAACGAGATCCGTTGAATCTATGGAAGCCTCTCATTTTCGACCTAAAAGATTCGTATCGGGCAAACATGCTCAAACAATTTATAGCACATTATTTCCCCCGGAAAACCCTCTTCGGACTTCTTATTACTGCGAAGACATTCTTCTCACTGTAAGTGGTGAATCCGGAGACAAACTCTGGTTAGAACATAACCCTCCCGTTTCTTCCTATCGTAAGAGCGCCATTCCTTCCAACGGAACGTATATACTCATGATCCATGGAATGGAAGGTGATTCGGAAAGTTCTTATTTAGTTTCTCTTGCAACTTCCGCTCTGGAGAGAGGATACGGTATCATTCGCATGAATCTGCGAAATTGCGGTAGAGGAAGAGGATTCGCTAGGAAATCGTATTACGCAGGTCAGTCGGAGGATGTCCAAGATGTCTTGGATTATATGTATGAGTATCTGAGTAAGAAGATCTTTGTATCTGGATTTTCACTTTCTGCAAATTTGGTCCTGAAATTTTTCGGAGAATCCAGAAATCATAAGTCTATTGCATTCTCCGCGGTCTCCCCTCCTCTGGATCTTGCAAAGAACTGTGACTTTATAGATTCACTTTCCGGAAGATTTTATAGAAATCATTTTATAAGCAGTTTTAAGAAGAAGATCAAAGAAGGTATCTTGGATCTAACTCCTTTGCAGTTGGAAAATTCCAAGAAGGTAAAAACATTTTTCGACTTTGATGATATGATCACCGCTCCTTCTTTCGGATATCCAAGTGCAATGGAATATTATAAAAAGAATTCATGTATCAATTATATCCAATCCATCACTCGTCCTGGGATACTCATTCATGCGGAGGATGATCCTGTTGTTCCGCTATTCGAGTGGAATTCTATCGATTGGGCTAAACTTCCAAACCTAAAGACCATTCTTACTAAACAAGGTGGACATGTTGGATTCGTAACTGATTCCAATCCTGACCTTCCGGACGGTCGCTGGCTTACTAAAATTCTGCTGGATTATTTCGATTCCAAATTATAATCTGCTGCCTGAAACGAAGCTTTAAACAAGTGAATTCCAAACAGACTTCTTCCAAACCCAAAAAACCTCTCCCGGCTACTTTCTTCCTAGTGGTTTCCTATGAAAATGAAGAGGCTTACTATCGTTTGAAAGAAAAAGCAGAGGATACATTCTCTCAAGCCCTATACGAATCCAAACCCCTTCCTAAATGGACCCACCAATTTGAGAATTTTCTAGATTCTCCAATCGGAAGATTCACTCGTATTCTTTCCTTAAAGCGTAGAATATCCAGAGAAGAACTTCCTAGTCTCCAAAAAGAATGTACTAAATTCCAAACCTCTTTACGCAAATCTGATGAATCGATTAGAATACTACCCGGTTATCTTACTCCTTATAATTTGGTTTTAGCTTCCTTGGAAGAAGATCTACATAGGATCTATATGTTCCACGGAGTATTCGCGGAGATCATCTATACCTACCAAGGACAAAAATGGATCCCTCAACAGTCAGCTTGGGAATTTTTTAAACATCCTGAAGTTCTATACTTTTTTACTAATTTACGAGAATCTTATGTTACCTCTTTGGAAAAACGTTAAACTAATCTTTTCTTCTCTACTATTATTTGCGGCATGTGAACCTTCTGCTCTTTCCGTAAGCAATGTGGAACTCTGCGACTATTTCACGAGAGATGGAGTGTGCAGAGAACCTTCTCCTTTGAATAAAAAATATTCAGTGGATATTCCAAATGCCAAAAAGCCGAACACTTGGGAAGAATTAGGTAATTATCTTTATTTCCATGCTCGTGAAACTCCAGGTTTTGTACTCAGAATGAATCGTAGAATGAGTCCTGAAGAAAGAAAACAGATCCAGGAAACCTATTTTGCAATGTACGAATTTTCTGGCGTTAAAGGTAAGATGGAAGGTTTTGAAATTGGAGAAGATTGGATCGGCTCTTTTAATTACTTGGGCGCTATGGTAAAAGAAAAACAGAAAAAGGAAAATCGTTTAGGTCAATATCCTTACGAGACTTCTATTTTTCCTACGGATTTAGAATTTACATGGTCCGCAAAAGGGATCAAAGGAAGCACAAAGACAAGAATTGATTTTGTATATCATGTCCTTCCTCCGGAAAAAACTCCTTAAAGTTATCTCCGAAAAAAGAAAATTTGATTTTCTTAATATGTTTCGAAAATCTGGGCCGGATTCAAGAAGATCTGGCCTATGCTTAAGTCCAAAGTAAAATAAGCAAAGAATCCCAATACAACCGCAGACACAACCGGAATCAAAAGATTATCATCCACAATCCCGTTCCAATAAGTTCCACTGTATAATTCAGTTACCGCTGCCGCGATCACCGCAGGCAAAACTAAAATTACATTCTGCCAAAATTCTCCGGAAGAAAATTGATAGATCCCGAATTCTCTAGAGCCCGACTGAACCACATAGATAAACCAGAGCCCTACGATTGTAGAAGATAGAATGAATGCAATGATCCCTTCCTTGGATTTACCGTTTGAAAATCTATTCTTTCCGAAATGAGTTCCCACCCAAGCAGCCATTGGATCTCCAATCACTAAGAATAATAGAGAAAGGATCGCGATATCAGGAGGGAAAAAAAAGACAACAAGAGTAATAGAAAGAAAATAAGGGAATGTTCCATTGATCCTGGACTTCTCTTCTTCCTTCAATAAAGGACCGGCTAACTTTACAAATATTGATTGGACAACCGGAATATGGAATCTGGCCCATTCTAACAAGACCAAAAGCCCGAGGCATAGAACAAGTAAGATAGTAAGAATAGCACGAGTTGCATACAGGAGAGAAAATTGCCCGTGGAATACATCGAAGTAATAGAAGGCAGGAATGATCAGCCCGAGTAAATGCCAGGCCTTTCTAAAATAATTGAAGGAGGAAGTTTTTTCAGATTTCATTTTCTATTTCCGAGATTGTCCATCTTAGATCCGAGAATATCAACGTTTGGAAGCCATCTTTAAAGCGGCCTCTTCGTCGTTTGCGATTAGGAAAAACCCGCTCAAACCCGCCATTTTAAAAACATTGATCACCGCTTTGGAGATATTTACAAGGACGAGTTTATTCTTACTTGAAAAACTGGATTGGCTTACTTCCTTTAAGGCCTGGACCCCAGTGGAGGATACCAAATGTACGTCTTCCATATCCATGATGACCGGTCCTTGGCGAACTGCCAAGGACAGCACATCCTTAAATTTTTTCTCCGTAAAGGAGTTGATAGAACCCTGCAATTTCAGAACTTGAACGCTGTCTATCTTTTCCGTTGAGATGATAATCTCGTTCAGGATCATAACGGTTCGATTCGTCAAGATACCGGAATTTCATAATAGATACAAATGGTTTTTCTATTCTTCACCTCGGCTTATCTGTTTTTCAAAACCTATGGATTTCCATTCTCGGGCTCCTTGGTGCTTTGTCTTACGATCGCATTTTCCCAATTCCATTCTTCTAAAACGCTTAGACCGAATCTCAGTTTTTTACTTTTTCCCGCTTCAGTATGCGCGCTTTCCTTTTGGGATGGCACATCTGCCGAATTCATTTTGGATCTGGTATCTTTAAGCCTTGCAGGAATGATATCTTCCGGGGGTTTTTCTTTTTTAGGAAGTCGTTCTCCTGCGTTTAGAGAAACTTTAGGCGTTTTGATATTGGCCGGTTCCTGTATCCTTTCCTTTTCTAGAAGAGAGCTTTCCCCTTTTTTAATTCCCGCACTTTCCTTATTTCTAATTTTATCCATTCCGAAACAGATTCGTATTATTATTTTAGCACTTTGTGTTTTGCTTTCAGGAGTTTGGTTGTTATATGAGCCGGCTCATCCCGGTTTAGAACCTTCCTTATTCAAATCAGCATTGTTATTTTTAGGAATGTTTTGGGTGATCTGGAAAGGAAACAAGGATCTACTTAGTGGTATCTTATTTTCCACCTTCTTCCTTCTTATATGCCTATCCAAACCGGGAGAAGAGTTGATGATCCTCACCTGCGGACTCTTTTTTTCCTACTTGCAAGAAGCAGCCTGGGGCCTAGACTCAGGAACTGAAGTTTAAAGTTCCAGGTCTTATTCCATGAAAATTAAAGTGGCTCATCTTTTACGTAAAACGGAAGAAATAGATAGGGACCTAACTGAACTAGGCAAAATCAAGGACAGAATTGCAGCGGATCGAGATTATTCGGAATCTCTAAAAGTATCGATTGGAGCGGAGATGGATAAACTCTCTTCTCAAAAACAAGAGATGCTTTCTATGAAGACAAAAGAAACTCCTTCCGATTGGAATTCTTCCGGCCCACCTTCAGGCGCTCGGGCAGCCGAAGGACTTTACCAAGACAACGAAAAACGCCTAACTCGCGAAATATCCGTTGAAATCCAAGGTAAGAAGCAGCAACCTGCCCGAAAGACCATCCATAAATACTAGTCTTTTCGAAATCCGAAAAGAACAGGTTATATAAAACAACATGAACAAAAAAATAATCGTACTCTCCTTCCTGGCGGCATTGCTCTTTCAGTGTAATTCGGACTCAGATGTATTAGCCTCTTTCAAAGGTGGCACAGTTACCAGAAAAGAACTCAGAAACTTCTACCAACTAAATACAGGCGGACGCAAACCGGAGCCGAATCATCCAACTAAAGAAGAACAAACTCAACTTCTGGAAACCTTAGGTCTTTTCAAATTGATCTCATTGTACAATACGGAAAAGAAACTTGTATCCGAAGATGAATTAGCAGTTTTTCTAAAATACTCCAAACCGCAAATGGCGGCTTCTTTCTTACAAAGGAATTTAGCGGAGAAGTTGGAGCAAGTTGGTAAATTAAAATTCGCTTTCGTTCGAGTGATCGCAGTTTTCTCTTTCGATCCTAAAGACGAAGAAGTGACCAGACAGAGAGCACAAAGTATTTTCGAAGGAATTCAGAAACTTTCGTCTAAAAAAGAAATCATCCAATACGTTGTAGATCATACAGATCAACCTGCTTACAAAGCAGTAGGCGGATTATTAGAGCCGCAATGTTTGAATTGTGGAAATGATCCTAACTTAGCTTATTATAAAGAAGCAGCTGAGAATGAAGGAAAATGGATCTTAAAAGAGATCGATGACCAACTTCCTCCAGGTGCAGATCCAAAAGCTCCTAGAAAGAAAAAATTCCTGATCTTAAGAGTTGAAAGAGTAGAAACAATCTACGCTTCCAGAGTTGGAAAATTTTTCTCAAAAGAATTCGGAAAGCTGAAAGTTCTCGCAAAAAAATATACTGAAACACCGGGAATTCCCGACCAGATCAAAGCAGAAGTAAAACGTAATTATCTTGATCTGAAAGTAGACGATATCGCTCCTCGTTACGAAGACTTTATGAAAAAAAGATTCTTGTTCAGCGCAGTTAGCGAACAAGAAGAACAATTAATCAAGAATGCCGGTTTTGAAAAAGCGAATATCACTCAAGATAATCTGAATACTTTCAACCATGACTCCGTTCTATTAACAAATACTAAAACGGGTGAAACTGTTAAGTTCAAAGATGTTCTGAACGAACTGGAGCAATTGGCAAAACAAAGCGGCCTAGATTCTTC